>JAXHNY010000019.1:0-7204 GCA_034519905.1 Ahrensia sp.
TAGTTACGTATTGCTTGGGCTGATCTTTTTCACAAGAGCAAAGACGCGGTGCTCTATGGTACGGGCTCGTGCAAAATGTTGATTTTGAATATGATGATGGCCTTCGCACCTATACGGCACGAAAACCCTTTGAAGGCGTTATCCCAAGCCTAGAGCGGCGCTGGCGCGAGACCGATAGCGCGTGGATGCGCGAAGAAATCGAGCGCTACATGTCCAGCAATCCGTGCTCGCACTGCCATGGCCACCGCCTAAAGGAAGAAGCACTTTCGGTCAAAATTCATAAGCTGCATATTTCAAACGTCGCCGAAATGTCCATCCGTGTTGCAAATGTCTGGTTCAACGATCTGCCAAACCATTTGACCGATAAGCAGATGGAAATCGCCGGGCGCATATTAAAAGAAATCCGCGACCGGTTGAAATTTCTCGTCGATGTGGGGCTTGATTATCTGACCCTCGCACGCGGATCAGGCTCGCTATCGGGCGGCGAAAGCCAGCGTATCCGCTTGGCCTCGCAAATCGGCTCTGGCCTGACGGGCGTGCTTTATGTGCTTGATGAGCCCTCCATCGGTCTGCACCAACGCGACAATGCGCGGCTGCTTGAAACGCTGCGCCATCTTCGCGATCTGGGCAATACCGTCATCGTGGTCGAGCACGACGAAGATGCGGTTTTGACGGCCGACTACGTGGAAGCCGATACGCGCCCGGCTGCCGGCGTTCATGGTGGCCAGATTATGGCACAGGGCACGCCTGCCGAAGTGATGGCGAACCCAAAGTCGCTCACAGGCAAATATCTGACTGGTGAAATGACAATCCCGATGCCGCCTATGCGGCGCAAAATTGACAAAAAACGCGCGATTAAAGTGATCGGCGCGAAGGGCAACAACCTAAAAAATGTGAGCGCAAGCCTGCCGCTGGGCGTATTTTCTGCGGTCACTGGCGTTTCGGGCGGCGGAAAATCCACGTTTTTGATTGAGACACTCTATAAGGCCGCCGCACGGCGCATCAATGGTGCGCGCGATGTGCCCGCTGAACACGAGCGCATCGACGGTTTTGAACATATCGACAAAGTGATCGATATCGATCAATCGCCGATTGGGCGCACACCGCGCTCCAACCCCGCCACTTACACAGGTGCTTTCACGCCGATCCGCGAATGGTTTGCGCAATTGCCTGAAGCCAAAGTGCGCGGCTATCAGCCGGGCCGCTTTTCGTTCAATGTCAAAGGCGGACGCTGCGAAGCGTGCCAAGGCGACGGCGTCATCAAAATCGAGATGCACTTTTTGCCCGATGTCTATGTGACCTGCGATGTGTGCCACGGAAAACGCTATAACCGCGAGACGCTCGACGTGCATTTTAAAGGCAAATCCATCGCCGATGTGCTGGATATGACTGTCGAAGAGAGCGTTGATTTCTTTGCCGCCGTACCGGCCGTGCGTGATAAAATGGAAACGCTCAAGCGTGTTGGCCTCGGCTATATTAAAGTTGGGCAGCAAGCGACAACCTTATCTGGCGGTGAGGCTCAGCGCATAAAATTGGCCAAAGAACTGGCCAAACGCGGCACTGGCCGCACGCTTTATATTTTGGATGAGCCGACAACGGGACTTCATTTCCATGATATCGCCAAACTGCTCGAAGTGCTGCATGAGCTTGTCGACAATGGTAACACCATGGTTGTGATCGAGCACAATTTAGAGGTTATCAAGACCGCCGATTGGGTGATCGACCTTGGCCCCGAAGGAGGCGATGGCGGCGGCGAAATCGTGGCCGAAGGCACGCCTGAAGACATAGCGGAGGTTGAACGCTCCCATACGGGCAGGTTCTTGAAAGAATTATTGGTGCGCCGACCGATGAAAAGAACCGCCGCGGAATAAATGGTGTGTGGCATTTGTCACACTTTATGTGCGTTTGCGGGCGCTCGCTTGGTATAGTTTTCTGACAAAAGACCAAAAATCTACTTTTTAGAGCGTTTCGCGTTAAACCTGAATAACCAAACGCTGCCTGAAATCATAGATTTCAACGCGTTAGGTTATACCTGATGTTTCGAGTTAAAATCGAAACGCTTTAGTAAAAAACTTATCGAACAGCTGAATTGCTGCCCGATAATGTGGGCATGACACGCAACGAGCTGCAAAATGCCATCGAGAAGAACCGCGTTGCGCTTTTGCGCCTCGTAATCTGCTGGCTTATTTTTGGGTCGCTGTTCAAATCGCAAATCGAACGGGCTTTACCACATCGGCTTGGATTGTGGGTTTCAGCCCAAATTTTAAAGGCTGAGCAGGCTGTTTATTATTTGCGCCATGCGCTTGGCATGACAAAGGGCGATGAGCTTTTACCAACTTTCAGTGATGCGCCTCTAACAATTGGCGTTGCAATCGCACGGCTTAAAGCGGTCAAAAGAGCGCTTATTAGCCTACGTTGCTGCCAACTATCGGCTGGCACCACGGCGAAACCAAACTCCACGAACTGTGATATTTATCACGAGATTGTGCGTTTTCCGAGCATATCCATATCTGCTTCATCGCTTGCAAGAATTGAGCACGGCGAGACCCATTGCCGCGCGCCGCCAACTTTATTGCGCTTTTATTATTTTTTGCCGCCCAATTCGCATTTAGTCATAAACGCGAAACCGATTTGTCATGCCTATTATTTGTTATTTACACGGCTCTTGCTCAAACAATTCCAAGCTGGTGATTTCGCCTTGAAGCGAAAAATCACCATAGTCCATATCAAGTGCGCGGCTTATGCCATTGTCATGCATCTTAAATGCGATGGTATATTCTGGCAGGCCATCCGTGTTTTCGTCTTCATCAAAGTACGAAACGCTAACCGAACGATAGGGATCGTCTTTCAATGCACCGATGATTTTGTCGTCACTCGATGGTTCGTTTTTTTGTGGGCCGATGACAACGGTTGTGGCCAACACACGGTCGCCGCCGTCAGAGCCGTCAAATATTTTCTCTTCGTAAAACCGTTCGTTGTTTTGGGCGCGCTCGATCATGTCAATAATGTGCTGGGTGGGAAACAGCGCCTTGCCAAGCTCGAGATTGACCGCATCGGGCTTTTTAAGTTCGACGAATGTCCCGTCTTCGTCTGGCGTTGCGATGCCTTCGATGTTTTTATCTTCCGCTTCGCCGACATAGGTTTTGGTGACGAAGCGAAACATCTCCCCCGCCCCATCTTCAAACGTCGATGTGCGCTGGTCGGTTACGTTGCTTTCGCCGCGCGCAAAAAGTCGTGTTACGAACCGAAAATCCGTGGTGTATCCCTCGCAGGCCGAACCACGAAACTCATACACGATACGGCCATTCATGCCCGTGATACCGCTTCGGTCGGAGGCCTCCTTCAGTTTGACCTCATAGACAGCGCGGTGCGGCGCCAACATCACAGCGGCCTGTGCAGCGCCCGTGAAGATGAGGATTGATGAGACGAGAAGCGATGATTTGAAAACGTGGCGCATATTTTTCCTCTTGATTTGACATCAATATAGTTTTTCTGATGGCAGAAGCGAGGCAAACATGCATATCTGACGGTAAATATTTGTGTAAGATTAAGGACAAAAAATGACTGATACAATAGCATCACGTCTAGAGGCGCTAGGCGTAACGATACCTAATATGTCGGCGCCGGCTGCAAACTATATTCCCTACAACTTTGCTGGAAACTTGCTGTTTACATCGGGCCAACTGCCGCTTGAGGCTGGTGTCCTCAACGCGAAGGGAAAACTTGGGAGTGATTTGATCGTCAAGTTGAAGAAGGCCAAGCGGCAGCGAGGCTCTGCGCGATCAACATTCTGGCGGTCGCAAAAGCCGCGCTGGGCGATTTGCAGCGGATCAAGCGCATCGTCAAAATTACGATCTTCGTGGCCTCCTGAGCCTGATTTTACAAATCAGCATTTGGTCGGCAATGGCGCTTCAAACTTTCTCGTAGAGGTTCTTGGCGATGCGGGCATTCATGCCCGTTCGGCGGTGGGTGTGCCGTGTCTGCCACTCAATGCACCGGTCGAAATTGAAGCGATCATAGAAGTCGAAGCATAGACAATAGAAAGAGGAAACAGGGCATCATGTTCATCACGCGCCTGCCTATCGCCCATCGCGGCCTGCATGATGGCAACAAAAGGGTGTTCGAAAATTACTGTCCGCGTTTTCGTGCGGCCATGGAATGCGCAGATGATGCAGATCGAACTCGATGTGCAACTGTCAGCCGATGGTATCGCGGTTGTGTTTCGATGCCACGCTTGACCGGATCACCAACCAGTCTGGTCTCGTGAAGGAACGTACTGCAGAAGAACTTCAAAAAATCAAATTGGGAAAAACCCATGACGTGATCGATACGCTTGAGGACGTTTTGCTCGAAGTTGATGGCAACGTGCCTGTGATTATCGAAATGAAAGGCACTGGAGATGCGACGGATGCGCGCGATCTTGCAAGCGCCGTAGCAGCTGATCTGGAACATTATGGCGGAGAAGCTGCTGTGATGAGCTTTGATCATGATTTGCTTAAAGCGTTTGCCCACACAAAATCAAAAGCACCCCTTGGCCTCACCGCGGAAGGCAAAACAAAGGCCGACTTTGACAAACACCATTTAGCGCGGGGCTTTGGAATAAAATTCGTATCCTACGCCGTCGATCATCTGCCCAATGAATTTGTCGACGAAATACGCCATAAATTTGAGCTTCCAGTAATCACATGGACGGTTCGCACGCCTGACCAGGTTAAGCGGAGCAGAGAGTCCGCCGATCAGATGACCTTTGAAGGATTTTTGCCTTGAGGCCTGACACGCATCTTGTGCAATTTTTATCCCGCCTTAGTTCATAGGTATGAGTAAGACACACAACGATCAACAGCCAACGCCGGATGGTGTTACGACTTTATTATTCGTGTCATCGATAAAATATCGGATGTGACGGCGGCTGATTGGGCAAGACTATCGGGCACATCGCATGGTGGTTCTTTGCCTTACAACCCGTTTATAAGCTATGCGTTTTTATCCTCGCTAGAAGATGCAAAATGTGCGGTAGCGCAAACCGGTTGGTATCCTCAGCATTTGATTTTGGAAGATGCGGCTGGCGGTGTGCACGGTGCAGTTGCAGGCTACATCAAGTCACATAGTCAAGGCGAATATGTCTTCGACCATTCATGGGCAGATGCCTATCAGCGCGCGGGCGGCAAATACTATCCGAAGTATCAGGCCTCTGTGCCATTTACACCGGCGACGGGCCCTCGTCTTTTGGTTTCAGATAGCATTTCAGCTGAAGCTGGCAGGAGTGCACTGGGCAACGGCATCGCACAGCTTACGGAAAAGATGGGGCTGTCGTCGGCGCATGTTACGTTTGCTGAAGAAGCTGACGTGGTCGCTTTGCAAGATGCAGCCTTTTTGCACCGTGTTGATCAGCAGTTTCATTTCAAGAATGATGGCTATTCAAGGTACGACGATTTTCTCGGCACACTCGCCTCACGCAAGCGCAAAAATTTAAAAAAAGAGCGCGAAAACGCCATAGCCAATGGCATCAAGATTGAATGGTTGACAGGCAGCGACATCACTGAAGAAGTGCTTGATCAGTTTTATGTGTTCTACGCTGACACCGGTAACCGCAAATGGGGCCGGCCCTATTTAAACCGCCGGTTTTATTCGCTCATTGCCGAGCGGATGGCTGATGACATTTTGCTGGTTATGGCCAAGCATCAAGGCCGATATGTTGCTGGCGCGATCAATTTTATTGGCGATGATACGCTGTATGGACGGCATTGGGGCTGCATTGAAAATCATCCGTTCTTGCACTTTGAAGTATGCTATCATCAGGCTATAGACTTTGCGATTGAGCGGGGCTTAAAATTTGTGGAAGCGGGTGCGCAGGGCGAGCATAAATTAGCCCGAGGATATATGCCTACCCTCACAAATTCGGCCCATTATATTCCGAATGAAAGCTTCCGCCGCGCTGTGGCTGATTATTTGGAGCATGAGCGCGATGAAGTTAAACGATTTGGCCGGATGCTCAGCGACCATGGGCCTTTTAAGCGGTCTAGTGAAAGCCAAGAAGAAGAATGAGATTTGAATTATGACACCATACGAGCCAGACAATATTTTTGCCAAAATAATCGCGGGAGCCATCCCTTCTCACAAAGTCTACGAAGACGAGGAGACGTTGGCATTCATGGATGTGATGCCTCAGTCTAACGGCCACTGCCTTGTGATCCCGAAAACCGGTTCGCGCAATCTGCTTGATGCGGAACCGATGACGTTGGGCAATTTGATCGCCGTCACGCAGCGCGTGGCCCAAGCGGCAAAACGGGCGTTCAATGCTGATGGAATTATGATTCAACAGTTTAACGAGGCACCCGCTGGGCAAACGGTCTTCCACCTGCATTTTCATGTTGTGCCGCGTTATGAAGGTGTGGGGCTGAGCGCGCACAGCGGTAAAATGGCAGACCAAGAGGTCTTGGCGGCTAACGCTGCGAAGTTGCGTGCCGCGCTATGATTCACGCAATGTCTACTGTTTTCAGACCAGCTGCAAAACGTTTTGCATTTGCCACATAATTTGTCGCCGATGCGCGCAATTTGTTAATCGCATCCGTGTCTAGCACACGTACCAGCCTTTGCCGGTGCACCAACGATAAGCGAGTTGTCAGGAAAGACTTTGCCTTCGGTGACCAAAGCGCCAGCGCCGACCAAACAATTGTTGCCGATCTTTGCCCCGTTCAGAATGATCGCGCCAATTCCGACCAAGGAATTATCGCCAATCGAACAGCCGTGCAGCATTGCGCGGTGACCGATCGTGCAGCCGCGCCCTATCGTAAGCGGGAAGCCCATATCCGTATGAAGGCAAACGTGTTCCTGAAGGTTGGTCTCAGCGCCGACAGTGATCGGCTCATTATCGCCGCGCAGCACCGCACCAAACCAGACACCCGTGTCTTGTCCGAGAATGACGTCGCCTATGATTTGTGCATCGCTCGCAATAAAGGCGGGACCCGAACCTTGAAGCTCAGGGGATTTTCCGTCTAGGGACATTAAAGGCATTTCACTCACCTGTGGCGAAAGTGTTTCGAAGTGACACACGTTAGACCGTAGCCAGGATTGGGGCAACTACAGCACTCAAAGAATGTGTGGCCACAAATCCGAGTACCGCGCTCCAAAATAGTGCTATGCTCATAGCATTTAAAAGTGTGGAAAAATTTCGAGCAATACGTAACCGGAACGGAAGTAATAC
>JAXHNY010000039.1:0-13920 GCA_034519905.1 Ahrensia sp.
GATATGCCTTCGTTCAGTTGCATGTGCTGATCGGTAAAAGTCGCATTTTCGGAGATCGTTGAGTTTTTGGCGCTAACTGATTTCGACCTCCAGCACAGCGCCCGCCGTCGTTTGTGACGCATCAGAGCCGACTTTCGCATCCATCAATTTCGGCGTTGCGACTTCGACGGGAAACGGCAAATCGGAAGGGCTTTGGATTTCCAGCTTCGCCAAGCGCATTTTCCGTCACAAACATCGCGTGAATTATGCGCTCGGGATTTTCTAATGCTGCGCGCACGGTATGCAAACCGTAGAGATACAGTCGGCCGTCCGGCACCTTGGCGGCATCTTGGTGCGGGCGAGGGCGGAAAACCTGCACATTTTTGTCAATGCCCGCCTTTTTATCGCGAAATTGTCGGCGCAAGGTGGCGTAGTGGCTGTCTTTGTTGCTTTTTGGTTTGTCGTTCATAGCGGTGTTATAAATGGTTGTACCGCATGACCCCCCATTTGATGGGGCGGAATTAAAAATTCTTCTTTTTAGAGCGCTTTGCAGGGCTCTTTATGTTGACACATGGCCTGACCGGTCTCATAAGGCGCGCGTTGTGTCAGACAACAACGACAACGATGCGTCCGATGGAGGAGTGTCCGAGTGGTTAAAGGAGACGGACTGTAAATCCGTTCGCTTAGCGTACGCTGGTTCGAGATCAGCACTCTCCACCCATCGGCGTGTTTGTTGTCAATTTTGAAGCGCTGCTTGGTATACGCTCAAGCATGGTAGAGCAATGGCCTTCCAAGCTAAATACCAGAGGTTCATTCCCGGTACCCCGCTCCAGCTTCAACGCTACCATGATTGGTCTCTCCGCTTTAATCATGCCACCAGCGAAATATTAATCCTTGCGAATTGTGGCTTTACACCTTAAATCGCGCGTTTATCAACCGGGGCATGCCCCATTCTTAAACCTTAATGAATAGGATTTATCATGGCTAAGGCAAAGTTTGAGCGCAATAAAGCGCTACGTGCTGTGGAACGATTGGTCACGTTGACCATGGTAAGACTTCGTTGACTGCGGCGATCACGAAGTATTTTAGCGATATCTATAAGCGCTATGACCAGATGATGCTGCGCCTGAAGAGGCGTGCACGTGGTATCACGATTTCAACGGCGCACGTTGAGGGCTATAAAGACGGAAGCTCGTCACTTGCTACACGTTGATTTCCGCCCAGGCCACGCTGACTATGTGAAGAACATGATCACGGGTGCGTACAGGGATGGACGGCGCGATCCCCCCGTGTTCAGCGGCTGATACGTCCAATGCCACAAACCCGCGAGCAAGTTTGCTTACCGCGCCAGGTTGGGTGCCATCGCTTGTTGTGTTTTGAACAAGGTTGACCACAGTGGATGGATGAGGAGCTCACGAGCTTGTTGAGATGGAAGTGCGTGAGCTTCTGTCGAAGTATGACTTCCCAGGCGATGATCTGCCGGTGGTTAAGGGCTCTGCGTTGACCGCATTGAACGACGGCGACAAGACGATGGGCGAAGATTCAATTCGCGCGCTGATGGCTGCAGTTGATGCCTACATTCCAACGCCGGATCGCCCAATTGATTTGCCATTCCTTATGCCAATTGAAGACGTGTTCTCGATTTCTGGCCGTGGCACCGTTGCAACTGGCCGTGTTGAGCGCGGAATTGTGAACGTCGGCGACGAACTTGAGATCGTTGGCATTAGAGACACGAAGAAGACGACCTGTACGGGCGTTGAGATGTTCCGCAAGTTGCTTGACCGTGGACAAGCGGGCGACAACATCGGCGCGCTGCTACGCGGTGTTGACCGTGAGGGCATTGAGCGTGGTCAGGTTCTGGTGAAGCCAGGTTCAGTCACGCCGCACACGACATTTGTTGCCGAAGCGTATATTTTGACAAAGGATGAAGGCGGTCGTCACACACCATTCTTCAACAAGTACCGCCCGCAGTTCTACTTCCGCACGACGGACGTCACTGGCGAAGTGACCCTTCCAGAGGGCACCGAGATGGTTATGCCTGGCGACAACGCGGAAATGAACGTTGAGCTGATCAACCCGATCGCGATGGAAGACCGTCTACGGTTTGCTATCCGTGAAGGTGGCCGCACCGTCGGTGCCGGTATTGTTAGCAAAATCCTTAAATAGGATTTTGACAATACCAAAGGCACCGACCCATTAAAATTGCGCTGGCAACCAAGGTTGCGAGCGCGCGGTGCCGGTAAGTTAAGCAAAATCCTTAAATAGGATTTTGACAATACCAAAGGCACCGACCCATTAAAATTGCGCTGGCAACCAAGGTTGCGAGCGCGCGGTGCCGGTAAGTTAAGCAAAATCCTCAAATAGGATTTTGACAATACCAAAGGCACCGACCCATTAAAATTGCGCTGGCAACCAAGGTTGCGAGCGCGCCCCGGTGGCTGAGAAGTTCGTCAAAGTTTCCGTGAGTACATATTTGGTTTGTAAAAGGCGGCCTTTGTGCCGCCTTTTCTGTGCACTCTTGATTATTGCAGGCTATCACGCGTGTCGGAACAGATGTTTATAGCATCGCGTTTAGGGGTGTAGCTCAGTTGGTAGAGCGTCGGTCTCCAAAACCGAAGGTCCACGGTTCGAGCCCGTGCGTCCCTGCCATTCTCATTAAATGGCATTGTTGAAGAAACGTTGCCCTGCAGGGCTTTCTATCAAACAAAATTTAGGTAATCCCTTGATTTATATTTAAATAAAGATTAGTTGAACGCAGCGCTGGTATGGCTTAACTGCGGGTGCGCGTTCAAAAAAACACTGTTTTGAAACAAATATGAAATTTAGGTTTTGAGAAAAATCATAGATTTCAATCGTTTGTGGAAACGCAGTGATAACTTAGTTTAAGCTCAAGATTTTGGGCGAAGCAATAGAATCGGCACTGAAACGCGCATGGCACGTACAAATCCTTTTACTTTTTTGCAGCAGGTTCGCCAAGAAACGGCTAAAGTGACATGGCCGTCGCGGCGCGAGACTTCGATTTCAACTGTCATGGTTTTGATCATGGTTGTTATAGCCTCGCTGTTTTTCTTTGCCGCTGATCAATTCTTCGCTTGGGGTTTTGACCTCGTTTTTGGTTTTTAAGTTTAACTCTCGGATTTAGGCAGCGCCCATATGACCGCCAGATGGTACATCGTTCACGCTTACTCGAACTTCGAAAAGAAGGTTGCTGACGCAATTGAAGAAGGGGCGCGCACAAAAGGTTTTCCCATCTATTCTGAGCAAATTTTGGTGCCTGTTGAAAAGGTCATCGAGGTTCGCCGCGGCCGGAAGGTCGATTCTGAGCGCAGGTTTTTCCCCGGCTACGTGATGGTGCGTGCCACTCTGACAGATGAAGTATATCATCTGATTAAAAATACCCCGAAGGTCTCCGGTTTTCTGGGTACTGAAAAAAAGCCGATGCCGATCCCTGATCGCGAAGCAGAAGCTATTTTGAGCCAGATCCAAGAGGGTGTTGAGCGTCCAAAATCAACTGTGACGTTTGAGATCGGCGAGACAGTGCGTGTGACTGAAGGCTCTTTTGCTTCCTTTAATGGTGTTGTGCAGGAAGTTGACGAAGAGCGTTCACGTCTGAAAGTGGAAGTTTCTATCTTCGGGCGTGCAACGCCGGTTGATCTTGAATTTGGCATGGTCGAGAAGGGCTAGGCTAAGTATTGCGATCTTTTAGATCGCAAAAAATGTGGGAGATGAAGCATGTTAGCCGCATGTGAAATCGTACCACAGACCTTCTAAGTAAATGCGCCACGGGGCGCATATAATAAAGGAAGAGAAACATGGCTAAGAAAATTGCAGGCATGCTGAAATTGCAAGTGCCCGCCGGGTCGGCAATGCCGTCACCACCGATTGGTCCAGCTTTGGGTCAGCGCGGCATTAATATCATGGAATTCTGTAAGGCTTTTAACGCTGCTACAGGTGAAATGGAAAAGGGAACACCGACTCCCGTTACAATTACTTATTATCAAGATAAGTCATTTACATTTAAGACAAAGACCCCTCCAGCGTCGTTTTTGCTGAAGAAGGCCGCCGGTTTGAAGTCTGGTTCTAAAGAGCCTGGTAAGACGGTTGCCGGAAAAGTGTCACGCGCGAGTGTGATTGAAATTGCGCAAATGAAAATGAGAGACCTTAATGCGGCAGACATCGACGCAGCAGTGCTGATGATCGAAGGTTCTGCGCGTTCGATGGGTCTGGTCGTGGAGGGTTGATCTGATGGCTAAGGTAGGAAAACGCACAAAAGCGCTGCGCGAAGGCGTCGAGCATATGAAATTATACGATTTGACCTCAGCGATTGCGATGGTCAAAGAGCGGGCTACGGCGAAGTTTGATGAAACAATCGAGGTTTCTGTCAATCTTGGTGTTGACCCACGTCATGCGGACCAAATGGTGCGTGGTGTAGTAAGTCTGCCGAGTGGTACTGGACGCGATGTTCGCGTGGCTGTTTTTGCGCGTGGCGATAAGGCCGATCAAGCGAAAGCTGCGGGTGCTGATATTGTTGGCGCCGAGGATTTGCTGGACATCATCTTAGGCGGCAAAATTGATTTTGACCGCTGTATCGCGACCCCAGACATGATGCCACTTGTCGGCCGCCTTGGTAAGGTGCTTGGCCCTCGCAACATGATGCCAAACCCAAAGGTTGGTACGGTGACACCAGATGTTGCCGCCGCTGTTAAGGCATCAAAGGGCGGGGCTGTTGAGTTCCGTGTTGAGAAGGCAGGCATTGTTCACGCAGGCGTTGGCCGAGCTTCTTTTTCTGCGTCGGCAATTGAGGCGAACATTCGCGCCTTCGTTGATGCTGTGCAAAAAGCTAAGCCAGCCGGTGCAAAAGGTACATATGTACAGCGCATTTCGTTGTCTTCGACGATGGGCGCTGGCGTAAAGGTTGACGTTTCTAGCCTTTCATCGGCCGCGTAATTGTCAAGTATTTAAGAATTTCAAGCCGCTTTTGTGGCTTGAATAAGTCAGGCGTAAGCCTGGCTTCCTGTCCGAGATTGTGGGTGGCAGCTTTTAACAAAGGTGCCTTAATTCAAATGGGCCTACATGAGACGGGTGAGGGCAGATTTTTACCAGCATAGCTGGTCGAATGAAGTTCGAACCGTACTGCCTTGTGTTGCTTTTCTTCGGAAATTGACGCGAGGGGGCAGGATCCTCGAGCGTTGCTTTGATCGATCGGTCTTTCGACTGAGAGTGAAAAGTAGCAAAGGCAAACCCGGTATTCTCTTTTCGGGATATACCGTTAATCGGAGTGACAAAGTGGAAAAAAGCGGAAAAACGCGAATTCGTCACCCAATTGAACGCAGCGTTTAAGGACTCTGGTTCAGTTGTTGTGGCCCACTACACAGGCATGACCGTTGCAGAAATGAGCGATCTTCGCACACGTATGCGCAAAGCGGGCGGCACTGTTAAAGTCGCGAAGAACCGTCTTGTAAAGATCGCTCTTGAAGGCACAGAAGCTGAGGGCATGGCCGGTCTGTTCGTTGGACAGACAGTTATTGCTTATGCCGAAGATCCGGTAACAGCTCCTAAAATTGCAAGCGATTACGCCAAAGATAACGCTAAACTCGTTATTCTAGGCGGCGCACTTGGCTCCACAGTTCTAGACACTGTGGGAGTGAAGGCTTTGGCCGAACTTCCATCGTTGGATGAACTGCGTGCTAAGCTGGTTGGAATGATCCAGACACCAGCAACGCGTATCGCAGCAGTCACCGCAGCACCGGCCGCACAGGTCGCACGTGTTTTGGGTGCCTACGCAAAAAAGAGCGAAGCGGCATAAGGCTTCTTCGTACAGATAAACATCGAAATTGGTTCGAATTTTAAAAAAGGTTACTAACATGGCTGATTTAGCTAAAATCGTAGAAGACTTGTCAAAGTTGACAGTTATGGAAGCTGCTGAGCTTTCAAAGATGCTTGAAGAACACTGGGGCGTATCTGCTGCTGCTCCAGTAGCGGTTGCTGCTGCTGGCGGTGCTGCTGCTGCTGCTCCTGTAGAAGAGCAAACAGAATTCGACGTCATTCTTGAAGACGCGGGCGCACAGAAAATCAACGTGATTAAAGAAGTTCGCGCGATCACAGGTCTTGGCCTGAAAGAAGCGAAAGATCTCGTAGAAGCAGCGCCAAAGGCTGTTAAAGAAGCAATCTCTAAAGGCGAAGCTGAAGAAATTGCAAAGAAATTGACTGAAGCTGGCGCGAAGGCAACAGTGAAGTAATTTTCAAATTGGCGGTGGTGAGCCTTTCATAAAGGCTCGCCACCGTAAATTGTGTAACCCTTTTCCCAGTTTCTCCATCGTTAAGGAGGGTTTTGGAAACGGGTTTTGTCTGTTTAGCGGACAGAGCTGGTTAAAGAAGGACGTGCAAGCCGGGCGCATTGGCTTGTCACCTTTATCGATAGGGTTTTCGAAGTGTTCTGCTTCGTAGACATAACCAATGAACGTCCAATCCTTTGGGCGATACGATGAGGAGCCACAATGGCGCAGACCATTTCATTTAACGGTCGTAAGCGGGTTCGCAAGTTTTTTGGCGCGATACCCGATGTTGCAGAAATGCCAAATTTGATCGAGGTGCAAAAAGCATCTTATGATCAATTTTTGATGGTTGAAGAGCCGGAAGGCGGGCGCAAGGACGAAGGTCTTCAAGCTGCGTTTAAGTCGGTTTTCCCAATTCAAGATTTTGCTGGTACAGCAATGCTTGAATTTGTGCGTTTCGAATATGAAAAGCCGAAATTTGATACCGAAGAATGTCGTCAACGCGGATTGACCTACTCGGCGCCGCTAAAGGTGACGCTGCGCTTAATCGTTTTTGATGTCGATGAAGAGACAGGCGCAAAGTCCGTTAAAGATATTAAAGAACAAGATGTCTACATGGGCGATATGCCTCTAATGACAAAAAACGGCACGTTTATTGTGAACGGAACGGAGCGCGTAATTGTGTCACAGATGCACCGTTCGCCAGGTGTGTTCTTTGATCACGACAAGGGTAAGACGCATTCGTCCGGTAAGTTATTGTTCGCGTCACGCATTATTCCCTATCGTGGCTCATGGCTTGATATCGAATTTGACGCAAAAGATGTAGTCTATGCGCGTATTGACCGCCGCCGCAAATTGCCTGTGACATCATTGTTGATGGCTCTTGGGCTTTCAGCAGAACAAATTCTATCAGAGTATTTTAACGTTCTGTCTTACGAGCGCTCGGGCGATGAGTGGCGTGTTGCGTTTGTGCCTGAAAATTTGAAGGGTACGAAAGCAGCTGCTGACTTGATCGATGCTGACAGCGGCGAAGTCATTGTGGAAGCAGGCAAGAAAATCACCGCAAAGATGGTGAAAGATCTTGAGGCCAAAAAGATTAAAGCGATCCGAGCAACGGATGATGATCTGTTTGGCAGTTACTTGGCTGAAGATATCGTCAATCGTCAGACCGGCGCTATTTATGCCGAAGCGGGCGATGAGATAGACGAAGCTTTGCTTGCAACGTTACTTGATGCTGGTCACACAACTTTGCAGATTTTGGACATCGATTACGTTAACGTTGGCCCGTATATTCGCACTACGCTGGCGGCCGATAAAAACCATAATCGCCAAGAGGCATTGTATGACATATACCGCGTCATGCGTCCCGGCGAGCCGCCGACCATGGATACGGCTGAGGCAATGTTCACATCATTGTTCTTTGATTCAGAGCGCTATGATCTGTCTGATGTTGGCCGCGTGAAGATGAATATGAGGCTCGACCAACAGGTTGACGACAGTGTTCGGATATTGCGCAAGGAAGACATCATCGAAGTTGTTCGCACTCTGCTTGATCTTCGTGATGGCAAGGGCGAAATCGACGATATTGACAACCTCGGTAACCGCCGCGTCCGTTCCGTTGGCGAATTGATGGAAAATCAGTATCGCGTTGGTCTTGTTACGCATGGAGCGTGCGATCAAAGAGCGCATGTCATCGATCGATATCGACACAGTGATGCCACAAGATTTGATCAACGCTAAGCCAGCAGCCGCGGCGGTGCGTGAGTTCTTCGGGTCTTCACAGTTGTCACAGTTTATGGATCAGACAAATCCGCTGTCTGAGATAACGCACAAGCGTCGCTTGTCTGCCTTGGGGCCTGGTGGTTTGACTCGTGAGCGCGCTGGATTTGAAGTGCGCGACGTTCATCCAACCCATTATGGCCGTATCTGTCCGATTGAGACGCCTGAAGGTCCAAACATCGGATTGATCAACTCGCTTTCGACTTTTGCGCGCGTGAATAAGTACGGATTTATCGAGAGCCCGTACCGCAAGATCATTGACGGTAAAGTGACAATGGATGTTGTTTATCTTTCAGCTATGGAAGAAGCAAAGTATCACGTTGCGCAGGCAAATGCCGAGATTGATCCAAAAACCGACCGTCTTGCAGACGAGTTTGTCGTTGCACGTCATAATGGCGATGTGATGATGGCACCGCGTGATGTGGTGGACTTGATGGACGTGTCGCCAAAGCAGCTTGTTTCTGTTGCTGCAGCGCTCATTCCATTCTTGGAAAATGACGATGCGAACCGTGCGCTTATGGGCTCAAACATGCAACGTCAGGCAGTTCCACTGCTTCGTGCTGATGCGCCATTTGTTGGTACAGGTATGGAAGCGATTGTTGCTCGCGACTCAGGTGCTGCAATTGGTGCACGTCGTGCCGGTATCGTTGACCAGGTTGATGCAACACGTATCGTGGTGCGCGCAACGGATGAACTCGATCCGGGCGAAGCGGGCGTGGACATTTACCGTCTTCAAAAGTTCCAGCGTTCGAACCAGTCTACCTGTATCAACCAGCGTCCGCTGGTGCGTCAGGGCGATGTGTTGAACAAGGGCGATATTATTGCCGACGGTCCTTCAACTGATCTGGGTGATTTGGCACTTGGCCGTAACGTATTGACTGCGTTCATGCCATGGAACGGGTACAACTACGAAGACTCAATCTTGTTGTCAGAGCGTATTGTGCGCGATGATGTTTTCACGTCAATTCATATTGAAGAATTTGAAGTGATGGCACGTGATACGAAGCTCGGGCCGGAAGAAATCACGCGTGATATTCCAAACGTGTCGGAAGAGGCGCTCAAAAACCTTGACGAGGCTGGCATCGTTTATATCGGTGCGGAAGTGCGTCCGGGCGATATTCTGGTCGGCAAAATAACGCCAAAAGGCGAGAGCCCAATGACGCCAGAAGAGAAGTTGCTTAGGGCGATCTTCGGCGAGAAGGCATCGGATGTGCGTGACACTTCCATGCGCATGTCACCGGGCGCTTTTGGTACTGTCGTTGAGGTGCGGGTGTTTAACCGTCATGGTGTTGAAAAAGATGAACGCGCTATGTCTATTGAGCGCGAAGAAATCGAAACACTGGCCAAAGACCGCGACGATGAGCAGTCGATCCTCGACCGAAACACTTATGGACGTCTGTCGATGATGCTGGTCGGAAACGATGCTATTGCAGGGCCGAAGGGCTTTAAAAAAGCAAAGATTACCGAAGAGGTACTCGGCGAACATCCGCGTTCGCAGTGGTGGCAATTTGCCGTATCTGATGAAAAGGCTCAGGATGGTCTTGAGCAGCTTCGCAATCAGTATGATGAAAGCAAAAGCCTTCTGCAGCAGCGCTTTATGGACAAGGTTGAGAAGGTACAGCGCGGCGACGAGATGCCTCCAGGCGTCATGAAAATGGTCAAGGTTTTTGTTGCTATTAAGCGTAAGCTTCAGTCTGGCGACAAAATGGCTGGCCGTCATGGTAACAAGGGCGTGGTGTCTCGCATTCTTCCTATTGAAGATATGCCTTTCCTCGAAAATGGCCAGCACGTGGATATCGTGCTCAACCCGCTTGGTGTTCCATCGCGCATGAACGTGGGTCAGATCTTAGAAACACATCTAGGCTGGGCCTGTGCTGGCATGGGTATGAAGATCGGTGAGCTCATTGATGCCTACAAAGAACATGGCGATATCAAGCCGTTGCGCGCAACACTTGAGAATTTGATTCCGGAAAATGATCGCAATGAACCGATCAGGCAGATGGATGATACGTCAGTTGTTGTGGTGGGTGAACAGTTCCGTCGTGGTGTGTCAATTGCGACGCCGGTGTTTGACGGGGCCGTTGAATCAGAGATCAACGCGATGCTCGAAATGGCGGGCCTTGATACAAGTGGTCAATCGGTTCTCTATGATGGGCGTACTGGCGAGCAGTTCGACCGTCCGGTTACTGTCGGTTACATGTATATGCTGAAATTGCATCACTTGGTGGATGATAAAATCCACGCGCGTTCGATTGGCCCGTACTCACTTGTCACACAGCAGCCGCTGGGTGGTAAGGCGCAGTTTGGTGGTCAGCGCTTTGGGGAGATGGAATGTTGGGCACTGCAGGCTTATGGCGCTGCATACACCTTGCAGGAAATGCTCACCATCAAGTCCGATGACGTGGCAGGCCGTACAAAGGTTTATGAGGCGATTGTTCGCGGCGACGACACATTTGAGGCTGGAATTCCAGAATCCTTCAACGTGCTTGTCAAAGAAATGCGATCTTTGGGTCTTAATGTTGAATTGTCATCGACGCGCAGGGCGGAAGATGACGAGCAACAGGCGTTGCCTAACGCCGCTGAGTAAGCGTTTTACGATACCATTGGTCGCCAGATATAATTCTGGCGGCCGTCAAATTTTATTGCGCAGCGCGCATATTTAAAGGGCTTAGCCCGAAGGAGAACGGCATGAACCAAGAGGTTGCAAATCTATTCAACCCTCAGGCCACTTCACAGAATTTCGATAGCATTCGCATTTCAATTGCGTCGCCTGAAAAAATTCTCTCATGGTCATTTGGCGAAATCAAAAAGCCGGAGACAATCAACTATCGTACGTTCAAGCCTGAACGCGATGGATTGTTCTGCGCGCGTATTTTTGGACCCATCAAAGATTACGAATGCCTGTGCGGCAAATACAAACGCATGAAGTATAAAGGCATCATTTGCGAAAAATGCGGTGTAGAAGTTACACTGTCGCGCGTTCGCCGGGAACGGATGGGACATATTGAACTTGCGGCGCCAGTTGCGCATATTTGGTTCCTAAAGTCATTGCCGAGCCGTATTGCAGCATTGCTGGATATGACGCTGAAAGACATCGAACGCGTTCTTTACTTTGAAAATTATATTGTTACCGAGCCCGGCCTTACATCGCTAAAAGAACATCAGCTTTTGTCTGAAGAAGAATTCTTGATGGCTGGCGAAGAGTTTGGTGAAGATCAGTTCACGTGCATGATCGGCGCGGAAGCTATTCAGGCGATTTTGGCGGGTTTGGACTTGCCAAAAATTGCTATCATGCTGCGCGAGGAACTTGAGGCAACATCGTCAGAACTTAAGACGAAAAAGCTCATGAAGCGCTTGAAAATCGTTGAAGATTTTATGAACTCAGGCAACCGCCCCGAGTGGATGATCATGACGATTGTGCCGGTTATTCCGCCAGATCTTCGCCCATTGGTTCCACTCGATGGTGGCCGATTTGCGACTTCTGACCTAAACGATCTTTACCGCCGCGTGATTAACCGCAACAACCGCTTGAAGCGGTTGATGGAACTGCGCGCGCCGGGCATCATCATCCGTAACGAAAAGCGTATGCTTCAGGAATCTGTTGATGCGTTGTTCGACAATGGTCGCCGTGGCCGTGTGATCACAGGTGCCAATAAGCGTCCGCTTAAATCGATGTCAGAAATGCTGAAGGGTAAGCAGGGTCGTTTCCGCCAGAACTTGCTCGGCAAGCGCGTCGACTATTCAGGCCGTTCGGTTATTGTTACCGGTCCAGAATTGAAATTGCACCAGTGCGGTTTGCCGAAGAAAATGGCGTTGGAATTGTTCAAGCCATTTATTTATGCGCGTCTTGATGCGAAAGGCTATTCTTCAACGGTCAAGCAGCTTCAAGAAATTGGTAGAAAAAGAAAAGCCGGAAGTGTGGGATATTCTTGATGACGTTATCCGCGAGCACCCAGTTATGCTTAACCGCGCCCCGACGTTGCACCGATTAGGCATTCAAGCGTTTGAGCCGGTTTTGATCGAAGGAAAAGCGATCCAGCTACACCCGCTCGTGTGTACGGCGTTCAACGCGGACTTCGACGGTGACCAGATGGCCGTTCACGTGCCTCTTTCGCTTGAGGCGCAATTGGAAGCCCGTGTGTTGATGATGTCGACAAACAATATCTTGCATCCAGCCAATGGTCTGCCGATTATTGTGCCATCGCAGGACATGGTTCTTGGCATTTATTATTTGTCGATTGTGGCCGAGAATGAGCCAGGGCAGGGTATGATTTTTGCCGATATGGGCGAGTTGCACCATGCGTTGGATAATAAAATTGTGACTTTGCACACAAAGATCAAGGGCCGCTTTAAAACAGTGGATGCTGAAGGCAACCCCGTTAACGAGCTGCATGAAACAACCCCAGGTCGTATGATCCTCGGCGAGTTGTTGCCGCGGAACCACAAAGTACCGTTTAGCGTGTGCAACCAAGAGATGACGAAAAAGAACATCTCTGCGATGATTGACACAGTTTATCGCCATTGTGGTCAGAAAGAGACGGTGATCTTTGCCGACCGTATCATGGCGCTCGGCTTTAAGCATGCCTGTATGGCGGGTATTTCGTTCGGCAAGGACGATATGGTTATCCCGCCGAGCAAAGCTGTTATCGTGGCTGAGACAGATAGAATTGCGAAAGAATACGAGCAGCAATACAATGACGGCCTGATCACTTATGGTGAAAAATATAATAAAGTAGTCGATGCTTGGGCGAAATGCGATAGCAAGCTAACCGATGAAACGATGGCCGGCATTGAGGCAATTAAATTTGATGAGAATGGACGCCAGAAACAGATGAACTCTGTTTATATGATGGCGCGCTCTGGTGCTCGTGGCTCTACACGTCAAATGAAGCAGCTTGCTGGCATGCGCGGTCTTATGGCAAAGCCATCGGGCGAAATCATTGAAACACCAATCATCTCGAACTTCAAAGAGCTTAACTGTACACGAGTATTTCAACTCGACACACGGTGCACGCAAGGGACTTTCTGATACCGCACTTAAAACGGCGAACTCGGGTTATTTGACTCGCCGTTTGGTTGATGTTGCGCAAGATTGCATCATAACATCACAGGACTGTGGCACCTCAAAGGGTCTCACCATGACACCTATTGTTGATGCCGGTCACATTGTGGCGTCAATCGGTCAGCGTGTTCTGGGACGTACGATGCTAGAAGATGTTAAGAACCCGAAAACGGGCGAGCTGATTGTACCAGCTGGACGTATGGTCGACGAGGAAGATGTAGACCAGATCGAAGCGGCTGGTGTTCAGTCAATATTGATCCGTTCTGCGCTCACATGTGAGATGCAAACAGGCGTTTGTGCGGTTTGTTATGGCCGTGACCTTGCGCGTGGAACACCAGTCAACATGGGTGAGGCTGTCGGTGTTATTGCCGCCCAATCAATCGGGGAGCCAGGCACACAGCTTACGATGCGTACGTTCCATATGGGCGGTACTGCGCAAGTTGTTGATAGCTCGTTCTTGGAAGCGTCTTACGATGGTGTGATCGAAATCAAGAACCGCAATATTGCGCGGAACTCTGATGGGAATACCATCGCGATGGGCCGGAATATGTCTATTATTATTAAGGACGAAAAAGGCGAAGATCGTGCGACGCATAAGGTGACTTATGGTGCGCGTATCTTGGTCGATGACGGCGATGCGATTAAGCGCGGTCAGCGTATGGTTGAATGGGATCCATATACGCGCCCGATCATGTCAGAAGAAGCCGGTATTGTTGTTCTTGAAGACGTTGTCGACGGTATTTCGGTTGAAGAAACCGCGGACGAGGCAACGGGAATCACGAAGCGTATTGTTATAGATTGGCGTATGAACCCGCGTGGCAGACC
>JAXHNY010000038.1:0-13625 GCA_034519905.1 Ahrensia sp.
AAAGCGGTCGATATGCTGGTGATGACAGCAACGCCGATACCACGCACGCTCGTGCTCACCCATTATGGCGACATGGATGTCTCCAAGCTTGATGAAAAGCCGGTGGGACGCAAACCGATTGCGACGGCCGCCATATCCGATAACCGAATTGAACAAATTATCCAACGCATTAGCGAGCAAGTTCAAGCGGGTCAAAAAGTCTATTGGATTTGTCCATTGGTTGAAGACAACGAGGCGCTTGATTTGGTCTCCGTAGAACAACGTCATAAAAGTCTATCGGAACGTTTTGGTGCAAGCGTCGGACTAGTTCACGGACAGATGAAAGGTCCAGACAAAGACAAAGCTATGGCCGAGTTCAAAGACGGAAAAACACGAATTTTGGTGGCAACAACCGTTGTTGAAGTTGGCGTCGATGTGCCTGATGCAACGATCATGGTGATTGAAAACGCCGAGCGTTTTGGTCTGTCGCAGTTGCACCAGCTACGTGGCCGCGTGGGGCGCGGAGAAAACGCCTCAAGCTGCGTGCTCCTGTATAAAGAGCCTCTTGGCGAGATCGCCCGCGCGCGCCTCGACATCATGCGCCAAACCGAAGATGGTTTTCGTATTGCCGAAGAAGATTTGCGCCTGCGCGGTGAAGGTGAAATTTTAGGAACACGGCAATCGGGCACAGTCGATTTTCGCCTTGCGCGAATGGAGGCGCACAGTCACTTGCTGGAGATTGCCCGCTCGGAGGCAAGATATATCATCGAGACAGATCCAAAGCTCGAGGGGCCGCGCGGCGCAGCTTTGCGCACCTTGCTTTATCTTTTTGAACGCGATGCTGCGATCCGGTTGCTCGGCGCTGGCTAAGTCTTTTGCTTTGCAAGCTTAATGGCTTTAATGCGCGCGCGCAATGCTACAGCTAGCCCGTCCTTATTGTCCTGCCGCGCACGGCCAAAGCCAACGGCATCCACTGGCACATCTTTTGTGATGACCGAGCCGGACGCAATATAAGCATTGTCGCCAATCATCACAGGGGCGACCAAAGATGAATTGGAACCGATAAAAGCGTTGGCACCGATGGTGGTTTTAAATTTGTTCATGCCATCATAATTGCACGTGATTGTACCAGCACCGATATTGCTGTTTTCGCCGATAGACGCATCGCCAATATATGTCAGATGATTGATTTTAGCACCGACCGCCACATCCGCATTTTTGACTTCGCAAAAATTTCCGACTTTAGAGGATGAGCCGAGATTGGCGCCTGGGCGAAGCCGTGCAAACGGTCCAATTTCGCAATCGTTCCCAATGCTGGCGCCTTCAAGATGGCTGAAGGCCCGGATATTAGCCCTAGATTTCACGACTACTTTTGGCCCAAAAAATATGTGTGGCTCGAGTGTAACGTCCTCCTCAATCACAGTATCATAGTGGAAAAACACCGTCTCCGGCGCAATCATCGACACACCGCCGAGCATATGCTTTTTGCGCGCGCGGTTTTGCCAAATAGTTTCAACTTGTGCCAACTCAACACGCGTATTAACGCCGAGCACTTCGTCGGCAGATGCCCGTATAGCGCTCACACGCAGACCGCTTTTGCTCGCAACTTTAACCGCGTCAGTCAGATAGAACTCCTTCGCTGCATTAGTATCATCAATTGCGTCCAGTATTGCGCCAATGTGCCTGCCGTTAAATGCCATCAAACCGCCATTACAAAACTGGATTTTTCGTTCCGCATCGGTTGCATCTTTTTCTTCAACGATGGCAATCAATTTTCCATCATTTTCAACCAGACGGCCATACCCCGTGGGACTTTCCGCATGGAAACCCATAACGACGAGATCTGTCCCGTTCGCAAGTTCCCTCCGCGCACTTTTAAGCGTCTCCGCCATAACGAGCGGTGTATCACCAAAAACGACCAAAACATCGTCATAACCTTCATCAATCGCAGCGCGTGCCGCAGCCGCAGCATTGGCAGTCCCCAACTGCTGATCTTGTGTAAAGTCATCCACGGACAAATTGAGTGCTTGAAGCGCTGATTTAACTTCACCCGCACCATGCCCCGTCACGAGTGCGATTTTGCTACTTCCAGCTTCAATTGCAGTATTGACCACATGGGCAACCATCGGCAGCCCTGCAACTCTATGAAGCACCTTTGGCAGCGGCGACTTCATGCGTGTGCCTTTTCCGGCTGCTAAGATAATAGTGAGGCACGTTCTAGACATTTAATATCCTGTCGATTCTTTGTTTATGCTACACTATCTCACTTTGTTTATTTTTTCATCAACGAACCCGATTGCCTCAATATCGACTTGTCGAATTTCTTTTAAAATGCAATTTCGTCCCATGGAAAAATTAACATCAAAGCGCTGGTTTCCTTTTTTAGTGATGTTTTTAGCGCCTGCTTTTTTTTCAACGAATCTGATTTTCGGGCGCTTTATCGCAAATGATGTAAATGCGTTTGTTTTGGCATTTCTGCGCTGGAGCGCGGTTGCTTTGATACTCTTTCCGCTGGCCTATGCCTCTGAAGGCAAAAAAATAATTGCTATCATCCGCGCCCATTGGCGCTTTTTTATCTTTCTGAGCTTTCTCGGCATGGGTATATCAGGGAGTGGTGTTTACTTGGGATTGCAACTGACGACCGCGACAAACGCCACTCTGATTTATTCCACATCGCCGATTTTGATCATATTGCTTGAGCGCGTTTTTGCGTCTCGCAAATCCAACTTGCGCGAAATAATCGGTATTTTGCTTGCGCTTATCGGCGTTTTTGCAATTGTGTTACAAGGAAATCTTGCCACATTAACGACCATGAGTTTTAACGTCGGCGATATACTGATTTTGTTAGCCGCACTCTCTTGGGCTGGCTATTCAATCCTCTATCGCTCTAAATTCCTATCAGGCCTAACAAGTGTTGGCCTTTTCGGTGTCATTGCATTATTTGGCGCGATCATCAATTTACCCATGGCTGCCTACGAGCTGGCGTCTGGCGCGCATTTGCCTGACACACAATCTGCTTGGTTAGCGTTGCTGGGTATTATTACGCTTTCAACTTTGCTTGCGTTTTCCGCCTACCAATTCGGCATTCGCGCTCTGGGTGCATCAGTGGCGGGGCTGTTCATGTATCTTATGACGCCTTATGGCGTGATTACTGGCTGTTGTGTTTTTAGGCGAACAATTGCGCAGTTTTCATATTATAGGAATTATTTGTGTGATGGTTGGCATAGCCTTTGCCACCTTCCCAGCATTTTTAATTGAACAGTTCAAACCAAAAGGTTTTAAAAACTGATGGCGCTCTAACCGAGCGTGCCCAGCACAGGGAATTGTTCGATCAACCAGAACGCCATGGATTGCATACCTCCGGTCAAAAACAAAATGCCTGCTAAGACAAGCATAATACCCATTACTTTTTCAACATAGCCGATCTTACTTCTAAAACGAGCGAGAAACCGCATGAAGGAGCCCGAGAACATCGCCGCAATTAAGAAGGGAATTCCAAGCCCAGCTGAATAGACAGCCAATAGCGTTGCCCCCTCACCCACACTTTCCTTTGCACCTGCCAGCGTTAGAATAGGTCCAAGCACAGGGCCAATACATGGCGTCCAACCGAAGGCAAAGGCCAGCCCCATCGTGTAAGACATAAGCGGATTGGCGGGCTCTCCCTTGGCCTGAAAACGCGCTTCGCGCGATAAAAAGGCAAGCCGGAAAACGCCTAAAAAATTTAATCCCATGGCGATTATCACGATACCAGCGGCAATGCTTAATTCTTGCTGGTAGGCACGTAAAAAACCGCCGACAGTGCTTGCGCCCGCGCCAAGAGCGATGAACACAGTTGAAAAACCAAGAACGAATGAAATTGCTGCGGCAATCAGCGGAATACGAAACGCGCTTGAAACTCTGACAGTACCATCGGCATTTGCCTGCACATCATCGCGAAACTCATCAACCGTAACGCCGGCCATATAACAAAGGTACGGCGGCACAAGCGGCAAAACACACGGGGACAAAAAGGACAGAGCACCGGCTGCGAGTGCTGTTGCGTATGTAATGTCTAGCGCCATCGGAACTCAAAACTTTCTAAATTGTAAGACCCTCTATATTATTGCTCTATCAGCACAACTTCAATTCACGATTGGGTGCGCACAAATATGATGCGTCAAATTGCTGAAATTTTATTGAAAACAAATAAAAAAGCCTGTTGACCGTTCGGTGATGTATCCCTATGTTCCGCCGCGAACAGTAGGCGATTTTGTAACCGATTTTGGTTAGTTTCCCGATCAGTTTATCCCTTTTGGGAGCGCTTAGCTCAGCCGGTAGAGCAACTGACTTTTAATCAGTAGGTCGAGGGTTCGAATCCCTCAGCGCTCACCATCCATATCTAAAGTTACTTCAAAAATCGAAATTAAAGGCACGGATTTTAACCTTTGCCTTATTATAATAAATATACGAAAACCGCACTCTGCGGAAGATATGTGAACGCGCCAAATCTCACGGCGCCGCGCACGATTATAAAAACCGATGCGCCTTACAATGCCTTAAATCGCAAGATATTCGTTACGTAGGCTTTCGTTTTCTAAAACATCTTTTGCAAGACCATCATAAACCAGCACACCCGTATCAAGAATCAACGCTCGATCGGCAAGCTTCAAGGCTGCAATTGCGTTTTGCTCGACCAATATTGTCGTCATGCCTTGCTCTCGAACCACATTGAGTGTTTTCTCGATCTCATGGACGATGACCGGCGCCAGCCCCTCATAAGGCTCATCAAGCAATAAAACCTTGATATCGCGCGCAAGTGCACGGGCAATCGCTAGCATTTGTTGCTCGCCGCCGGAAAGCGTCACACCCTCCTGCTTGCGGCGCTCTCCAAGGCATGGGAAACAAACCATAAATCCGCTCAAGCGACCAACCCACTGGCTCCACGATTTGCGCTAATTTAAGATTTTCTTCTACTGTCAAACCCGCAATAATTCGCCGATCTTCTGGTACCAGAGCAATTCCAGCAACCGATGCTTCATGGCTTTTCATCTTATGCAGCGGCTTATGATCTAGCCAAATTTCACCCTTACGCGCTTCGGGAGCATCGAGACGGGCAATTGCACGAAGCGTTGAGGTCTTTCCAGCTCCGTTTCTGCCTAACAGGGCGATGATTTCGCCCTCATAGACATTGAAGCTCACGCCTTGAACGATATAGCTCTCGCCATAATACGCATGCAGATCGTGAACCGATAGATACGGTGGAATAGTCGCTGCGTGGCTCGTGTTCTTTTCGTAAGTCTGCGTCGCGCTCATAATAATTGCCCTTTAAAATTCGTATCAACGGGCAGTTAAGCCGCAGTCTCGCCCAAATAGGCCTCTTTGACTTTGGGATGCCCTTTTATGTTTTCTGGCGTATCTTCAACCAAGGGGGAACCCTGCGCCAAAACGGTAATCCGCTCTGCTAATGAAAACACAACATGCATGTCATGCTCGATAATAACCATTGTTATATCGCGCGATTCTTTAATTTCTTTGAGAAGCGCAATCGTGTTGTTGGTATCCGCCCGTGCCATACCCGCGGTCGGTTCGTCCAGTAAAAGAAGTTTTGGCTCCTGCACCAAACACATCGCCATTTCTAAACGCCGCTTATCGCCTCGCGACAATGAACCTGCGAGCACATCGCGTTTTTCTAACATCTTCACGTCGGAAAGCATCTTTTCAGCCATGGCAACGATGTCTTTTTCATCACGAACCGCTTCAATCGCATGCATGCGAAAAGCACCGTCTCGTTTGGCAAAACAGGGAATTAAAACGTTTTCTAAAACCGTTAAATCCGCAAATATCTCCGGCGTTTGAAAAACGCGGCTAATGCCCATCTGGTTTATTTCATGGGGCTTTCGGCCCAATACCGGTTGGCCTTGAAAGTCACGCTGCCAGTATCAGGAGCCAACTTTCCAATAAGGCAGTTCAAAAGCGTAGACTTACCGGCACCATTAGGGCCAATAATAGCGTGAACGGTATTCTCTTTAATATCGAGATTAACGTTACCGAGCGCCTGAAGTCCGCCAAAACGCTTGTTAACATTCTTGATTTCAAGAATTCCCATATCCACCTACTCCGCTGCGCTAGGTTGTGCGGACGTACCGCTCGTCTCGTTTCGGCTTTCGGCGGAATAGCCCAGCAATCCGCGTGCCACCTTCAACAAGACCGCCAGGAAGAAAAATAACCACAGCCATAAACATGAGACCAAGCGTTAAGCTCCAGCCTTTGCCTACAAATGGATGAATAATGAAAACGAGAAAATCTGAAATGCCATCGGGAAGTGCACTGAACCAATGCTCTAAGACGTTATCGTTGATTTTCGAAAAAATATTTTCGAAATATTTGATAAAGCTAGCACCTAAAACAGGGCCAAATCAAATGTTCCGGCACCGCCCAAAATGGTCATCAAAACCACTTCGCCCGACGCTGTCCATTGCATGCGCTCTGCGCCCGCCATAAGGGTCCATCGCCGACAATAATCCACCCGCCAGACCCAGCAATACGCCATGCCAGAAATTACGAAGGCAGCAAGCATGTAGGGCTTAGTGTTTAGGCCTGTATACATCATGCGCTGCTGATTTGATTTTACTGCACGTAACATCAAACCAAATGGCGAGCGAAATACGCCGCATCGACAAATAAAAGACAACGATAAGGATGATCGCAGAAAAATAATAGCCAATGTTGAACTGAAAGTCCCAAGCACCGAGTGACAGTGTCCCAGACTCGAGTTTCATTTGGAGACCCGAACAGATGGGCCTGTGCGAATGTAGGCGCGGGTGCTTGCCAACACTTAAGCCATCTGCGGATGATCGTTATTATAGGCTGCAAGCCGGTTTCTGCCGCCGCAAGTTAAACGGTGATGAAGCACTGAATAGGCGAGAGAATAGGACATCTGCGCGAATGCCAAGGTCAAAATGGAGAAGTATATGCCCGATCTGCGCAACGATATCCAACCAACCACGAGCGAGAATAAACCAGCTACAACGACAGACAAAGCGATTGCCGGAATAATATTCATCGTTAGCAGTTTCATCATCCACATCGCAGCATAACTGCCAATGCCCAAAAAGGCTGCATGGCCGAAGCTCAAATAACCTGTCAGGCCAAAGAGGATATTAAAACCAATCGCGAAAATTCCGAAGATAACCAGACGCTGCATCAGGTCTGGATAACCGGCATTAAACTGCGCTAGGTCGCTGATCGCTTCAGGAAATGGGTTCAGAGATAAACGGAGCGAAAAGACAAATACGCAATCACAAATAAAAATAGTGTGAAGTCTTTTTTGGTAAGTCCAAGCATGGCTTACTCCTCCATAACACCCTTGCGACCCATCAAACCGCGCGGGCGCGTGTCGAGCAAGACAATGATTAGCGACCAGATAAGATTGATGATTTGGTTTAACCCGGGCACAACCTCAAGAACACCAGCCATCGACGCAAAGCTCTCCAATATTCCCAGCAAAAAACCCGAAAGCACAGCACCGCCGGAGCGATCCCATACCGCCAACAACAACAACCACGAAAGATAAGACCAGAAAATCCATACCCATGTCGTAATTAGGAGAATTAATGGGGGTATACATTGCACCGGCCAAACCCGCCACGGCCGCTGCAATACCAAACACGATCGTGAAGCGTTTATCGATATTAATGCCAAGCAATCCAACGGTTTCGCGGTCGGCCATGCCAGCTCTCACTACCATTCCAAATGTTGTAAATTGTAGAAAGGCAAATACAGCGCCGATTATGACAGCGGCAAATCCAAAATACACTAAACGCCAATAGGGATAAATGATTGTCTGTGGGTCAAAACCAAGCAAAACTCCAAAATCAAACGAGCCCCTAAAGACATCAGGCGCTGGTGACGGAATGGGATTTGCACCATAGGAGTATTTAATAATTTCCTGCAATACGATGGCCAAGCCGAATGTGACCAAGATCTGGTCCGCGTGAGGGCGTTTGTAGAAATGTCGTATCAATCCGCGCTCCATGATAAATCCAATTGCCACCATCACTGGGATCGCAAACAATATGGATAAAGGCACCGCCCAATCGATGATCACGTCCCCGGTAGATTTACCAAAAAAATCATAGATATATGGAACTTCAGTTTTAGCCGGATTACCAAGGAAGTCAGTTTTTGTCTCGTCAAGAACGATGTGACTTAGGTTCAAAATGCGGCTAAACGTGACCGCGCAGAAGGCGCCAATCATGAAACAATGCGCCATGGGCAAAATTAACCACGCCAAGGGTGCCAAATATCAATGTAAGACCCAGTGCGATCAACGCATAAGCCGAGCCCTTGTCCAATCCATTAAGGACCTGCAGGATCAATCCATCCATCGTCTTACTTTCAATTGCAAATAAGGTTTTTTTTAAGGAACCAGGTAAAGGCGAAAAAGCAGGGTGGGCGAACCCACCCTGCGATGTGTCTTAAGCGCCTGAGTTACATGTACCCAATGAGCCACCTGCGAACTGCGGGTGATCCGGTGCATAGGTAACCTGTGCAGTCGGTGTTACCTCAACGATTTCAACGAGGTCGAATTCGTTTTCAGGGTTTTCTTTACCCTTCACTACGACAACATCTTTAAAGCACTGATGATCTTCAGCACGGTATAAAGTTGGACCGTTGCCCAAGCCATCGAATTCGAAGCCTTTCAGCGCTTCACCAACGGAGCACGGGTTAAATGACCCACCGCGTGTTACTGCATCGGCATAGAGCAGCGTCTGTACATAGCACGTATGAGCAGCCTGCGATGGCGGGAAGCCAAATTTTTCACCAAATGACTTCACAAATGCATTGGTTCCGGAATAACGCGCACCAAGCTGGTTCTCAAGCTTCCAATCCCAGTTTTGTGAACCAAGAATGCCGGCAATATTTTTACCAGCGCCACGAGCCATAAGCTCTGAGTAAAGCGGAACGACAATTTCAAACTTTTTGCCATTTGCTTCAGCAGCACGCAGGCCAAACTGGACAGCGTTTGTCAAAGAGTTGACCATGTTACCGCCGTAGTGGTTCAGAACCAACACGTCGGCACCCGATTGCAGAACAGGCGCGATGTAAGAAGAGAAGTCTGTCTGTGTTAGCGGTGTCAAAACTGTATTGACTGTCTGCCAACCCATCGCTTCCGTTGATTCGCGAACTGCCTGCTCTGTCGTGTAACCCCAGTTATAATCTGCAGTTAGGTGATAGGCTTTGCGGTCGGTGCCATAGGCTTTGCTAAGAACTGGAGCAAGCGCTGCACCAGACATGTAAGAGTTAAAGAAATGGCGGAAACCATTTGCTTTTTTGTCTTTACCGGTCGTGTCGTTCGCATGAGTTAAACCTGCCATAAAGATGATGCCAGCTTCTTGGCAAAGTGCCTGAACAGCAACAGCAACACCAGAAGACGAACCACCGGAAATCATGATGGCGCCATCTTTTTCAATCATCGACTTAGCAGCAGCGCGCGCCGCATCAGATTTTGTTTGTGTATCGCCAGTTACGAATTGCACCTTCTTACCCAAAATGCCTGTACCGTTGAGCGCTTTTGAGCTGAATGTTTGAAGCATGCCGCCATCGCCTTCACCATTGAGGTGCTCGACAGCCAATTGGAACGCACGGAGCTCGTCGGCGCCCTCATCCGCATATGGACCGGACTGAGGGACGTTAAACCCTAGAGTAACTGTAGAACCTTTTGGTTCGTTCATGTAGGCAAATGCAGAACTGGTAAAAATAGTCGGCATCGCAAGTCCTGCGCCAGCAACGGCACTGGTCTTCATCAAGTCACGACGTGTGAATCTAAAATTTGACATCAAATTCTCCCAAATTGAAATGTTTACGCTCACTCCCGAGACGCAAACAGACCGTAAAATCGGCCATTTGTCGACCAAACCGTATTTTTTTGATAAAAATCTATGCGACTTTATTACTGGATTAGAAAAATACGCGATTTTTTTGTGCCCAATGGTGGTTTTTTATGGTTTGGCATCAAAGCTCACACCAAACGGCTTTGCGTTAAAGCAGCGCTGATAAAACTTGCGAACAATGGATGTGGCTCAAATGGCCTTGATTTAAGCTCGGGATGGTATTGAACGCCGATAAACCACGGGTGGACATCAACCGGATATTCAATTGTTTCTGGTAAGCGTTTCTCCGTCGGGTGACATCCCTGAAAATCTCAAGCCTGCCTCTTCCAGGCCGCTCTTTAAAGTCGATATTGATTTCCTTCGTAACGATGACGGAACGCCGCTCACTAACTTCAGCCGAACCGTAAATTTCCGCGATGTGGTTGCCCGCTTTAAGTGGGTGAGGATAGGCACCAAGGCGCATCGTCCCACCAAGATCGCCAGCAAGCTCTCGTTTTTCTAGCCTATTGCCCTTCAACCACTCGGTCATGACGCCGACAACATTTGTACCGCTGTGGGCAGAATCAAATTCCGATGATCGCGCATCTTTAATACCAGCTAAGTTTCGAGCAGCATCAAGAACGGCCATCTGCATGCCGTAGCATATCCCGAAATAAGGAATTTTATGCTCACGGGCAAATTGTGCTGCTCTTATTTTACCTTCAGCGCCACGTTCACCAAAGCCACCAGGCACCAATATACCGTGAACGTTTTCCAGATATGGAGCAGGATCTTCGCTTTCGAAAACTTCGCTTTCAATCCAGTCAAGTTTAACGCGCGCGCGGTTAGCGATCCCGCCATGGATGAGCGCTTCGATCAACGACTTATAGGCATCTTTTAACTCGGTGTACTTGCCAATAACAGCAATCGTCACCTCATCATCCGGATTGTGAATCGCCTCAGAGATATCATTCCATATCTGCATCCGCGGTTTTGGCGCAGGCTCAATGCCGAAAACTGCAAGAACCTCTTTGTCTAGTCCTTCCTCGTGATAGGCTTTCGGCACATCATAAATGCTTTGTACATCAAGGGCTTGAATGACCGCTGTTTCGCGCACATTACAAAAGAGCGATAACTTCTTGCGCTCAGCCTGCGGGATTTCGCGATCAGCACGCACAAGCAAAATGTCTGGTGCGATACCAATTGAACGGAGTTCTTTAACGGAATGTTGTGTCGGCTTGGTTTTTAACTCGCCCGCAGCGGCAATCCAAGGCATTAGCGTTAAATGTACATAGCAAGTGTTGCCACGCGGCAAATCATTGCCCAGCTGTCGAATGGCCTCCATAAATGGCATCGCTTCGATATCGCCTGCGGTGCCGCCTACTTCGCACAAAACAAAATCAAACCCGTCATTTCCATCAATCACAAAGTCTTTGATTTCATTTGTCACATGGGGAATGACTTGAACCGTCGCGCCCAGATAATCACCGCGCCGCTCTTTTGTGATGATATTTTGATAAATTCGGCCGGTTGTGATGTTATCATTTTGATTGGCCGATCGGCCTGTAAAACGCTCGTAATGACCCAAATCAAGGTCAGTCTCGGCACCATCATCCGTCACAAAAACCTCGCCATGCTGATAAGGCGACATAGTCCCTGGATCTACGTTGAGATAAGGATCTAACTTTTTAAGCCGAACTGAATAGCCGCGTGCTTGAAGGAGCGCGCCAAGTGCCGCAGATGCAATGCCTTTTCCAAGGGAAGAAACCACGCCGCCGGTAATAAAAACATATCGTGCCATGGGAACTCACGCCTAATCAGCTTCATTAAATTTAGCAAAGGAAAATCGCAGCTGAGTGCGCAATTAAACAAAATGCCGGTGGAAAAACCGGCATGGTCAATGTTTACTGTGTAGGCACACCAGTCGGCGACGTGGTCGGTGCCTCTGCACCACCCAATTGGTCTAGTATACCACCACCGGTCGCAGGCGCACCGTTTTGAGTTTCAACGTTTCCGTTGCCAATTCTATCCAGAATGCTTGTTGGATTATCGCCGTATCGCGCCAGCACGCCCAAAGATATCGACGTAACAAAGAAAACGGCCGCCAAGATACCGGTGGTGCGTGTTAAAGTATCGGCTTGTCCGCGCGCGCTCATGGCGCCTCCGGCATTGCCCATACCTAAACCACCACCTTCGGACCGCTGAAGAAGCACAACGACCACCAAGGCGATAACCACCAAAAGATGAATGACAATAAGGACGTTTTCCATGAATAAACCTAACTAGAGCTGTGGCGCGTGATTACATGTAATCCGCGCTTATGCCAAGAGCGAAGAAAAAATAGATAATTTATTGGGACTTTACTGATGCGCATATGGCGACAAAATCAGCCGCCTTCAAGCTCGCACCACCAATTAGACCGCCATCAACGTTTTGGATAGCCAGAATTTCTTCTGCGTTTGATGGTTTAAGAGAGCCACCATAAAGGATACGCATTTTTGCGCCATTTTCAGCAAACCTCGATGTTAGCGAGTCCCGAATAAATTTGTGCATGACTTCGATGTCATTGATCGAGGGTACCAATCCGGTACCGATAGCCCAAACTGGTTCATAGGCAATAACAGTGTTCGCTGCTGTCGCTTGAGATGAAATAGATCCAGCGAGTTGTTTGCCCACCACATCGAGGGCAACACCACCTTCGCGCTGTTCTTTCGTCTCGCCCACGCAAACAATGGCCGTTAAATTGGCACTGTATGCCGCTTCAGACTTAGAAAGGACAGAGCTGTCAATTTCAGAATGATCGCTCCTGCGTTCAGAATGACCGACAATAACCAGAGATGCGCCCGCATCGACCAACATCAAAGCTGAAATATCGCCCGTATGGGCACCAGACTGGTTTGCATGACAATCTTGAGCGCCGATCTGCAAAGGTGTTTCCCTAGTCACGCGACTGGCTCTTTCTATCAAAGTTGCGGAAAGGCAAATAGCGCTATCGAGCAATTGTGAATACGAAGCAGCACCCAAGTGCAATTGACTGTAGTTCCGGCAAATGATCACCGGTGCCATTCATTTTCCAGTTTCCAGCGATCAAAGGTTTAATTCCAGGCGTCATCAATTAATCCCAATTTTTGCCAACTTTGCGCATCCCTAGCGCGATTGTGCAACGCTTTAAAGACTTTAAAGAGTTGCGCCCTTGCTTAAAACGATAAGCATTCATAAAAGCGTCCCATCATTTTTTTATTTCGAGGTAGTTATGCTGAGTATGTTGCGAAATGCGTCCAAAGGATGGATCTCAAAAATTCTTCTGCTTTTGCTGGTACTAAGCTTTGCTGTATGGGGAATTTCGGGCCAAACTGGTGGTATTGGAGCAAGTGGTGCAACTGTTACCGCAGGCGCCACAAAGGTATCAGCGAGTGAATACCTCCTCGCCTACAACCGTCAGCTTAATGTTATTCAACAACGCATTCGCCAAAGAATCACGCCAGAGCAAGCCCGATTGTTTGGTATCGAGAATCAGGTGGCGAGCCAGCTTGCCGCTGGAGGCGCAGTGCTGGACGAGCAAGCCCGATTGATGAAACTCGGCCTTTCCGAAGAAAATTTATCAGATTTGATCGCAAGCGATGAGGCCTTTCAAGGACTTAACGGTTCATTTGATCGCGGTCAGTTCCGTTCTGTACTTCGCAACGTAGGCATGACGGAGGCGGACTACATTGAAAGCCGCAAAAAGGCGGCACAGCGCCAACAGATTGCAGAAGCCCTATCAGATGGAGTGGCCATGTAACTGAACGAAGCATA
>JAXHNY010000023.1:0-7488 GCA_034519905.1 Ahrensia sp.
CAGTTACGTATTGCTTAGGCGAAAATCGCAACACCAAAGGCAAACGGCACATGATAGCCGATGCCAAGTTTGCGGCAGATTTCCACCTCGCGCAAGGCCCAAGAAATAAATGCGCCAATTGCACAGATCGTGATGATTTGCCACAAGCCGCCCTCTGCAAGGGGGGCCAGACCGAGGCCATACTCGATAGACGGCGGGTTAATGGAGATCTGCCAAAGATTCCAAGTTGGTCCGAGTGCAGCGCCATAGATCATGAGTATTGTGCCAAGGCCTGCAAAGAATGCAGTCGTGACCCCAAAGAAACCCACATAAAACGGTCCGAGCCAAAAGTCGAAAAGGTCGCCGCCGATCAAGGTGCCGCCGCGAACGCGATATTTTCGTTCAAAGCTTAGCAATGCCATAGTATCCTCCGATGTCGAGGTCTGGTTGCAGCCCCGAAGCTAGTAAAAAAAGTTTTGGGACGGCCGGAATGTTACCAGCCGGCCGTCGCCAATATTGCCACTCAACATAAGATCAAATGATCCCATGATTGAGGGTTAGACGTTAGTTAACGCCTGCACCCAACAACCAGTTGAAGCGTGTTGTGCTCAACAATACGAAGTGAATCATCACTGCGAGTGCGAACAGAAAAACACCTTGTACGACGAGCGTTTTACGCGGGTCGAAAATCATCCAGACTCTCCACATGGTGCTTCTCCTTAAGCTAGAATCGGCAAAATCGCCGATACTGTTTGGTTGATGCCTTCAAGTGAGGCATAGCCATTAGGGCCAGGAATCCACGGGCGCCACATCCAGACGAGGAAGTGTGCTGCGACTGCAATAGCCGTAAAGATCACCATCCCTTGAATGTAGAACTTGTGGAATTCTTGTGCTTCGCCTTCAGTCATTCCTGACAACGAAACGGTAGTTGGACTAGACATACTAATCCTCCTCATAGTTACTAACGCTGCAGAACCGCTACAGCACAGTTGCCTCCGCCATCCATAGGATCACTTCGGCTATTGCCGCTTTTGAGGGCGGCAAATTTCAAAAACGTCGCACCGATTACAGGTGAAACGCGTAACCAACCGCTGCAAATGCAGCCGATTTTGCCTCAGCAAAAATGCTCTCTGTTGCAGGACCACCGGCACCAAAGATGCGGCTTATACCAACGGCGAAAACGCAAATCGTAAATGCGACTACGACCAAAAATCGAAATTCGATCCGGTCAGCTGTGTCAGCATGACTGCCTTTAAATTTGTTCATTTTAGTCTCCTTCGTTTCAGGCGGTATGGCCTGTAAAATTTTCCGCTTCACGCGGCTTGGTTCAAGTTTGCTTTGGCAGAGGCCACATGATGTGGTTCAACGGCTTCGGCTTTTTGGCTAACGGCAATTCTGACGGCTTCATCGCGCAGGCGTTTGGCGGCAGAAATGCGTACTAAAACGGGTTCTTTCGCAATCAGATCATCGAGATCAGCTTGTGCAGACGGTAACCATTGCAGGGTGCGGTTGCGCGCTGGTGTTGCTTCAACGGCATCCATATGGGTCGACAACGGAATGATGTTAAACAGCGCATCGAAAAGTGCGTTACACACTTCCTGTATCATCCAGCTGGCACCTGAAAAGCCCATGATCGGCGTGCCCGTATGGCGGCGAATGATCGCCCCTGGAAACGACACTTGGACATAAATCGCCTTGCTGCCAGTTTCGGCCATGTAAAGGCGCTCATTGTAGAGAGCCAAACATGATCAGCGGTGGATTGTCCTTGATCATCTGTTTAACGTTGGCGTTATCTGTTTTTTTGCCTGCATTTCGTTGGACTGAAAAAGTGCACGGCATGCCCATTTCTTCTTCCAGAAAATAACGAATACCGCGTTCGTAGGTCTCAGAGGCAACGACCGCAAAGCTGGCGGTTGCAAAAAAGTCCTGCGTCACTGAACGCCATAGATCCCACATGGGTTTAAGCGTTGTGTGCTTTTCCTGTTCGATGAACGGCTCAGGATCGAGGCCTAAAATTTCACCAAGTTTGCGCAAAAATGCTGTGGTTGAATGAATACCAATCGGTGCTTGCAAATAGGGTCGGTCGAGATCTTCGCAAAGCAAGCGGCCAAATTCACGGTATAGGCAAACATTGGCTTGCGCATCTTGCAGCTTGGTCACGTCAGCCAAGTGAGAGCCGAGCGGGAACGTCATGTTCACTTGCGCGCCGATGCCTTCGATCAGGCGAGTGATTTCTGCCAAATCAGACGGCATGTTAAACGTGCCATAGATCGGGCCGATGATATTGACCTTGGGCTTTTCGCCTTCTTTAAGGGCTTTGGCGGCGCGTGCGCCTTTTTTCGGACCGTATTCAGTCCAAAGCCATTTCATCGCGCGGTCTGCAGACTGCCACTGATCTTCGTCGATCGTGCGCGGCAAAAAGCGTTGAATGTTTTGGCCTTCAGGAGTGACCCCGCCGCCAATCATTTCTGCGATTGAACCGGTTACAACAACGGCTGGAAGGTCTGCCTCAAGTGCTGCGCGGGCATTTTTCATTGCCTGCTCGGTGCCAAGGCGGCCTAGCTCTTCTTCCGATAGTCCCGTTACGACAACGGGAAGTTCGTGTGGTGGCAGACCGTCCGTATAGTGAAGAACTGACGTGACAGGCAGATTTTCGCATCCAACGGGGCCATCGATGATGACTTGAAGGCCTTTTATGGCAGTGAAAACATAGACTGAGCCCCAGTAGCCACCGGCGCGGTCGTGATCAAGGATAAGGGTCATGTGCCGACTGCCTCCCCTGTATCAACATCGTTTTTGGACATGCGCGTGCGCGCTGCGTATTTCTTGCGGAACGCCGATTTGTCCTCTGGCGTTTTTTGCCAAACGCCAGCCGTATCGCCTTTGCCAATGCCTTCAAAGAATGACGTCATGCGGTCAAAACGCGGCTTGTTGGCAATCGCACTATTGATGATCGGTGCAAGGGAACCTGCACCTGCTGGCCCCATGAGAGGACGCGCGGAAATGAGGTTTGTGAAATAGAGTGCAGGCGTGGAAGCTTCTTTTGCTTTTTGCACCACGGGCGTCGTGCCAATCGCAAGATCTGGCTGGAATTCGTAGAACGCTGCCATGTCTTGCTCAAACGATGCCCGATATTGCACAAACACGCCTTTTGAGCGCAGCCATTCGGCATCGTCAGCAGAATAAGGTGTTTTAGGGCAGGCGGTGCCGACATAGCGCAGATCTGCACCGGCTTCGACAAGCAGGCGGCCAACTAAGAGCTCTGAACCTTCGTAGCCAGACAGCGTGATGCGGCCTTTGATAGGGTTGTCTTTGAGACCTTGGCGGATAGCGCCCATCATAGCGTTGCGTGTCGCGTCAATTTTTGCTGGATCGACATTGCAGCTTGCGCCGATCGCTTTAATCCAAGCGTCGGTACCATCAACACCCACGGGTGCAGAACCGATGACATCGCGGCCAGCGGCCTGAAACTCCCGGAAGCTCGCCGTGTAAAATGGGTGGATTGCGGCAACAGCCGCGCAATCGAGCGCAGAATAAAGCTCGCGCCATTCGCGCACAGGCACAACGGGCCCGGCCTCTAAACCCATAGGGCTGAGCATCTGGCCGATCATAATCGGATCGACAGGGAACATCTCACCAACCATGGTAATCGTCGGCTTGTCTTTCACCCCGTCGCGCGGTGCTTGAACGGGACCTGCCTCGATTTCAGTGCGGGCGTATTTAAGCATCGCGGCGCAAAGAACGTCTTTTGCCTCGGCATGGGTGGGAACGCCAAAGCCTGGTACATCGATGCCGACGATACGAACACCATCGATTTCGGATGGTAGGCCTTGCAGCGGTACGCCCGATGCGGTGGGAACGCAAAGATTGGTGACAATGATTGCGTCATAGTCTTCAGGCTTTGCCATTTCATGGACAGCATCGCGGATGTCTTCGTAAAGTTTGCCGGTGACAAGCGATTCTGAGTTAAATGGCACATAGCCAACGCTGCGGCGTGCACCATAGAAATGCGATGTGAATGTGAGACCATAGACGCAGCACGCTGAGCCCGATAAAATCGTGGCGACGCGGCGCATGCGCAGGCCAACACGCAACGACCCAAATGCAGGGCACATGGATTGCGGTTGCTCGTGCGGCCCTTTGGGATAGTCTTTTTCAAAGCCCTCAAGCAGCTCTTTTTTACCGGCAGCTTTGGCCGCAGCGATCATTTTTTCAGCGCCGCCATGGCAACCCAAACCATCAACGATACCGTTTGCGTCTTGCGCGGGAGCGGCATTTTCAACAAGGATATCCTCGTTGACTGCATCAGGTTTACTGTTTTCGTTGAGGGTCATCGCAGCAATCACACTTCGTCATACACGACTTCGAGTGATGCTTTTTTGCTGGTAGCAGCGGCGCACATGTCTTGTTCGGTCGCTGACTCTAGCACCCATTCGCTGCCCGCTTGCTCCGTATCAAAAATGGCGAGAAGCGCATCTTGATCAAGCGGATTAGGCTGAACGGGTGGTGCAGAGCAAAGATTGTCCGCAAGCTCTTGGAACAATGGACCCCAACGGTTCTCTGGGTAGCCAATGATCTGATAGTTCGCGCTTTTACGGCGAATTTCTTCGTCTTGTGGAATAGCGGCGAGGATAGGGATGCCAACAGCTTTAGCAAAACGCGCCGCTTCGCCGGTGCCGTCATCTTTGTTGACGACGAGGCCAGCAATACCAACATTGCCACCAAGTTTGCGGAAATATTCAACGGCTGAACACACATTGTTGGCAACATAAAGTGACTGAAGGTCATTTGAGCCAACAACGACAACTTTTTGGCACATATCGCGCGCAATCGGCAAACCAAAGCCGCCACAAACGACATCGCCAAGGAAGTCGAGCAGAACGTAGTCGAAATCCCATTCATGGAAGCCGAGTTTTTCAAGGGTTTCAAACCCGTGGATGATGCCGCGTCCGCCGCAACCACGACCCACTGCTGGACCGCCAAGCTCCATGGCATAAACACCATCGCGCTTAAAACACACGTCGCCGATTTTGACTTCTTCGCCAGCTTCTTTCTTCGCCGCCGATGTCGCGATTATAGTCGGGCAAGCTTTGCCGCCAAATAGCAGCGACGTTGTGTCGGATTTTGGGTCGCAGCCGATCAGAAGAACCTTTTTGCCGGTCTGTGCCAACATGTAGGAAAGGTTGGCAAGCGTAAAGGATTTACCAATGCCGCCTTTACCGTAGATCGCAATAATCTGCGTTTCTTTTTTGACTTCGCCTGTGTGAACGGGATCGAGTTCTTGACCGGCTTCTTCGCGCAGTTGCTCGTAAATTGCTTCTGCTGCAGATAAGCCTTCGGGCCTTGTGGCGCCATCCATCATAACTCATTCCTCCATTCGAGTATCATTTTTAAGCAAGACGGATCGCCAAACGCGGTTTCATATGACCGCTTTACGTTTGATGTGTCTGTGCTGTGGGTTATTAGACCGTCGAGACTGAGAACACCGTCAGCGATAAGCTCGATAACGGCGTGAATGTCTTCAGGTGTAAATTCTGCTGCGATTTTAATTTGCGCTTCGCGCATAAAAGCGGGCGGAAACGTCAATAACAGCGGCTGGTTGTAAAATCCTGCCAGAATAATTTCGCCGCCGCGCGCCATGTGCGAGACGGCGATATCGAGAATCGCTGGATCGCCGCTTGCGTCTAAAATACACGCGTAATCTTTGCGCGTATCTTTGGCGCCATTGATGACTTCGTAATCATCGGCGCCTGTACGGCGTTCACTGTTGGTTTCCCAAACGGTTGGCGCGTAGCCGCCCAAAGCGATCGTCATCCGCGCAATCAAGCGGCCTAGTACGCCGTGGCCGATGATTAAGTCGGGTAAGTTTGCGTTAGAGCGCATCAAGGCATGGTACGCAGTAGCAGCCAATGACAACAGCACAGCATCTCGGCCAAGTGTATCGGACACTGGATAAATCCGCGAGGTATCGACGATCAACCGCGAGGCGCTGGCGCCAAAAAGAGCGCTTACGCCATCATAGCAACGCGCTCCGGGAACGAAGACCAATTCGTTGACGGAAACATTTGAATTTGCTGGCGCTTCGACAACGCGGCCAACGGCCTCATAGCCAGGAACCAGGGGATAACCCATGCCTGGAAATGTCGGCATGCGCCCATCATAAAGAAGTTTTTCAGTGCCGGTGGAAATGCCTGTCCAGTGAATATCGATGACCGCATCGAACTCGCCGCGTGATGTAAGTTTTACATCGCGAAGATCGATCGAATTAGGCCTATCAAGTACCACGGCTGTTGTTTGCATATTGCTGTTAGGTCTTGCCCTTCCGGGTAAGACTCTCTCCTTAACTGTCATCTTAAGGTGACAAAAAATAGTGTCAACTTATATTTACACTACTTTGTGTAAACCCATCACAATTGTGCTGTCACCAGACCTGCGACGACAGGCATATTGGTCGGACGTGTTGCAATGCGGGTAAATCCGGCCTGTCTTAAAAGATCTGAAATCTCGTCAGCACTGCGGCATCGGCCAGAACGCATGGCGAGCAGATAAAATCCGAAATAGGCGGCAACTAAGCCTGCGCCGCGCGTTGGTCCGGCCATCGGCTCACCGATGATGAGCGTGTTTCCAGGCTTCATTGATTTGCGAATATTGGTCAACAGACGCACTGCATTTGCATCATTGTGGTCGTAAAGAACGCGGATCAGGCTGTAACAGTCTGCGCAGGAGGGAATAGGATCGTCAAAGAAGCTACCACCGTAAACGGTTGTCCGGTTTCCAAGCTTGGTGAATGCTAATCGCGCTTTTGCATTTTCAGCGACCGGTGGAAGGTCAAACAGTGCCAGTTGCAGTTTGTTCGCACGTGCGCCAGCGGCCTCAATAAAAGCACCATTTCCACCGCCAATATCAAGCAGGCTTTGGTGACCGTTCATATCATAGGCATCGAGCACTTCCTGCGTCACCATATCTTGACTGACGCGCATTAGTTCAGAATAGGAAACCGCATCGGCGGACTTAATTTTGTCGCCCGGCGTTTCGCCGACATAAGCCCAAAATTTTGACGTTTCAGTCTGCGCCGGCGGATCGCGCAGCAGTTTAATGGGATCCGCTAAATCGCGGTACACAAGCGCATGGTGCTGCACCATGGCTTTAATTCCATGATCCGTTGCAAGCACAACGCCATGGTCAGCAAGCTGCCAATCACCGTCTTTTGTTTTGCAAATTAGGTTCAGGCCTTCAGCTGCCTGTAGCAGCCGCCGCGCGCTATCGGCGCTCATGTTGAGATACGCCGCAATTTCATTTGTTGAGTGCGATGTTTGATGCAGCAGTTCAAAAAGTCCCAATTCAACGCATGTGAACAGAACTTGGCTGTGGACAAAGCCCGCCGTGATTTGAAATAGATCGTTCGCCTTGGCGTTTGAGTAACGCTTTAGGAATGGTAGCCGAGTGCTCAATCGTCGAAAGCTGTAGTCGGCAATCTTTGAATTGCGCCATTGTCCATTGTACGTAACT
>JAXHNY010000013.1:0-11597 GCA_034519905.1 Ahrensia sp.
TGCAAACCCCGCGTCAAAAGATATTGGCAGAACTTGAGCCTATTGCCGCCTCTTACGGTGTCAAAATGCGGGACATATTGCGTGATTGCAGAACCGATGTCGTCGTCAAGGCGCGACGCGATTGCATGCACTTTGTATGGTCGAAAAACAGTAAAACCCTCAGTGAGGTCGCTCGCATTTTTGGCAACCGTGATCACACCAGTGTTCAGTATGCGATCGGGTGTCATTTAAATTCTATTGGTGCGCATGATCACCCCTTGGCTGGCTTCGCGCAAAGAAAACAAGCTCGGCAATTAGAGTATGCCCGCGCCAACAAGGCGCGAGTGGCTGCTCGCCGAAACTACGTTCGTAACACAGTTGACAACAACTACAATCAGCAGGGAGCAAGCCTATGACGCAATGGTCAACTGATCTTTCGACTGCGCCGCGTGGCGGCTTCACAACGGAAGAGTACACCGATAAAAACGGCATTCAAAGGACGCGCAAGATCGAAGATAGGCAATATGTTTGGATGGCTTCCAAGTGTGAGAAGTCCATCCTTTCGTATTGGATAGCCCCCGATCGCGGATTTGAAGGGCGCTGGTGCGGCTTTAACACCGCAGAGTGTCCTATAGCTTGGCGCCCATATACAAAGGGGGAGTTCCCGCCGGTCAGAGATCGCATGACAGGCGAAATGACTTGGCCAAACGGGCAGCGTCCGCCTTTTCCGCGTGAACTACTGGCGATTGAGGGCTGATATTGAGCGATTCAGCCGACTTTGCAGCGCTTATGGGGCCTGTTTCAGAATTGGTTTTGCCGCGTTCTCACGGTGAGCCTAATAAGAAGCTGTCTACTAAAACGCAAATCCGATACGGCAATAATGGGTCGCTTTGTGTTGACCTTGTGAAGGGTGTTTATTCAGACCACGAAGACGGTTCTGGCGGCGGCGTTATCGACCTGCTCAAAGCCTACATGGGATTTGATAAGGCTGCAGCTGTTGCTTGGCTAAGGGATCAAGGCTTTCTTGAGAAACAGTCGGCTTCCTATGCTGCACGCGAATTGCCAAAGTTTGAAGGCATCCCGTCTTTCTTTGACCCAAAACCAATTGCTGTTTTTGATTACCGCGATGACAAGGGCAACCTTGCAATACAGGTTGTCAAGTTTCCCAAGGAAGCTCCACGTCGCTACATGCAACGTCGCCCTGGACCGAACGGGACGTGGATATGGGCTCTTGAAGAGGGCAAGTACGGTAAGAACAACGAGGGTGCGTGGTTCCGCTGGAAAGAAGACGGAAAGTACGTCGAAACGAAGGAATTTCCAAAAGCGACACGCTGGCTTTACCGCCTAGACGAGATCGTAAAAGCCAAGGTATCCGGCGCACCGGTTTTGGTCGTAGAGGGCGAGAAAGATGTCGAAACCCTACGCTCGTGGGGCATAACGGCCACTACAAACATTGGTGGTGCAAAGTTTTGGGAAGATAAATACGACGACGACTTGTCTGGTGTTGACGTTATTCTTTGCGGTGACAATGACGACACTGGCCGGCTGCGCATGATGACGCTGGGCGCGCGGCTTAAGAAAAAAGCAAAGTCCGTTCGTATAATTGATCTTGCCCTGCACTGGCCTGACATGCCGGCAAAGGCCGATGTTTCTGATTGGAAGGCATCGGCCGGTGGAACGGCAGAAAAGTTTTCCAAGCTGGTCGAGACCGCTCCGCATTGGCAGATAACCCCTCCGAAGTCATTGTACTCGGCTATCTCTTGGCGAGACCTTGAGAAGTCAGGAGACGAGCCTGAATATCTTATCGACGGATGGCTGACTGAAGGCGATCGCTCTGTTGTTGGCGGACCCTCTGGTTCTGGTAAATCGTTTCTAAGTATTCACTTAGCTATGTGCGTTGCGCGCGGCGTTGATTTCTTTCAATACCCTGCGAAAAAAGGCGGCGTAATTTATCAAGCCGGTGAGGGCGGCAGAGGCTTAAAGAAGCGCCTGAAAGCGTACCGCAAGCAGTTTGGCGTATCGGTCGATGATGACATCCCGTTTGTTCTGCTGCCTCACAAGGTCGATTTGTTTTCAAAAGAGGGCGATACCGAAAAGCTGATCCAAGAGATAAATGCTTGGGCGCTTACTATGAGTGACCCATTGCGTCTTGTCGTTATTGATACGCTGGCGACCGCTACGGCGGGCGCTGACGAGAACAGCGGTAAAGATATGGGCATGGTGCTGCAAAACATTGCCACCATTTCCGAGCGCACTGGCGCGCACGTACAGCTAGTTCATCACATGAACGCCGAGGGTAAGAAGCTCCGCGGTCATACGTCCGTTTATGCAAACGTCGATCAGGTTATTCAGGTCGTTTCAGATCCCGACACAAAGGTCAAAACGGCTACGCTTGTAAAGCAGAAGGACGATGAAGACGGCGTAAAATTGCATTTTAGCCTTGGCTCTGTCGTTGTGGGTTATGATGAAAAAGCATCGCGCGACATCACGTCCTGCGTTGTTCTTTCAGTCGAAGAAAAGGAGCGCTTGAAGCGCGAGCAGGAAAAGTACGGGTTCTCACCAAAGCCGACCGAGCGCAAAATTCTTATGAATTTCTTTAAGGCTGCCAGCGACCACGGCGTTTTTGTTGCGTCTGAAGAGGATGGCCCCGCAGAGGCCATCGGTCGCGTGGTCGTTGACTATAAGATTTACAGCAAGGTTTGCATTGACGCGATGGTCGAGGTCGAAGATCAAAAGCGAGCTTACGATCAGGTCAAAAAAGAGTGGGCTCGCAATTCGACTTGGCTAATAAAATCGGGCGTTCTTGGGTTGTCGAGACCGTATATGTGGTGGACTGGAAAGCCAATTAGAGGGTTCCAGCACACATTTACCAAAGGCAACGAACCTTGGACAGATGCAGGACAAAACAGCGACAAATCTACGACAATTAGCAATCCAGTTGATGACGATGCCTATATAAACAATGCCTACGCCGAGGGTAAAGCCCTATGGTGAGACTGCATGACATTGTTTCTGAAACGGCGGCTCTTTATGGGTTCAAGCCCGAAGATGTTATGCTTTACCGGCGATCAACATTGACGCTGATAGCGCGAGATCACTGCATGTATGAGCTTTGGCGCGCTCTTGATAAAGAGCCTGCGGCTGTCGCTCAATTTTTCAAAAGAGTTTCATCTCAAGCCGTCACAAGAGCGGTTGAGAGACACATTGACAGGGTTACGGAGACGGCAAATGAATTCTATTGAAGTTAAAGTTGAGCGGGTTTCTACACTTGCCTTTACTGCACATTTTAAAACCGTTCGCATGGGGCAGTGGAAGTGCGTCAATAAAAATGGGAAGCCTGCTTTTTTCGATACGCCAGAGCTTGCAGAAATAGCCGCTTGGCGGGCAATGCGAGATTATTGGCAGGCTGACATAGTTGGCGACAATGAGGGCATCAAAGATTCTTTAATTGCTGCTAATTCAGCTTTTAAACCAAGCAGCAAGCCAGTTAAGATTGAGCGCAGAAAAGCGAGGCAGCTATGCCGATAGTCGTTCCTCTACAGGGCCATTACATGCGGTCACGCGAGCACGAAGCGCGGCGTGGTAAGTTCTATGCGCAGATGAACATGGTCTATGGATTATCTGGCTGGGCGCAGCCAAATAAAGCTCTCGCTATGCCCGCAATTATGCCTGGGCGAGACGGTATTCTTTTGAACATCAAACCGCGAGATCAAAAATCAACGGTTGATATTAACATCAATTCTGGCCCGTTTGAGTTTTTGCGTGAAACCCGCAGGCTTGCTGGGCCAGAAGATATTGCCGGTGCTGAAATGGCAAGGTCTGCGGCGGGAGAAAAGTTTCGATCTGCCGCCGAGGGTTCGCATGTTTCACCTATGCGATCTGTGGACTGGTCAGCCGTTCGATCAGGTGGTTTTGGCGGACGAAATGTGGCCGATCATAAATTTGACTGCATGGCTAAGACAAAAGTTTGGCGCGCAATGATGAATGGAACGGATCTGTACGCGCTTCTTGAGTCCGTGATTGTCTATGACCGGTTTTCAGCAATTATTGACGGTCATCGAATGATAAAGCCGTCAGCCATTGAAGCCGTGCGCGCTGGCTTAGATATTGTTGCGCTCGACCTTGATATGATAACAGCCAGATCGTTTAGAAGCAGGTGGTCATTCCTGCCAAGTCAGAACGGCGTGATCACACGCCGCTTTGGATAGTCTTAATTTTACACCACATATCTGGTAGCGATTATTAACACGCTGCAAACTATCCAGCCATAAAGGAAGTGCTTTGCCGTCAGTCTGTTGGCAACTGGCACCGCGTCATCTAGGCCATTTAATGCACTCAATTGCGCGTATGAAACGGCGTGTTTGTCGGCCAGATCGCCTGGTGTGTAATCAGATGGGCCGACATCAAGCCCTACATCAATCCCTGCTGCGATCTTCATTCTTCGCATATACTGGTGGCCTTGGACGTGAACGCTCGTCTCCGCCCTGCTGTGGGCGAAACAGGACGTTTCTATAATTGACCGGCGCTCGTCTACAGAGATCGGGCCTATGTGCGCTGATGGCGGGAATATCTGCACGCGCTCGACTGGAAGCGGTATGCCGGCATCGTCCATGCAGGACACCAGCGCTTCGCCAACGCCCATTTCGGTAATTATGCTTTTAACGTCAACGCCCTTGTTTGGCCGGAACGCTTGTGCCGCGGCTTTGACCATGCGCTGATCCTTTGGCGTGTATGCGCGCAAGGCGTGCTGTATGCGATTGCCAAGCTGCGATAAAACCACGTCTGGCACGTCCTTTGGCGATTGTGTCACGAAGTAAACGCCTACGCCCTTTGACCGAACAAGGCGAACAAGCCGCTCGATGCGCTCAAGCAATTGCTTTGGGGCATCGGAAAAGAGCAGGTGCGCTTCGTCAAAAAAGAACACAAGCTTTGGCTTATCAATGTCGCCGACTTCGGGCAGGTGACGGAATAATTCGGTCAAGAGCCAAAGCAGGAATGTTGCGTAAAGCTTCGGCGCTTCCATCAATTGATCGGCGTGAAGCAGATTGATAAATCCGCGTCCCGTCTCGTCCAAGCGGATTAGGTCAAGGACAGAAAAGGGTGGCTCGCCAAAAAGCTTGTCACCGCCTTGAGATTCCAGCGCGATCAATTGCCTTTGCGCTGTGTTGATTGATGACGCTGTGACATTGCCGTACCGCTCGCAAGTGTCGGCACGTTCCTCGATCATCTCGTTCAGCGTCCATCGCAGATCGTCCAGCGTCAACATCCACGCCTGCTCGTCCACGGCTTTTTTAAACGCAATGGCAATTGCCCCTGCCTGTGTTTCATTCAGGCGCAACATCTGCGAAGTCAGTTCCGGCCCGATACCTTGCAAGCTTGTTTTGATCGGGTGGCCGTGCTCCCCGAATAAATCCCAAAACGTCACGGGAAAGCGATCAGCAATGAAGTCGCCCGTCATCTTACGCCCGCGGTCGGCTGCTTTGCCAAGCAGGCTGCCAAAGGCTGCAATACCGGAAAGGTCGCCTTTAACGTCAGCGGCGAAAACTGGAACGCCCGCGCGCGAAAACCCTTCCATGAGCAATTGCAGTGAGACCGTTTTGCCGGTGCCTGTTGCGCCCGTAATCAGCCCGTGGCGATTGGATTTATCAAAGCGCAATTCGACTTGTGTGCCATTGGCATTTTGACCGATTGGAATTGTGCTCATAAATATGTCTCCGGAATTATTGAGTCATCGGCAGTTTTCTTTGCAAGCGCTGTCGCTCCAGGCAGTTTAAGAAGGGCAAGCATAACGGGAATGTGCGGTGGTATGTCCTCCAGCCCGTCAAGCCATTTAATGACGCGCTCGTGGCGCGCGCCGCATAGGCGTGAGAATTGACCTGCTGAAAGGCCAAGGCTGTCCAGCGCGTCTGAAAAGCTTGCTGCTGTCATCCTGTGATATTTGTATCTCGTAACCATTTTGGGCTCTCCTTTAGTTTAATTTTTAATCGCCTATGCTTGTCGCGGCGCCAAGCTCATGCACTTCTGCATTGTAATGGTTTGTCGCGCGGTCGATGATTTCTTGCCAGTTTAATCCTGCCGCGCTGGCAAGGTGCATAAAGTCACTGATTATGTCCGACATGACAGTTTCTCGTCCATCGTGGCACCCATGTTGGTTTGAATATGTGATGACCATATCATCTGCGATCTCTGCACGGCGATTGTTGCTTAGTTCTGTGTCCATAAATTTTCTCCTTACTGGTTGTTCATAGTTGAATGATCTAAAAGCTTACGGCAAAGCCAAGATTGCCGGATTAAATGCTTGTTTGCTTTCCTGTTTCGCAGCGTCTCTGGGTGGCCTAAGAGCCAGCCAAACAAGGTCTCGCCAGCCTTGCATTTTGTCGGCCCTTTAAGGGTGATAAAACCCGCAACACCAACACCAATTGTGACAGCATTGGATTGTCCTACTGACCAGCGCCGGTAGCCAATTTTGCGACTTTCGGCCAACCTTAGAATTGAAACGTCCATAAATTTTCTCCTTGTGTTGGTGCGCATTATTGCGCGGGTTCATTCGTTTGTTGCGTTCAGATACTTTTCGGCGTTGTCTAAAGAGGCTTGGATCTCCCCGTCTTCATCATCAAAGCTATCTCTCATTTGTTCGATCTGCGTGACAAGCTCTTCAATTATTGATCGCGCATTTGGTGTTTGTGAATCGCTGACAATATCGTTCCACGCCGGATCGCAGTCCATGAGATAATTGTCAGTCCTGCAATTGGGGCAAGCATTGGTTAGTTCTCCATCAATTGAGTCAGTGCATTGCCGTAAGTTAGTCTTGTTGCCATGCCAGCCGCAATGATTGCACTTGATAAATGATTGTGATTTATCAGTCATTATTGCGCCCCCACATCTCAATAGCTTGAGCTACGATTTCGCCTTTAAATGCGTCTAGTTCCGGCGTGTTATCCATGTACTTATGCAACGCGCATCGACCGCCACCAATGTTAGATACGTTGACCAAATCGTTGTCGCTTCCCTCGCAATCATAATCTGCAAGGTAAATGTCCAAGCCCTTCGGCCAATTGATTGCGTCAATAATATCCGCTTGGCCATCAGTGAGACATATGATAATCGCCGAATTTTTCTGGCTGCTCTTGATCGGCAATTGGCTCTGCGTGTGCAGAATCAGCCGTTGCCAAGCCGTCACGAATTGCTCGCGCGTCCTTTACCATAGCCATAAAAGTCAGATATTCGTCTATCAGGCGGTCATCGCTCATTTCGTGCATCATCTCGTCCGCGCAAGTGTACCGCTTGCGCAATTCGGGTTGCTCTGGGTCGTTAAATTCTTCTTCTGGTGTAATCATGTCTGCCATAGAGATGATAAATTCTTTCATCTGTTCGTAATTCATTGCGTTCATTTTTGTGCTCCAATCTTCAAGTTTGACATTGCGCATCGGCGCAACGCTTGGGTTATCTTTTGCGGCAATTCAGGTGAAACGTGAAAGCAATCGCCGTCCATTTCGTCGTATCTGCTTAGATTAGACCGCCATTGATCCTTATCTACGTCATAGATAAGCCACCAAAGCCTTTGTTTTGAATTTTTAGACGTGTCGTCTAGGTAAAATTCGGGTGACTTCCCATCGCTGCAATTGACTTCAAAAACCTTAAAACATTCAGGGCTGATATTCATGGATCACCCCTGCTCGCTTAGAACGGCGACAACATCATAATTGTCATCAATCTGTTCGATTGAGATTGAAGTCGGTCGCTTCGTGTCCAGATTATCGACTGCAATATCAAAATAAAGAGTATCTTCGTGCTGTGTGCCATCCTTAAATGTTATGTAAATTGTGCTCCATTTGACGCCGTAGCTTTCAACATCGTGCCAAGTCTTGCCCTCTGGCAATCCAAATTCGGCATCGGCGAAAGCCGTATAAGTCAGCGAAACGCGGTAAAGACCGTCTGAATTTGGTAGTCCTGAAGGTGTAGTTTGCTCGTTCATAAAATTGTCCTTTCGTGTGATTGAATTGTAATTATTGCCCGTGAATTGCCTTTTGCTTGGCAGTCAGGGAGGCGGCAATTTTGCCGCTTCCCCTTCCGTAACAATCAAACAAGCGGCCATCGCTGCGATAAACCCGCGCCGTGTCATGCTACACGCGCATCGGCATTAGAACGCCTGTCCAGCCCTCTATTGAGCCTGTGAACACCGTTGGCGATCTGGCATCATCAAACGCCGCTGTAAGTACGCCGCCATCAGGGCAAGCAACGGCAATCAATTCCGCCATGTATTGAGAATTGAACCCGATAGTAAATTCCGGCGAATTGTAGCAACACTCGATTGTCGCATTGGCAGTGCCGGCGTCAGGATTTGAAACGGTCAATTGTGCTGCATTGTTTGCGAGTTCTAATTTGACCGCGCGACCCTTTTGTGAGGCCACAAGCGAAACGGCGCGCAATGCTTCCCCGAATGTGGCAACGTCAAAATCTGCGATCTTATCGTTACATTTTGGGATCACGCGGTTATAATCGGGAAACGTGCCATCAATTAGTTTCGACATGATTGTGACTGCCAAGCCGTCCAGTTCAAAATCAAAACAAACGCGCGTATCGCGCAATTGAACCGCCACAACGTCAGGCGTTTTTTTGCCCTTTAAAAGCTTGTGCAGAATGGCGATTGTCTTTTTTGGCACTATCACCTCCGGCATTGCTTGCGCGCCCTCTGGCATAGTCCAAAACGCGGCGGTAAAGGCGGTGTCCATCTGTTGCCACCATAACAAATTGCCCTTCGTAATCGTGCATGAAAATTCCGTTTAGATAGTAGCGCGTTTCCTCTTGTGAGATTGCGCCCTTTACGCTCGTAATCGCATCAACCAGCGTTTGACCGGCAATTGAGAACACATGCGAAAATTCGACCGTTGACAGGCTCGGAAAGTCCGATGACGGAAGCGCGTCCACCGTGTAATTGACCTTTTCAAAGTCTAATTTAACACGCCCTTTATCTTTTGGATCGGTCGCATCAATGTCATGGGCAAGCGTGACGTAGTTTGATTTGGTCGCTTTTTTCAAGAAATTGGAAAGCGATTTAGCCGGAATTGTCACGTCAAAGCGGGAATCGGCGGCGGCTGGCAATTGCACCGTGATCTCTAAATCAAGGTCGGTCGCGGTGATCAAAAGCTTTTGACCATCGGCTTGCAAACGGCAATTCTGCAAAATTGGTATTGTGTTGCTTTCGATAACATTGGCCACAATATCGACCGCGCGCGTCAATTCTGGACGGTCTGCGATTGCTTGCGGTGCTTGCGGCGGCGATAAGGGTTGATTGCATATTCATAGGTTTTAATTCCTTTCTGTTGGTTGCCATTATTGGCTGGGCACGATTGCACCATGAACCGGCGCGCGCATTGGCGCCGGTCTGTGCTGCAATTGTTTCTAGTCTTTTGTCTTTTCAATAACCACTAAGACCGTATCAACGGACGTTCCAGCTTGCTTGAACGATCCTTTGGGCAGATCGTGGCGGTCGCCGCCTTGCGCGCTAAACCAGTCTCTAAATTCTTGAGACTTGCGGTCTGATCTAAAGAATGGGCCAGGCGACATGACGGACACAAGCCGCCCGCCAGGCTTAAGCATCTCAAACGCTCGCATGACATGCGCCGCGTCTTGCCCTCTCTCAAAAGGCGGGTTCATAAGCGCAAAGTCAAATTGCCGTTCTGGTTCGTACCCTTCGAAATCGTGACCGACAAGATTTGCGCCCTTGTCTTTTAAAATATCGCGCAAAGTCCCCCAAACTTCACACGCAAAAACGCTTGCCATCGGTCGCAATTCTGCCAGCGCATCAATTATTGCGCCATGTCCCGCGCTTGGCTCAAGAATTGTGCAATCAACACCGGGCGGGATTTGCGCAAATTCGATCATCTGCTCAATGATTGAGCGCGGCGTTGGAAAGTAGCTCGGAATATCTGCAAACTGCAATTGCTCAATTCGTGTTCTTAAACTTTCCGCCTTTGCATGTAGCGGATTTGATCCGCCGATTAGTTCCCAAACTGCTAACGCTTCGGGGCTTTCGTGCCTTGGCTTTCCCGTATCTCTGCCAGCGTCATAATAAGCGCCGGTTCTCTCAATTACTGATCGAGACAGCTCTAAAATCTCCGCCTTAGTTTGCACATTGCGCAAAGCTTCGGGGACTGTTCCCGCGTCATGTAAGCTTGCCAGCGCGCGCATTGCCTTTTGAGCTCGCTCTAAGTGCAACCCTTCCAAACGCGCTTGGCAAGCTTGCCGTTGCCGTTTTGGTGTATTTGTCAGGCGGTCGCGCAGTTTGTCGTCAATTGCCGTTTGCAGTTGATCGGCCATTGCTGCAAACTTTGCGCCAAGTTGTTTTGGCGCTGCTGTTTGCACGGGTGATTGTCCTTGCTGTTGACCAATGCAAAAGCTTTCAGCGCTTTCTAATTCCTTAAATGCAAAGCCGCCAGGCGTTTTGCCCCATGGCTTAGAGTACCAGCCGCCAAGCGACTTGGCGACGTCTAAAAGTCTAAGATATTCGTCGCGCTCCACACGATCGGGCAAAATGCACATAAACATTTCAAAGCCTTTCTTTGTGTGCATATGCTTCTCTATTGTGATTGCGTGGCTTAAATTGCCAGCGCGGGCGGTTTTAAGCGTTGGCTGCGATACCTTGCGCGCAATCGCTTGCGCATCATCAGTAACAGCCCAAATTGACGGGAACGGCAAACTTTGCACCTTGTCTTTTTCGTACAGATCACGCTTTGAAACTTTCCACCCGTCACTATGGCGCGATCCCGTCTTGAGATAAAAGCCGCCACCCATTGAGTATTTTTCGCGATGCTCTGCACTTTCGGGCGCGTCCGCAAGGTGTGCCGTGTCTGGGTGATTGCGCGCCGCTTGCCGCATTTCTGGGAACAGGTCGCGGGTGTGCTTAGAAAAGCCTAGAACAATGCTTTTAACTGTGCGAGAGTTCCAATAGTCCGACATTGTGTCGGATACGTCTTGACGCAATTCGGCAACGATAACCGATTTAGCCCATGCTGGAATCTTGTCGCGGTATTGCGCGCGGTATGCCTCGACTTCAATTTTCTTTTGATCTTGCGCTTGCTTACGCTCTGCAAATTCCTTTTCTTGCTTTGCCACCGCATTTGCCAGAAGTTCCGCGGTCGCATTGTCGCCGATTGCCGGCAATTCATAGCGCGCGGCGCTTTCGATATAATCGGCTGCAATTGCGTCCGGCATTTTTGCAATCGTTAGATCATTCCAAACAATAGTAACTTCAGCTTGCACCCGCGCCATGCCGCCCAATCCTATGACGTGCGAAACATTAGCGGGCGTTTCAATCTTTACAATGTGGCCTTCATCGCCCGTGCGTGTATTGTAAACGGCAAGGCCAATGGTCGGGCGTGTCAAGGTTGTGTTATCGTTGATCAAGTCAAATTCCTTTCGTTGGCGGTCACTATTGACCAGATAAAGCGCGATGCACCTTATCAAGGCAATTGAGAAGCGCGGGCGGCGTTTGAACCGCCCGACTTAGATTTGTGCGCGATTGCGTAAATCGCGCTGTAGGTGGCTTTAAATTGGCGCTGGCAACCATGCGATAAAAGCGGCAATGAAAAGGGCAATTGAGAAAAAGGCTGCAAAGG
>JAXHNY010000053.1:0-25294 GCA_034519905.1 Ahrensia sp.
AAATAGCGTATTGTTGAAGTACACTTTGATTATCTCCGTGCGTGAAAGTGATGGCTGTGGAGTGACATTGCCAGAACGGATACCTGCAATTTCAAAGTCGATAATTGCTGGCTCTTCCGTTTCTGGCCCAAAAGTGCAGACAATTGATTGTAGCGGACGAACCCAGCGCAAACTTCCAGCCAGTGCCGATTGCGCACGCCTTAACGGCATCAGATTTAGGCCACGGTAATTGCAGAATAATATCCGGCATCACACGCAGCTATAATCACTAAGCCGCTCGTCCGTCCTTTTTTGATTTTGGCGATGTAAAAAGAAACCTTTTTTACTCATCGGTGACGATTATGCTGCTTCATCAATTTGAGGCGAAGACCAGCACCAGCGCAAAATCCTTCAATCGCTTTTTTCTGGCGTAATGCGCTTAATGGCTGTTGCCGTCATTTTTGATCGTGCCATTAATCCGCGAATACGCAAGCGCGAGCTGGCGCGGTGTCCACATAGTGCGCGCACCTCATACGCCAAGCCAGCGTCAACGAGTGCGTTGGTGACAAGATCACGCAAATCGCCAGCGGCTTTACGCTGCATCCGCGCGGGAATTTCTTCGGAAAATAGTTCGAGCAATAGATCAGGCATAGCAGTGCAGCCTTTTGAAAGTGGCTATACAGGCCATAGCAAGGTACAGCGCTTGTCATTGCCAGAGCGTTTCACGTTTAATCCTCGAACACCAGTTGTATTACCGAGCGCGTTAAAATCGATATCGGTATGCGCAGCGTTTGAATATTCAGGTTTAACGAGTAACGCTTGAGTTTTGGCGAAGCGCTTCTAACATCACAGCCAGCCGCCTTCCACCGCCCGCCGCCCCTGCTTTTGCCAGATGAGTTCCCGCCACTGCCAAAACTCACCTGGCCGGAAAATCCGGATGATGATGTCGGGCGCTGGCGGTATCAGGTTGTCATCATTGAATCCAGCGAGGTATTGTCTGACGATTATCGCCAAAAGTATCGCCGATCCTGCCGGGTGAAAAATCGCTGCCACCATACCAGCCAGGTCCTCTGTTTTGATAGGCGATGGCGGCGGCCGCACCCGCGGCGACGGCGGTAGCGAGCCATCCTTGAAAAGCGCGTGACCAAGGTTTTTCGACGCCAAGTGCGACGGCGTAGGGTAGCAGGGTTTCGAAGTGCTTTGGCGACATCTCTGGCGAATTCAGCATATTCATGCGGTCTTCTTCGGCAACGGTTAGATAAAGCTTGAGACCTTCAATTTCGGCGGTGTGGGCTTGCCCAATTTTTGTCGGCGCACCCATCAGGAAAAACATCAGACCGTTGAGCATGATGATCGCTAATAGGGGGCCAAGTAACTCGACACCGGAAACGGTTCCGATCGCAGACAGGACCGTACCAAAGCCAATTTGAGCGACAAAAATTACACCAATCACAGCCATAACTACGAGCCTGATCTTTGCGCTAAGTCCGCTGTTGGAAGCATCGCGTACAAAGGCCGAGGTCACGAAAGTTAATACAACACCGAAGAAAATAAGCGGGATTAAGAAAGCGACGAGTTCTTCTGGTGCATTTCCAAGCACAAGTGCGCCCACTGCAGTGATTACCGAGATTAACACGCCAGGAATAATATACCCTAGGTTTGCGTTATAAAACTTGCCGCGATGTTCGCTTTCCATATCACTTTGAAATTTCGCCGCCATGGATTGGACAGTCTTGCCGTTTGCCTTGTCGATTTTAAGCGTGCCACCGGCACCGTTAACTCGGGCAAGAAGAGACGCTTCTCCAACGGGAAGCCTTGTCTGTCGCGCGCCGTCAATGCGCCGAATGCTCAACGATTTGCCTGCGCTGTCCAGCGTGACAATTCCTTTCACGGCCAAAGATAAAGCAGCGGCCGAGATCGCCGTAAATCCGTTGTTTTTCAGCCCTTTATTATAGATGTAATTCGTCAATGCGGGTGAGACATTTTCCGGCATGTCCCAGCGCGGAACCACCGTATTTTTGGGTGGGTCGCGCCCAACCTTGCTCCATGCCCAAAGATAATAAAACCCAACAAAAAATAGCCCTGCATAGGCGATGACTGCTCCTAAATTGTCTTTGAGAAACCATATAAATTGATCAAATTGTGTTGGCTCAGCGATAAAGCCTTTGGGAAACTTTACCCCAACAGTCAGGCCCTCATATTTCGCCAGTGGTTTGGTGGTCGCAAAAGTCACAATTTGACCGTCGGCTGAAGTTGACTTTGAAGCGTTTTTAGCCGTTGAACCGCTGCGACCGGTATAAAATATGCTGTCTAGTGCAGATGCGCCCGTAGGCAGACGCACGGTCGCGGTGGCCTTATCGATCGGAAAGGCCCACGCATTTCCTGTCACATTCCAAAAGATTTCTTCGTTCTTCTCAAAACGGCGCAATTGCCGATTTGTTCGGTAGGTAATCTCATAGGTGTGCTTTCCGGACCGCAACAGCACATCCGCATTGCCAATTCTTATGCGCACGAAACGCGCTGATGGTTCCAAAACATATTTTTCTGGGCGACCACTGCGCGCCACTGAAATCAGATCAAAATCGACCTTGCGCTCAATTTTGTCGCCATTTGTAAAAACTGTTGGGAAATCGCGAAAGATACCGCGCCGGATTTGATCGCCTTCGGCGTTCACGACAATTGTTTCTTTCACCAAAAACGCACCGGATGCTTCGATGGTAATATCGCTATCAAAAGATAGAATTCGTTCACTAGCTTTCACCGGTGTGAGCGCCAGTGCAACAAACACCATCAAAAGGCTGAAAAAACGCAACATTGCGACGCCCTATTTAGAAAAATCGACTTTCGGCACGGCGCGATCTTCGGCGTTTTCCAGTTCAAAATAATCAGCCTGCACAAATTTAAATGCATTGGCGATTATATTTGATGGAAAGCTCTCGACCTTTATGTTGAGCTCACGGGCCGACCCATTGTAATAGCGGCGCGACATTTGGATTTCGCTCTCAATAGTCTCTAGCGAGTCCTGTAGGTCTTTATAATTTTCATTCGCCTTTAGGTCTGGGTAGGCTTCTGCAACCGCAAATAACTTGCCAAGCGCTTGGGATAACATGCCTTCTGCAGCCGCTCGGCCTGCGACGTCCCCAGCGGGAATGCCCTGCGCGCGCGTGCGCATCTCAGTGACTTCGCGAAACGTATCACTTTCGTGCGTCGCATAGCCTTTAACCGTATTCAAAAGGTTGGGAATCAAATCAGCACGTCGCTTGAGCTGCACATCAATGCCGCTCCACGCCTCCTGCACCATTTGGCGCAAACGCACGAGCGCGTTGTATTCAACGATAGCGTATCCAGCAATTACCACTACGATAATGATGAGTATTGTGCTTCCGCTAAACATAGTAATCCCCAAGGTTAAACGACCGTCTGGGGCATATTAGACAAAAGACCTGCTAAAGTCATCACCTCAAAAGCAAAACGCCCTGCACAAAAAATGGACAGGGCGGACGTCAGGTGTCAGAAGCCAAAATTAGTCCGTTGGAAGCATAACTTTATCGATCACATGGATAACGCCATTGTCCGCGCGGATATCGGCGGCGACGACGTTTGCGCCATCCACTTCAACCGCGCCCGTTGCACCATTTTTCGTAATTGCGAGCAGGCCATCGCCTGTTCCTTTAATCGTACGAATATGAATTGTTCTGCCGGGCAATTGGTTTGATGTCAAAACACGCGGCAGTACATGGTAGGACAGGATTGCAGCCAATTGGTCTTTGTTTTCGGGCTTTAACAAGTTTTCCACAGTGCCTGCTGGAAGTGCGGCAAATGCAGCGTCGTTTGGAGCAAACACGGTAAGGTTTTGACCTTCTGCAAGCGCGCCAGCTAGGCCTGCCGCTTGCGCAGCGGCGAGAAGGGTGCCGAATGTGCCCGCACTTTGAGCAGTTTCTACAATGTTTGCCGATTGTGCTGGCGTGCCTGCCACCATAGCGAGAAAGAGGGCTGAGCCCAAAATTGATTTACGCATTGTCATACTCCGAAAATTAAAGCACCGACCGCATTATTGCAGCGCGGTTGATGACAATACGACGCAGCGTCATTTTAGATCAGTTAGCGGGATATTTCGATCCGCACATGACCGTTAGGGATCCAAAATGTTGAATTTTATTCGTGACGTGTGAATAATTACGATATTTGGGCACCGCCAGCATCAGTCATCAAAAATGCTTCACCGCACGCCTTTGAAAGGTTACGCACTTTGAGGATATAGCTTTGGCGGTCAGTCACCGAGATCACGCCGCGCGCATCGAGCAGGTTGAACACATGGCTTGCCTTTATGCATTGGTCATAGGCTGGGAAAACGCATTTGTGTAAGGCTGCATTTGCATTTCCCTGTGGCGCACCAGCGGCTAGGAGCGCTGCGCATTCCGCCTCGGCATCCTTAAAATGCTGTAATAACACTTCTGTGTTCGCATATTCAAAATTGTGACGCGAGTATTCCTGCTCGGCTTGGAGAAACACATCGCCGTAGGTAATTTTTTCTGCGCCTTCTTGGCCGTTAAAATTAAGGTCGTAGACATTGTCCACGCCCTGCACATACATGGCGAGGCGTTCCAAACCGTAAGTCAATTCGCCGGCAACTGGCGAACATTCAATGCCGCATACTTGCTGAAAATAAGTGAACTGCGATACTTCCATGCCATCGCACCAACATTCCCAGCCAAGGCCCCAAGCACCAAGCGTTGGGCTTTCCCAGTCATCTTCAACGAAGCGAATATCATGCAAAAGTGGATCGATGCCGATAGCGCGCAGTGATCCTAGATATAAGTCCTGGAGGTTAGGGCGGCGATAAGCCGTTTATAGAACCTTGATACTGATGACAATGCTTGTAAAACGGCTCGGATTTTCGCCGTAGCGGCCATCGGTCGGCCGCCGTGAAGGTTGCACATAGGCCGCCTTCCAGGGCTTTGGCCCAAGTGCACGCAATGTGGTGGCTGGATGGAAGGTGCCCGCGCCGACTTCCATATCGTAGGGTTGCAGTACTGCGCATCCATAGCGTGCCCAGTAATTATGCAGCGTTAAAATAAGCCCTTGAAACGAACGGGTAGGGTCTAGTGTATCGATCGGAGTATGCGCTGTCATTTCGTCTCACATAGCAGTTGTTCAGCGCCAAGTCGCATGATGAAATTAAATCGTCAAGTTTCCAAATCGTCAAGTTTCGATGCCGATGATGAGTCCGACTATTTGCGCCCTTCGTCATCCTCAATGGGGACAGGTCTATATTCTCCCGTTTCGGGATCTTGGACGAGCGTGCCATGCGCGCGATTGGCTTGTTCTTTTTCTTCGCGCCGCACGCGGGCAGACACTTTTTCAGCATCGGCCAAAAATTTGCGATAGCCGAAATATCCAACAGCCACGGCAGCGGCGACGAACAAAAATGGTGGCATTTTCCCCTCCTAATCGGCCTATAAGCCTAACCGGCTCCATAAATTGCGTTCTTCGATTTTAGTCAGCGTACCATCAATAATATCGCCAGCCAGCTGCTCGACATCAATACCACTAAGCATTGAGCGCACGCCCGATGTTTGACGTCGTCCCAATAAACCGCGCTGGGACGAAATCAGTTTTAGTTCAGTTTTTTCACCAAAACGTTTTTTGAGGAACGAGCGTATATCGCCTATTTCATCTACGAGACCAAGTTCCTTTGCCTGTTCGCCGGCCCAAAACTGGCCTGTAAATAGATCAGAATTGTCGGCCAGTTTATCGCCGCGTCGACTTTTTACCAGATCAATAAAAACTTGATGGATTTCGAGTTGCAGCGATTTTAATACGTTCGATATCCTTATCATTTTCCGGCTTAAACGGATCAAGCGTCGACTTATTTTGGCCAGCCGTATAAACGCGCCGCTCGATACCAAGTTTTTTGATCGCCTCAACAAAGCCAAAACTGGCTGAAATAACACCAATTGAGCCGATAATTGACGAGGGGTCGGCGATAATTTCATCGCCCGCGCAAGCAATCATATAGCCACCCGATGCAGCTGCATCTTCGGTGAAGACCAAAACAGGCTTTTTATGCTCATCGGCCAAGTCGCGTATCCGGCGGAATATCAACCGCGATTGCACAGGCGAGCCGCCTGGTGAGTTCACCACCAACGCAACAGCAGGTGCCCGCTTATCACCAAATGCTTTGTCAAGTAACGGTGCAACGCTTGCAAGGGACAGAGGCAAATTGAGTGCGTTGCCGTTCGCTGCAATTACCCCCTGAAGGCGTACAACCGGAATGGTAGGAACTGACTTGCGAAACCGTGATGGGATAATTTTCGACAAAAACTTGTTCAAGGCCGACCTCATTGTGTTGCTAGTCACATATGTAAGTTAAAGGCAGCGCAGTACAATAGGCGTTGATGCCGATGGTGTTATTTTGCCGCACCGAATTTGTGAGCCTGCAATTTGCTACAGGTTGTGCGCAGCTGCACGTTTTAAAACAGGTCGTTGATTGGCTTTTGAATGTTGATGGTTGCCGTATTCTGGCTTTGTCTACGGGCAAAGGTATTGACATGGCACCACGCGACATTGCCGCTTGTGAGTATCCTTGCATGATTGCGTTTGGCGAGGCTTGATTTGATACGGCAAGCGACGTGTCACCGGAAGAAGCAATGAACAATTCTCCATCCTGTTCTGCGATGGGAACAAGGTCGTCAATCGGCCAAGCAGCTTTGAGCTGTTTTACGCTCATGTTGACAACATTCACATCTATATCGTCATTGCACCGCGCACTCGGTAAGGGCATTGTGATGCATCGCAATTTATCTGAGCTTGAAATTGCCAGATATCATAGCTCACCCAATTTCCCTTCGGAAAATGATCGGTAATGCTTGGTTTATAGCGTGCATACCACAGCGGTAAACGAGACAGAATTTCGTATTTATTCTTGTTGTTTGCGATGAATTGCGCGGTGCTGCCATTGGTGTAGAGCATAGGCCAACGTCCCAAACGCCTGTAAATGTAGCGAGAAAAAACCTCCGCATCTTCAAGCGACATCCATTTTTTTGGATCGTTTTCTTCAAGATCAATCACAATGGTTTCATCGTTGCTCGGCCTTGTGTAATCTAAAAAATGGCGTGCTTGGTCCAGCGGATTTCCGGGCCGCGCTAAATGATAGGCGCCCCATTTCATACCCAATGTTTTTGCCAGCGCACGGCGGGTCTGGTATAATTCACGACCGATGACGTAGCGCCGCCAAGTTTGCTTGCAAAGATCGAATTCGGTTTTGTTGCCTGAGCAATTATATTTGGCAGGGAGCCCATCTGAACCCTTATGAATGAAAGCTGCGATGCGTTTGTCCGTGGACATTTTAACAAGGTCAATCTCATTATGCTCATAGGCATCAATCACAAGGGCGCGGTTTTTGTCTCGCCATGCTTGGTTGAATTCTGATGAAGATGCGCTTGCCGCACTAAGTAAGGCAACAGCGATACCAATCGCACCCAAGAAATACTTATGTACAAACATTCTTTCGCCCCATCACGCAAACCAAAAGCCGCACTGTCCCTATTCATGGTTAATATTTAAACAACACACCAAATATTGACGTAAACGTCAAAACTCACTAGCGTGTAAAATCAAGGGAGATTGATGCATGTACCGCGCGCCTGTCGATGAAATTGCACACACAATAAAAAATATTTCGGGTTTTGACCCCGTGAACGCCGCTGACTTAAGCGAAGACCTTATTGATGCGATTTTGCAAGAGGCAGGCAAATTTGCCAGCGACCAAATTGCGCCGATGCTGATGGTTGGCGATAAAGCTGGCTCAAAACTAAAGCGATGGCGTAATCACGACACCACCTGGCTGGAAAGAACTGTATCAATCGTGGATTGCTGGTGGCTGGAACGCACTTTCCGGCCCAGAAGAATATGGTGGCCAAAACCTGCCGAGCACTTTGGCGATGGCAGCCACTGAAATGTGGAACTCCGGCTCCATGGGTTTCGGGCTTTGTCCGATGTTGACCATGGGCGCAATCGAAGCCTTTGAAGCCCATGCTACCGACGAACTAAAAGCGATTTACCTTGAAAAACTTGTGTCTGGCGAGTGGACGGGCACGATGAATCTAACCGAACCGCAAGCGGGTTCGGATTTGGCAGCACTCAAAAGCCGCGCCGAACCACAGGGCGATGGCACCTACCGGATTTTTGGTCAGAAGATTTACATCACCTATGGTGAGCACGATATGACCGATAACATCATTCATCTCGTGCTCGCGCGGTTGCCCGATGCACCAGCCGGCACGCGCGGCATCTCGCTTTTTGCGGTACCTAAATTTCTGGTCGAAAAAAACGGATCGCTCGGTGCCCGCAATGATGCATTTTGCAACGGCATAGAGCACAAACTCGGCGTTCATGCCTCGCCCACATGCACGATGATTTATGGCGATGGCAAGTTTGGCGAGACACCCGGCGCAATCGGCTATTTGATTGGCGAGGAAAATCGCGGCCTCAATTGCATGTTCACCATGATGAACAATGCACGGTTGGCGGTCGGCGTTCAGGGTGTTGCGGTTGCTGAGGCCGCAACGCAAAAGGCAATTGCATATGCTAATGATCGCAGGCAGGGCAAAGCGCCGGGCTGGATTGGGGAGGGCATGAGCCCGATTGTTTTACACCCCGATGTGCAGCGCAATTTGTTGACCATGAAAGCCTACACGCAGGCGGCGCGCGCAATATGCTATTCCTGCGCAAACGCGATCGATATGTCTAAAACGGGTGCAGATTCTGATCGAAAATTCTGGGCCGAGCGCGCAAGTCTGCTGACGCCGATTGCCAAATCTTTCTCAACCGATGTCGGCTCAAACGTTGCCTCGCTAGGCGTGCAAGTCCACGGCGGCATGGGCTTTGTCGAAGAGGCAGGCGCAGCTGTTTTCATGCGCGATGCGCGCATTGCACAAATATATGAAGGCACCAACGGCATCCAAGCGATTGATTTGGTTCAGCGCAAACTGCCGATGTCCGATGGCGCAGCTGCTTCAGCTTATTTCGATGAGATGGAGGCCATTGTGGAAACATTGCGCGTTTCGAACGAGCCAGCATTTGGCAAATCAGCTGAGGTTTTGGCAAAAGCACTGGTAGATTTGCGCGCCGCGACTGAGTGGATCGTCGCCCAAACGGCCGCGGGTCATACAAATCATGTGCTTGCCTCTGCAACGCCTTACCAAGATTTATTCGGCCTTGTTGCTGGGGGTATTTACCTTGGTAAATCGGCTTTATCGCAATTAGATAACAAAGACCGCGCCGCGCTGTGCCGCTTCTTTGCGGAAAACCATGTCAGCGCCTCTGGCGCATGGCGTGCGCGGGTCATTGAGGGAGCAGATAGTTTTGAAGCTGCCGCCGCAGCGTTGGTGGCATAAGTGAAATCATGAACACACAAGACCACATACTCGTTAGCCGCACTGGCGCAAGCCAGATTATCCGGCTTAATAATCCCGTCAAAAAGAACGCCATCACCCGCGCCATGTATAAATCCATGACCGACGCGCTTATGGGCGGCGAGCAAAATGATGATGTTCGCGTTCATGTGCTTCTTGGCACCCAAGGCGCATTTTCATCTGGCAATGACTTGCATGATTTTATGGCATTTGCCGCTACGGGCGAAATGGGCACTGAAGTTTTTGATTTTTTAAACACGATTGCCACTGCAAGAAAACCACTGGTTTCAGGCGTTGATGGACTGGCCATCGGCATCGGCACAACGATACATATGCACTGCGACCTAACTTACGCCACGCCGCAATCGCGCTTTAAAACGCCATTCGTGGATTTGGGTCTCGTGCCAGAGGCTGCATCCAGCTTGCTGGCGCCAGCCATTATGGGTCATCAACGTGCCTATGCGCTTTTGGCCATGGGGGAGACCTTTACCGCGGCTGAGGCGGTCGCAGCAGGACTGATCTATAAGGTTGTGGACCATACTGAACTAGAAGAAAAAGTGATGGAAGCCGCTGCAAATCTCGGCGCCCGTCCGCCGCAAGCATTGGCCCATGCTAAACGCTTGATGAAATCAACTCCGGACGCCATCGCCGAACGTATTGCCGTCGAAGGTCAATTGTTTGCAGACCGGTTAAAAACGCCCGAAGCGCAAGCAGCGTTTATGGCTTTTATGACGCGAAAGAAATAAACCGATGTGGACTAAGAAGAGCAAAACGGCATTTTCAATTTTCGCAATTTTTGCCGTTCTGATTGCGGGTTGGATTGGTTTCACGCTGCTCGATGCGCTGCCTTGAGTGCGAGCCTTATCCCTTCCCGCGTACCAAAAGCGCAACAGCTTCCACATGGGGCGACCACAAAAATTGATCAAGCGGTGTGACCGATTGCAAGGTGTAGCCGCCTGCGATCAGGATTTTTAAGTCACGCGCCAGTGTTGTCGGGTTACAAGATACCGCCGCGATGCGCTTGACCGGTGATTTTGCCAATTGCTGGGCTTGCATTTCCGCGCCGGCGCGGGGCGGGTCAAAAACCACGCCTTGGGTTTTCATCAGCTCAAATTCTTTTGCCATAATAGGGCGGTTATGCAGATCGCGCTTTTCAGTTTTGATCGCTTTTAGATTTTGGCCAGTTGCATCGCGCCATGCGCGGTCAAGCGCGACTAATGCTTCCGGCTGGCCCTCAACGGCGTAGACCGAAGATGCGCGCGCGAGTGGCAGTGAAAATGTACCGCTGCCTGAAAAAAGGTCTGCAACCCGTTTGCAGCTCCCTAAATGATCGGCGATCAAGCGCACCATGGCGTCTTCAATGGTTTTGACCGCTTGCACAAATGCGCCTGCAGGTGGCCCTACTATAAAGCCGGACAGATCAAGCCGAGGCTTTGTTTTCTCAATAATCGTTTCGCCGTTCACGTTCACGCGCGCGATTGACGTTTTCATCACATGGGAAGTGATCGCTCGCCTGTTGTCATCGGTCAGCTTTATTGGACTTTCGATCGCGATATCAAAACCTGTTTGGGTATCAAGAACGGTAAACGAAGCTGTCTTGCCACGCGGTAAAAATGTCTTAGCTAACCGCCCGATCAGCGGCGCAGCTCCCTCTAATGGCGCCGTAATCACATGGCATTCGTTGATTGCAACCACGTGGTTTGATCCCGCGCGTTGAAACCCAACATCGATGCCATCGGTCGTCACAACCACAGAAAATACGGCCCGCCGCCGCGATTTCGGCGCGCAAGTGACGATAGGTTCAGGCTCAATATTGATACCAACTTGGGTAAGGGCGTCACGCACCAATCCTTTTTTCCAGTCAGTATAGAGGTCGCTCCCCATGTGCTGCACTTTGCAACCGCCGCAGTCACCAAAATGCTGGCACACTGGCGCGACGCGTTGCGCGCTATGCTGCTGCCACACGGGCTCGATGGCACGGCCTTTATCAACAATCGCTTCGACAGTTTCATGGGGCAAACCAAACGGCACAAAAACGCCGCGATCCGTGACACCATCGCCAAGCGCGCCGAGAGACGTGATATCCAAAACCTGTTTACGCATCGTTTTCTGCTACCGATTTTCTGCCCACAAGTAGATATTCCAAATTGCCGTCGCCGCCTGCAATAGGCGAGGGGATTAAGCCTTCGACGCACCAACCATCGAGCTCTGCCAGCCACTGCTTCAATTCCTGCGCTACCGCTGCGCCATCTTCCGGCTTGACGATACCACCGCGCCCCACCTTGTCGCGGCCTACCTCGAACTGTGGCTTGACGAGCAAAATGCACTGCGTGCTGTGCTCAGCCATTTCTAGCGCAGGCAGCAGCGCCAGTTTGAGTGAAATAAAACTAACATCGCTGACGATAAATTCAGGACTATGCCCAAGCAATTGCTCGGCTTCCAAATCGCGCGCATTGACGCCCTCTAGAACCGTAACACGGGGATCCTGCCGCAAGATTTCCGCCAGCTGATCGTGGCCGACATCCAGCGCTATCACATGGGCTGCGCCACGCTCTAAAAGCACTTGTGTAAAACCACCTGTTGATGCGCCTATATCAAGACACGTTTTTCCCGTTACATCCGCCTTAAACGCATCGAGCGCTGCAACAAGTTTCAGCGCCGCACGAGAAACATAAGTTTGTGCGGGATCATCAATCTTTATAACCGTATCGGGCGCAACGCTCAGCGCCGCTTTAAATATGACTTTCCCATCAATGCTTATAGTACCGCGCTCGATAGCATCACGCGCGCGGCTGCGGCTTGGAAAGTGCCCAAGCTCAACAAGCAGATGATCAAGCCTGACGTAATGCGATGTCTCTTTGTATGCCATGCCGCCCTAATGGCAGAAACGGGCAGGTTTGCGCAACCAAATTACGCAAATCCGAAACTTAGTTTTCGATGATGGTTCCCGTGTAAACGACGCGAACGGTTTTTCTTATCGGTTTATCATGGCGTGCGTACGCATCTCGACCATCAAATGTCTGCGCGACCTGAACACCATTCGTGGTGAAATCATCGGTGACTACTACCTGTTCGAACAGGCTCGCATCTACCAAAATAAGATCATCCTGAAAGCCGACACCGCCGCGCAGTTCACCCAGTTTTTTGGCAACGATATTCGCAGTTGCTCTTTCAATCGTCCGGTCAAATTGAGGTTGCGCAAATGCCTGCGGTGAAAACAACGCCGCGCCTGCAACTAACCCCAACACTGACCAGCCGACGCATTTTTTCGCGTTCTTAGCCGTCATTGATATGTACCCGATCCCTGTAAAGGTGCGTCCTATTATCATTCACCGAATGTGGACGCTTCGGCGGGTAACATAGCAAGGGCGGGTTATTTTGACGCAAACAAACGCGGCAAAAATTTAATGAAAATTCGAGGTAAATGTCATATTAAAAAATTTTGCGTTGAACGCGAACCACCAAACACTACCTGAAATCAAAGATTTCGACGCTTTAATCGTCGAGTGGCTCGGTGCCTACCGCTTGACCATCTCTGCCGGCTTTTATTTTCTCGATCTTCATTTCGGCAGATTTAAGCAGTGCATCGCAGCGGTTGCGCAGCGCTTCGCCGCGCTCGTAGATCGCTATGGATTGTTCAAGCGCCACATCACCGCGCTCAAGTTGATCAACGATCTGCTCCAGCTCTTTGAGTGCGCCTTCAAAATTCAAAATCGAAGGGTCTTTAGGTTGGTCATTCATATCAATTAGCCTCGCATCAGTCGGTGTATATGGGCAGCAGCCGAAACTGCCAAGCCCTGTAAATCATAACCGCCTTCAAGCACACTGATAAGGCGGTTGTCACAACAATGTGTCGCAATCTCCATCAGGCGACCAGTCGCCCAATCAAAATCATCATGATCCAGATTGATTTGCGCAAGCGGGTCGCGGTAGTGGGCATCGAAGCCCGCAGAGATGATGACGAGATCAGGACTAAACGCTTGCACTGATTGCAGCACACGGCTCTTAAAAGCCTCGCGGAACTGATCGCTGCCATCACCAGGATTAAGCGGCGCATTGCAAATATTATTAAACGCGCCTGTTTCGCCCTTTGCGCCTGAGCCGGGATAAAGCGGCATCTGGTGGGTTGAGCAATACAGCACCGATGCGTCATTCCAGAATATATCTTGCGTGCCATTTCCGTGGTGCACATCCCAATCGATAATCGCAACGCGTTCTGCACCGTGGGTTTTCTTTGCATGCTGTGCGGCAATCGCCACATTGTTAAACAAGCAAAAGCCCATGGCAGCGTTTCTTTCCGCATGGTGGCCGGGCGGACGTGAGGCGACAAAAACATTGTCCGCTGCACCGCTAAAAACATCATCGACTGCGGCCATCGACGCGCCAACGCCGTGCAAAGCGGCATCCAAACTTTTTGGCGAGACGACCGTGTCATCATCGATACGGGCGCTGCCTTCAGCCTCCGTTGGTATTTGGCTTTTGACCCGTATAAGATATTCCTCGGGATGGGCGAGCAGCACGGCGCTTTCATCGGCACCCATCGCCTGACGGCGATCAAGCGCGGCAAACTCTTCTGCTTCCAGAGCCTTTTCCAATGCGCGCAGACGATCTACCCGCTCAGGATGCCCCGGCGGTGTAATGTGTTGCTTGAAAATATCGTGTTCGTAATAACGCGTTGTCATGCCTTCTTATAACGCAAACAATTCTGCTTGAAAGCGGGAAGAAAATTCGATCCACGTTCTATTTAAAACTATGGCGTAATGACCAGCAGTTGCCCATCGTCGGTCGATGTTATCACTCGACCATCAAACGCGATGATTGCCTTGTCGATTTTGCCTGGAAGCGGTACATCGCGGATTATGTCTGGCGTTTCAATGAGCCGCAAGGCATCGCGTGACTGGCTGGGTATGGCGAGCAGGGTTGTACTTTTAGAGACAACCGATGCGGACATATTGAGGATACGCGAGCCGATGAAATGATTGGAGATGTTGGTCACTAAATCACTGCGTTCTTGTGGCTCGCCAGCTTCGTCATATTTCAGCGTTGCAAGGCGTCCGCCTATATGCGGTGTGCGCACAAATGTAACCACGCCATCAATTACAGAGGCGATACTCAGCCAACGGTTGGAACGCCCAATTTCTGTAGACGCGGCGGCTTCAATAAGATTGCCATCTTTCAACGTGTAAACCACAACCGCTGCGCCGCCCTTATTCGATGAGCGTATGGTGATTACAAAATCCCCATCGACGCGTGGTGAAATATCTTCGAACACTTGATCGGTAGGTAAAACAAATTCGCGGATTCCGCCGTCGGCGAGTTCCACGATCAGCGATCCGCCTTCGATGCAATCGCCAAGGACACAATGCGCATAGCGATCAGTCGGACGGCCGTACCATGCTTTGCGAACAGCACCTTTGTTGGACGTTGCGACAAACCCGTCTGGCAGCGCGCCGTCTGGCGCTCGCTTTGGACGGCCGCGAACGACATCGGGTTTAAGGCAAATACCGGTCGAACATGATGATATCAAATAAGTACCGCGCTCGGTTTCCACATATGAGCCGCGCGGTGTTTGAATAACCGCTCTGACCATGCCCTCTGTGGGAACAACCTCCACAGTCTGCGCCGACGCGGCACCGATCGACATGATTGAAATGGCAAGCGCGACAGCACTGCGCGTTGCTTTAACTTTCCAAAATCTCGGTCGCTGAAATCTCAATGCCAAATCCCTCAATACCCACATAGCGCCGCTCGCGGCTGGCATAGAGCCGGATTGACGATATGCCTAAGTCTTTGAGTATTTGAGCACCTAAACCAATCTCACGCCATTCACTTTCCCGTGCTTGCGCCTCCGCATGGTGTTCGCGTCCTCGCCCGCTTCCTTCGTCGCCGTTTTTCGCGACACCAACGGATCCCTCGCGCAGATAAACGACCACACCACGCCTGTGTTTTTTGACCATTTCTTCTAAGATTGTCACAGGTTCTTGGGTGCTGCCAAAGACATCGTCAACAACGCTCTCCAAATGCAAACGCACGGGAATATTTTGGCCATCGCGAATATCACCAACGACGATGGCAAGATGCTGCATCATGTCCCAAGGAAGGCGGTAAGTATGCGCTACTGCGTCGCCGCAGCGGGTTCTCACCCGGCTTTCATCGACATGCTCCACCAGCGTTTCCTTGCGCTGGCGATAGGCGATCAAGTCTGCAACAGAAACCTGCTTCAAGCCTTTTTCTCGCGCGAAAGCCTCAACTTGCGGCCCTCGCATCACGGTGCCGTCATCGTTGACGAGTTCTGATATCACGCCCACTGTTGGCAGGCCGGCGAGCTTGCAAAGATCAACCGCAGCTTCCGTATGGCCGGAGCGCATCAAAACGCCGCCCTCACGCGCCACCAGCGGGAACACGTGCCCTGGGCGGTTAAAGTCCGAAGCGCCCGCGTTGGGGTTAGCTAAATTGCGCACCGTGACCGTGCGGTCATCCGCCGATATCCCCGTCGTTGTACCATGCTTATAATCAACCGAAACGGTAAACGCCGTGCCTTTTGCATCGGTATTATTGGCGACCATTGCCTGCAAATTGAGACGGTTTGCGTCGGCCGCGGTCATCGGCGCGCAGACAATGCCCGATGTGTGGCGCACCATCATCGCCATCATTTCAGGCGTGCAATGCACAGCGGCGACGATGAGATCGCCCTCGTTCTCGCGGCCATCATCATCCATGACCACCACCATTTCGCCGCGCTCAAACGCACGTATGGCTTCAACTGTTTTTGCTTGATTGTAGGTCATCAATTATCTCTCTGAGAGTGCTAGGCGCAGGCCCAATAAAGCAAAGGCACCCGCAAAACTTCGTTTAAGCCAAATCATGACTGACGGCCTGCTGATTACATAATCGCGCACAAGCGAGGCCAAGCCGCCGTAAACAATAAATACCAAGAACGTCATGAGCATAAATATACCAGCTAAACTTAGCATCGACACGGTTGGGTTAACTGCATCCACGGCTATAAATTGCGGCAAGAATGCCAAAAAGAAAACGGACAATTTTGGATTTAGTGCGTTAAGCGCAATCGCATCGCGAATGATTTTCCAATTGGAAATTGGTTTTCGTTCTGCTTCTAGCGCCATCATAATGCCGTCACGGAGGATGTTCCATGCCATATAAAGGAGGTAAAGAACGCCGAGATATTTGACGATATTGAATGCCAGAGCACTTGCATGCAGCAAAGCTGCAAGGCCGATAACGCTTGCGATTACACTTGGCACGATGCCGAGTGTACACCCAAACGCCGCGATAATTGCTGTTTTAAACCCCCGCCCAAGGCCAATGGCTAAAGTGTAGATAACACCTGTTCCGGGTAATAACACGACAATAAGTGACGTTATAAAAAACTCTAGTGTCATGTTATATTCGTCCTGTTTGGCCGCGATGGCGCAGATAATGATCGGCGATGGCGCAGGCGACCATAGCTTCGCCAATGGGTACCGCGCGAATGCCCACGCATGGGTCATGTCGGCCTTTGGTCACAACGTCGACCTCATTGCCATCCGCATCGACCGATTTTGTCGGCGTCAGCATGGACGATGTCGGTTTAATCGCAAAGCGCGACACAATGGGCTGTCCGGTTGAAATGCCGCCCAAAACACCGCCCGCATGATTGGAAAGAAAAATAGGCTTGCCGTCAGCGCCCATGCGCATTTCGTCGGCATTTTCCGGGCCGGTAATGCGCCCGGCTTCAAAACCGTTGCCAATCTCAACGCCCTTCACAGCATTGATGCTCATCAGATAAGAGGCGATATCTTGGTCAAGTTTACCATAGATCGGCGCGCCCAATCCGGCAGGAACGCCGTCGGCAACAATCTCAATGATCGCGCCAACGGACGAACCGTCCTTGCGTATACCGTCAAGATAAGTTGCAAAGCGATCCACCGATGATGCATCGGGCGAAAAGAACGGGTTATTATTAACCTCGTTCCAGTCCCAATTGGCGCGGTCGATGTCTTGGGCGCCCATGGAAACCATAGCGCCGCGCACCATCAGGCCGGGCACAACTTTACGCGCAATCGCTCCCGCGGCGACACGTGCAGCGGTTTCGCGCGCCGATGAACGTCCGCCACCGCGATAATCACGGATGCCGTATTTCTGGTCATAGGTAAAATCTGCATGGCCCGGGCGGTAGCGCTTGGCGATGTCAGAATAGTCTTTGGACCGCTGATCCGTATTTTCGATCATCATCGAAATCGGCGTGCCGGTTGTTACGAGCGTTATGCCGTCATCGCTTGGCAATACGCCAGACAGCACTTTAACTTCGTCGGCCTCTTGGCGCTGCGTCGTAAATTTCGATGTGCCGGGTTTGCGCTTGTCCAAATAGGCTTGAACCTCGGCGAGTGTGAATTCAATGCCCGGCGGGCAACCATCAATCACGCAGCCCAGTGCGGGCCCGTGGCTTTCGCCCCATGTGGTGACGCGAAATAAATGTCCGAATGTATTATGTGACATAGATCAATTCCAATGAACTGGAGCGTACTAAAACAGCAAAGCCAAAAAGAGAAGCCGTGTGAAGGCGGAAAAACTATTTGTCGCGTTATGCATTAGTAGCTTCGAGTTGTCGGTTTTTTTAAACCACCTTAAAGCCAACGCCCGACTTTGCCATCGAAATAGTATATTCGGTCTTGCGGCACGGCCTGGTTTGCCACCGTATCACCATCAATACCTTCGATCAAATGCCTGATAGCGCGTATGATCCCGCCGTGCGTCACCACAACGCTGGGGCGGTCCATTTCTTCTAAAAATGGTTTGATACGCACAGCGCCATCGGCATAGGACTCCCCGTTCGGTGATTTAAAGTTCCACTTGTTGATATTACGGCGGGCTACATCAAACGGGAATTTTTCGCCGATTTCCTTAAGTGTAAATGTCTCCCAGTCGCCAAAAGTAATTTCCAGAAGCCGATCATCAGTGTCGTAGGCACGCTGATCAAGCTCCATTTGACTGCGGGCAATTTCCATCGTTTGGCGCGTGCGCCCCAGAGGGCTTGCCACAAAGCGCCAATCATTTGGCTGCGTTATAATTTTCTTGAGATTGCGCCCATTGTAGGCCGCCTGTTGGCGTCCTTTAAAATTGATGGGAATATCTGTCCTGCCCTGAAACCGATCGACAACGTTCCAATCGGTTTCACCATGGCGGATCATGTAGAATGGTTGCGCGGGAAAGATCACATAAAAACCTAAGGTTAAACTCAGTCCTTATCGACTGTAATGTCGGGCGCGTCGACGGCTTTCATACCGACCACGTGATAACCGCTGTCAACATGATGATTTTCGCCGGTCACTGCGCGCGACAAATCACTGAGCAGATAGAGCGTTGAGTCGCCCACTTCATCTATGGTCACTGTACGGCGAAGCGGTGAATTATATTCATTCCACTTCAAGATATAGCGGAAATCGCCAATGCCGGATGCGGCTAAAGTCTTGATAGGGCCAGCTGAGACCGAATTGACGCGAATGTTTTTAGGGCCGAGATCAACAGCAAGATAGCGCACACTGGCCTCCAGCGCAGCTTTTGCAACGCCCATGACATTGTAGTGCGGCATCACTACGGTTCCGCACCTAATGCGGTGAGCGTAACCACCAGAACCGCCATTCTGACCTCAGTGGCTCTGCGCGCCGATTAGCCGTACGTGAGATAGACGGAAATATCCATCGTCATCATGAAATTCTTATAGCTTGTGTCGACGTAGCGTCCGGTAAGTTCATCTTTGTCCGAAAAACCAACGGCATGAACTAAAAAATCCAACCGCCCCCATGTTTTCTCCAGATGGGTAAACACAGCCTCTATACTATCCGCATCGGTCACGTCCAAGTGTCCCGCGACCATGGCACCAAGTTCAAGCGCAAGCGGTTCAACACGTTTTTTCAGCGCATCACCCTGATAGGTTATTGCCAGCTCAGCACCTTGTTCAGAACAAGACTTTGCAATGCCCCAAGCGATTGAACGATTGTTCGCTAAGCCAATAATTAGCCCGCGCTTGCCCTTCATGATGCCAGTGCCGATAGACATGCGCATCTCCCATTTTATAAAAGCCCCATCCGAGCGCCTGCTATTACACGAAGCGCTGAAAATTTTTTTTTTTTTTTTTTTTTTTTTTTCGCGCGCTTCAAGCGCGGCTACCCTTTTTTCGACGAATGGGCCGTTTGTGTGTGGCTGGCAAAAAGCGTTTCCAAGACAGCACGGTCGGTATTTTCAAGCGTTATTTTCAAGACAACGATGATGTCTCCAACGGAGCCATCTTTTTTAGGTAAGCCGCGCTCTTTAAGCCTCAGCATCGTGCCTGAATTTGACCATGGCGCGACTTTGAGAGCCACTTTGCCTTTTGGCGTTGCAACAGCAATTTTGCCGCCCATGACCGCCGTTTCAAGCGGCAAATCCGCATCGATCACAATATTTGCACCTTCAATACGCATATTATTATCAGCTTTAAAGCGTACGCGCGCTAGCAAATCGCCGCGGTGGCCTTGTGGTCCGGGCATCCCTTGCCCCTTGAGCCTAATAACTTGACCATCTTCGACTGGTGATGGAATGGTGACTGCAATCGTGCGCCCATCGGTCAGCTTAAGCGTAGTTTTGCCACTACCAAATATATCATCGACAGTGACCGACAGCGCAACGTCAATATCTTTGCCCTTTTGCGGTTTGCTTATGGTGCCTATTGCGGGACCTGGATGAAAGGGAGAACCATCAGCCGTTTCCACCCCGAACATTTGATTTATAATATCCTCGCATTCAAGCCCGCCTAGCGCCGCCGCTTCCGGTGGTATTGCGCCGTTGCCTAAAGCCACCGAATGGGTCGCCTCCGCCAAATCCTCCTGCTTGTTTGCCTTCGGCGTCAATTTCTCCTTGATCGAACTGTTTTCGTTTTTTGTCATCGCCTATAATCTCGTAGGCGCGAGAGATTTCGCCAAACAGGCTTTGGGCTTCAGGGTTGTCTTTGTTGGTGTCAGGATGATATTTTTTGGCAAGTCTGCGAAAGGCGGTTTTTATCTCACCCGACGTCGCTGTCTTTGACACACCTAAAACGGCATAGGGATCGCGCTGACATAATATGCCTTTCTTTCTGCTCAAAATTACCATGTGTTAAGCGCTTGATATGGGGCGAGATTAAAAAATCCAGTCGTTACAGCGTTTCGTGTTTTCGTGGAAACATCAGATGTCACTGAACGACCTGGAAATGCTTAAATTTCAGGCACCGTTTGGTGATTGTAGGTTTAACGCGAAACGTTTTAAAAAACTACCCTCGACCGAAAGGTCGCATAAGCCTCGTCCACCATCCGGCAGACCGATCAAGGCATATATCGCCTTCATAAAGCGTTGCGCCATCATAGGATTGCCGCGTTGCTTTGAAGGATGAACAGGTTTGCTCCCGCCTCTTTACGTTTGAATGATGGCTGTAATCTGCCGGAAGATGCAGTGACTTTAATTGCCCAAGATACGTGGCGCATTTTTTAGCTTATCAATATCTGCAGTGGTAACCGTGAGGCGAAATGCTCTCTTCGCTCAAAAGCTTCTCATGGTATCTATACCGCTTATCTGTGGGTCGCGCACGGCAAACAAGGTCCTGGCGCCAATCGAAGGCGTGCTGTCGGCAATCGAAATTGCCGAAGTCTGCAAAGTTTGTGTCAATTGCATTCGATTTGATAGCACAGCCTTCATTGGTAAAAACCAGCGAACATTGTCTACGATGACAATTGGTGACTTGACCTTCATAGCCGTATAAGCACACATGTAACGCCTGCATATGCCGTAACTACGATAGACCAAATCCAAACTCAAAAAGCACGCTAATCAAGGCTTTATTATGAACGATGATGTATTAACAACCCGTGACATTGCCGATGCGACCAATCCATTTGTCACTTTTGAAGCATGGTTGAAAGATGCCGAGAGCAGCGAAATTAACGACCCCAATGCTGTAGCTCTAGCCAGTGTTGATGCGGATGGCCTGCCGAATGTGCGGATGGTTCTGCTGAAAGGCTTTGATGATCGGGGTTTTGTTTTTTACACTAATTTTGAAAGTCAGAAGGGTAACGAAATACTAGGTCAGCAGAAGGCCGCCATGTGCTTTCATTGGAAGTCCCTTCGGCGGCAAGTTCGGGTGCGCGGTGCGATTGAAATCGTCAGCGATGCCGAGGCAGATGAATACTATCAAACGCGCGCTCGCGGCAGCCGCATTGGTGCATGGGCTTCAAAACAATCTCGGCCGCTTGAAAGCCGCTTTGCGCTCGAAAAAGAGGTCGCGAAATATACCGCTAAATTTGCAATTGGTGAAATTCCCCGCCCGGCCCATTGGAGCGGTATTCGTATTATTCCGACCTACATCGAGTTTTGGAAAGATGGCGCTTTTCGCTTGCACGACCGGATTATTTTCAGGCGCGAGCAAGCGGGCGATGATTGGTCAAAGACTAGATTTTATCCGTAAGAAATTTTGTGTAGCAAAAATTCGTCGCCCAGCACGCAATTGTGTAGCAAATGCCCAGAGGGCTAGCTCTTAATCCGATACCCCGTTTTAAATATCCAATAAACGGTCGCAATGCATAGGCTCAGGAACACCAAAACCATGGTAATCGAAACGCTGACGCTGACATCGGATATCTCATAGAAGCTCCACCGAAAGCCGCTGACCAAATAAAGCACCGGATTGAGATAGCTAACCTGCTGCCAAAATTGCGGCAACATATCGATTGAGTAAAAACTGCCTCCCAGAAACGTCAGCGGGGTGATCACCAGCAATGGAACGATTTGCAACTGATCAAACCCGTTGGCCCAAATGCCGATGATGAATCCAAGCAGCGAGAATGTCGTCGCCGTGAGCACTAAGAAGAACAGCATCCAAAATGGGTGCTGGATATGAAAATCGACGAACACCATCGCGGTGGCTAAAATAATAGCCCCAAGCAAAAGCGACTTAGCTGCCGCTGCGCCAACATAGCCGATCACGATTTCCAACGCGGAAATGGGCGCAGATAGGATTTCATAAATTGTGCCGGTAAATTTGGGAAAATAGATACCGAATGCCGCATTGGAAACCGATTGCGTCAGCAACGATAACATCACAAGGCCTGGCACCAGAAACGCGCCATAAGATACGTCGCTCATTTGCCCCATGCGGGAGCCGATGGCCGCACCGAAAACCACAAAATAAAGCGATGTGGAAATAACAGGCGAAATGATCGACTGCCCTATGGTGCGCCACATGCGGTTCATTTCGAATTTGAATATCGCTGAAATAGCCGAAGGGTTCATGCTGCATCCTTCACAAGGCTAACAAAAATTTCTTCAAGCGAACTTTGCTGCGTGGATAAATCCTTGAAGCGGATTTTTGCCTCTGTCAGCGCACTCATTAGGGTAGCAATACCTGTGCGCTCGGCGGCGGTGTCGTAAACATAGGTCAGCTTGGTGCCATTTTCCGAAAGCGAAAGATCGAATTTACTCAAGGTGGTTGGGATAGATTTCAGTGGCTCAACGATATCCAGCACCAGCTTTTTGCGGCCAAGTTTGCGCATCAATTCAGCTTTTTCTTCGATCACGATGATCTTGCCTTTTGATATAACGCCGATACGGTCCGCAATTTCCTCGGCTTCTTCTATGTAGTGCGTCGTCAGAATAATCGTGACGCCTTTTTCACGAAGCTGCCGCACCACGTTCCACATGTCCTTGCGCAACTCAACATCAACGCCCGCCGTGGGTTCATCCAAAAACAAAATTTCCGGCTCATGGCTAAGGGCTTTGGCGATCAGCACGCGGCGCTTCATACCGCCCGAAAGCTGCATGATTTTATTGTCTTTCTTATCCCACAAAGACAGGCTTTTCAGGATCGCCTCAACTTTTGCGTCATCGCGCTTTTTGCCAAATAGCCCGCGCGAAAAGGAAACCGTTGCAAAAACCGTCTCAAAAGCATCGGTCGTCAATTCTTGCGGCACAAGGCCAATCATTTTGCGCGTTTCACGGAACTGTTTGACATTGTCAAAACCGGCGACCGTCACAGTGCCCGACGATGGGTTGGTAATACCGCAGATTGTCGAAATGAGCGTTGTTTTACCCGCACCATTGGGTCCAAGCAGCGCAATAATCTCACCCTTGTTGATGGTCAGGTCGACCGCATCAAGGGCAACGAACCCGTTGGCATATTTTTTCGTCAGCTGTTTTACGTGTATGAGCGCGGTCATGATAAAGCCCTTCTAGCGCAGACATAAGCATCGGCTCAGAAATTACAATTGCTTGGTCAAACGAACGGCGTTTTTTAAATGCAACGCACGTCAATTGTGCCAATTTTATCAATGCCGCCGAACAAGCGATCGCCTTTCAATACAGGTCCGACACCCGCAGGCGTACCCGTCATGATGATATCGCCGGGGAACAGTTCAAACAGTGTTGATAGATAAGAAATGGAGGCTTCGACACCCCAAATCATCTCATCCAGCGTGCCTTTTTGTACTCGCTGGTCATTTTTGTTGAGCCAGATATTCAAGCCAGCCAAATTCTCCACATCCTGAGCCTGCGTCAGCGCAGACATCGGCGCTGAATGGTCAAAGGATTTTGCGGTAGTCCAAGGGCGCCCGTGTTTTTTGGCTTCCGCTTGCAAATCACGCCGCGTAAAATCAATGCCGACCGCATAACCAAAAACGCAAGCGCGCGCCGCATCACTATCCAAATTTGTGCCACCGCTTTTCAGCGCTACGACCAGCTCGATTTCGTGGTGCACATCTTGTGATGCGCTTGGATATGGAAAATCCAAAACAGCATCTGCATCGCCTGTGACCAGACAGGACGGGTGCTTTTCAAAAAAGAACGGCGGTGATTTTTCAGGATCGTGACCCATTTCGCGCGCATGTTCGGCATAGTTGCGTCCGATGCAAAAAATCCGCCGCACGGGAAAGCGAAGATCAGAACCAGTAACGCCCAGCGAAGGCTGAGTGGGGGCAGGGATGATGGTGTTCATATATGACTTATCCTTTGTAAAATGCATGTGCCATGAATTATAAGCCACCGCAATTTCTTCCCATCGGGCGTAGCCCGTGGTATGCTTCATGCTGCGCACCATTTTGGTTCGCCTCATAAGGAAATGTCCCATGGCCAAAGGTCAAGTTCGCAGCAACAAAGAAGTTCGCAAACCGAAAAAAGATAAAACCGCAGCCGCCGCTGCACCAGCGGCCGGTGGGCTTAAAATTGGCGCTGCATCACCCATAAAGACCGCACCAAAAAAGTAATCGGCAAATACATCGATTTGCCTGAACAACCATTCCGTCGCACTTTTTCCCATGGTAAGTAGAAGTGATGATGGTGTGGTTTCGGTGCATTTATTTGTTCGTTTTTGCCAGTGCGGCGCTTAGCGGCTGCGCAAGCATTTCCTATTTGGAACAATCGGCCAGCGGTCATTTCAACATTTTGGCCGCGCGCAAAAATGTCGCTAAATTGGCCGATGATGAAACGCAGCCGGCGGCCTTGCGAAACCAGATGTCGCTGGCGCGTGAGATAGACGACAATTTGCCGTCGAAGCGCTCGATCTGCCGGACAACAAAAGCTACAAAACCTATGTCGATCTTGGCCGCAATTATGTGACGGTTGCAGTGTTTGCCGCGCCGGAATTTTCCACAGCGCCGCTTAGCTTTTGCTTTCCTGTTTTCGGCTGCGTGCCCTATCAAGCCCATTTTTCGCTAGAGGCCGCGCGCAAGCAACGAACCGAATTGCAGGCGAAAGGCTTCGATGTGAATTTGTCCGGTGTTACGGCCTATTCAACGCTGGGCTGGACAGCCGATCCGCTGTTGAACACCATGTTCAGCGATGACGAGACGCGGCTGCCTTCCGTGGTGTTCCACGAATTGGCGCACCAAAAGTCTATATCA
>JAXHNY010000029.1:0-11870 GCA_034519905.1 Ahrensia sp.
TCACCATGATGCCAGCCATCACCGTTAAGCGTTGATCGCCGATTTCGCCAAAAGATTGCTTAAGATGGCCGACATACTTATCAAATTTGCTGGCTAATTCTTCCAAATGCTGCTCCTGGCCGGGATCGCATGCCATCCGGTAGCTCTTGCCGTCAATCGTTACATTAACCTGCGCCATACCAAATCTACCTATCTAGAACCGCGCGAATGGTCTCCATCGCTGTCACAAGTCGGCGGGATACCTCTTTATTGACCTCTTCTAAGCGCTCGGAACGCCCTTCCGAGTGATCGAGTTCACCCGCTAGCCTTGCCCGATCCGAATTTAAACGTTGCACCTCTTCTTCTGCATCCTTGTAATCATCGCGCGCTTGTGCGTTGCGGTCCACCGCTTCCTCAAGCTTGTTCAGGGCAGTCTCAAGACGAGTAAGAGCCTGCGATAATGTTTGTGGTGCGGCCATCAGCTAGGATTCCAGCTATGGTCCGGAGAATTAGTACAACGTTAAATTTGTTTCTTAGGCGCATATTTGCCAATAAGTATATGAAGGCCTTGGCGATAGCATATAGTCATATGCCACTTCAACTAAACTGACATTTACCAGCCAAACTCAAGGCGGTAAACACATCGATGCACAATTTTTTCGGCGACCGGCGCTAACGCACCTTTGCAATAAAACAATTGGCAAGGCGCCTGTTAAAAGTTTCAGATTTGTTGACGTGCAATTGAGTGACCTGCTATGTGTCGCCGAATTGTTGAGCGCATAAGATAAACGCGCATTACCGAACGCAATCAACTTAAAGCCCACAATAATGAAACGCGAAAAACACGACCGGATGGCCAATGCGATCCGCTTTTTGTCTATGGATGCGGTACAGGCTGCAAATTCAGGCCATCCTGGCTTGCCTATGGGCGCGGCTGATATTGTAACCGTCCTTTTTTCTCAATTTCTAAAATTTGACCCCACGCACCCCAACTGGCCTGACCGCGATCGGTTTGTTTTATCTGCTGGTCACGGCTCGATGTTACTTTACTCCCTTCTTTATCTAACGGGATACGAGGATATCACACTCGACGAGATCAAGAATTTTCGTCAACTGGGATCAAAAACCGCAGGCCATCCGGAATATGGCCACGCCGCTGGTATTGAGACAACCACGGGGCCACTTGGCCAAGGCATTGCAAATGCCGTCGGCATGGCAATCGCGGAACGAAAGTTAAACACCGAGTTTGGTAGCGATCTGCAAGACCATTTCACCTACGCCCTGGTTGGTGATGGTTGCCTTATGGAGGGCATAAGCCAGGAGGCGATTTCGCTTGCGGGTCATTTAAAGCTTAATAAATTGATCGTGCTGTGGGACGATAACAACATCACGATTGATGGCAAAGTATCGCTATCAGATTCGATGTGGCCAATCAACGCGCGCGTTTTGAAGCATCCGGCTGGGCAACCGAGGCCGTCGATGGGCACAACCCTGAATCCATTGCGGCAGCCATTGAACGAGCGCAATCCAGCGAAAAACCAACGCTCATTGCATGCAAAACAACCATCGGATATGGGGCGCCTACGAAAGCTGGTACGTCGGGTGCCCATGGCTCGCCGCTGGGCGCCGATGAAATCACCGGCACCCGCGCAGCGCTCGGTTGGTCGTCAGCAGCATTTGAAATTCCGTTCGATATCTTAGACGACTGGCGACTTGTCGGTCTGAGTGCTGCCAAAAAGCGCCTTAAATGGCTCAAACGCCTTGATGCAACAGATGCGGCAGTAAAAGTAGAATTTGAACGACGGATGCGCGGTGATTTGCCGGCAGGCTTTGCAACAGCCATCAGCACCTACAAACAGCAGCTGGTCGATGATAAACCAAAGGTAGCCACCCGCAAAGCATCGGAAATGGCGCTGAGCATTATCAACGCCGTTCTTCCAGAAACGTTTGGCGGTTCTGCCGATCTGACTGGTTCAAACAACACGAAAACACCGCAGACAGCGCCAATCACACCCGACGATTTTTCTGGCCGTTATATGTATTACGGCATCCGTGAACATGGCATGGCCGCTGCGATGAACGGTATCGCACTGCATGGTGGCCTTATTCCATACGGTGGCACGTTTTTGGTGTTCTCGGACTATGCCCGCCACGCCATGCGCCTATCCTCGCTGATGGGAATTCGAGTGGCTTATGTGATGACGCATGATTCAATCGGCCTTGGCGAAGACGGCCCGACACACCAACCCGTTGAGCATCTTGCGGCATTGCGCGCTATCCCAAACCACAATGTTTTCCGCCCGGCAGATATCACCGAGACAGTGGAATGCTGGCAGTTGGCATTAGAGAATAAGAGAACGCCATCGACATTGGCATTGACACGCCAAAATCTGCCATCACTTCGCACAGTATATGACGAAGAAAATATGTGCGGCTACGGTGCCTATGAATTAGCAACCGCATCTGATGAGGCAGTGGTCACGCTTTTTGCCTCCGGTTCAGAAGTCGAAATTGCATTGGAAGCACGTCAAAAACTAGAAGCGCTCGGACACCCTACCCGCGTTGTTTCTGTGCCTTGCATGGAGCTCTTCGAGCAGCAGGCTCCTGAATATCAAGCGGCGATTATAGGCCAAGCACCCGTTCGCATTGCCTGCGAAGCAGCAATTCGATTAACATGGGATCGTTTCATAGGCTGGGATGGCGTTTTCATTGGGATGAAAGGCTTCGGCGCCTCCGGCCCGATTGAAGATCTTTACAAGCATTTTGGCATCACCGCCGACGCAATCGTTGAGGCAGCGCAAGCGAAATTAAGCGCAACTACGGCCAATTAAGGATGAAACCACGCCTCGCCTAGTCAAGGGCATAAATCCATTATAGTTCTCGGCTAGCACTGTAAGATTATATCGCACACCAACAAATTGGAGCACATAATGTCTAAAAAGCTGCGCATCGCAATCAACGGTTTTGGCCGCATCGGCCGCAATGTAGCCCGTGCTATATTCGAATCCGGACGCACAGATATCGATATCGTGGCGATCAACGATCTTGGGCCTGTTGAAACCAATGCGCATTTGCTGCGCTATGATTCGGTTCATGGGCGCTTCCCAGGTAACGTCACCGTTTCTGGTGATCGCATTCACGTCGGCAAAGAGAGCTTTAAAGTGCTCGCCGAGCGCGACCCGAAAAATCTACCATGGGGTCAGATGGATATCGACATCGTGATGGAGTGCACAGGCATCTTCACTGCCCGCGATAAGGCGGCTATGCACTTGGAGGCTGGCGCAAAGCGCGTCCTCGTTTCAGCACCAGCCGATGGCGCGGATAAAACAATCGTTTACGGAGTCAACCACGATGTACTCACAAAAGATGATGTTGTTGTATCCAATGCTTCTTGTACAACCAATTGCTTGTCACCGGTTGCCTTTGTTTTAAACAAGGCTATCGGCATCGAGACGGGCTTTATGACCACGGTTCATTCCTACACAGGTGATCAGCCGACACTCGACACGATGCATAAAGACCTCTACCGCGCCCGGGCTGCCGCCATGTCGATGATACCCACATCGACCGGAGCCGCTAAAGCAATCGGTCTTGTCATACCAGAACTAAATGGCAAGCTAGACGGGTCTTCGATCCGTGTGCCCACACCCAACGTATCGGTTGTCGATTTCAAGTTCATTGCCAAACGCGCAACATCAATTGATGAAGTCAATGAAGCGATCAAGGCAGCAGCCGAGAGCGGTCCGCTCAAAGGCATTCTAGCCTATACGTTAGAGCCAAAAGTATCCATAGACTTCAACCATGATCCGCACTCGTCTACTTTCCATATGGATCAGACCAAAGTGATGGACGGAACATTTGTACGCATCTTGACATGGTATGATAATGAATGGGGCTTCTCAAACCGCATGGCCGATACGGCAATTGCCATGGGCAAGTTGATTTAATTTCGCTTCGCATAAACCGGAATACCATGCCGCTCGATATTTCAGAGCGGCGCCGTTAATATGTGACTCACATAATTGAATATGCTGATTTAAATGGAGAACACGTTTTAGCTGCAGATTTAAATCAGCTGCTCGCATTTCCACTCATCGCAACCATCGTTTCTCTGACCGCAGCGTGCCAGACGGTATCTGATACATCAGAGCTATCTAATCAAAATAAGTTCTCAATTGCGAGTAGCGCAAATTATACCCTAAGCCGAAGCGCTAGCCGCCAGTTTGATATCGGCTATGGCGTCGACTTTAAGCCAACAATTGCAAAATCAGGGACGGGCCAATACACATGTGAAGCGGGCTTTAAATACGCACCGCAAAATAATGGTCTTAGCAAAGCCGACATCAACGCACTTGGCAACAGCCCTGAGCGCAAACAACAAGTCAGGTCAACTCTGGGCAGCTTGTTTTTAAAATTTCATCGTTCAGCACGATAAAAATTCAAGGCTACGTCGGCTATAGAATGAACGTAGAACCAAAAATCGGGCCGGATGCTTCTAATGCGCGTGGGCAAATTGTGTTTGTTGAAACCCCAAGAGGCCGCATGACGCAAGTTTGCATTACCAATGCCGCTAGCTTTGGCAGTGCAGTGTCAAAATTCAGCGCACTCACAAACGCTATCCGCTTACCGGAGTAATTTTAATCGACAACGCGCCGCTCATTTTTGTCCTTATGGCCGTCGGCATCACTCTGGCAATGTTAGTGATCTCTTACGTAATTCGCCATATGGCAAAGCGCCAAATGCCTGGCAGCCGCGAGCGCGGCACGCACTGGCTTGGCGGAGCTGGGCGCGATAAAGATGTCTTTTGATGGAGATGGCGTATGAGTGGTATCGACACTCAAACCGATAAAGATGCGCAGAACGTGCTGGATTTTTGGTTTAAGGACCACGGGAATAAGGACTGATTTGGCGGCAAAGCCGAATTCGACGCAGCGGTGTGTCGCGCTTTATGTTAACGCTCAAACAGGCCGGACGCTTACTGCGAATTGTTTTGTGCATGAGAATTCAGGAGGCTAGACATGCCGAGGACACAAGACGCTCGGCGTGTCCTTGCCTTCAGAGAGATCTTTAAAACTGTTTCGGCTTATTGGCTGTGAGCGGAAGGGCTCCCCAACCGCTCGCTTGCGAGCGCTGGCGCGGTCACGCCGTATGACGGCTCCTTACGGCAATCGAAGATCATACTCTGCAAGACCACCACCATCTGAAATTGAATATTACCCGAAACATTGTAAAGATGAATCTATCCTCGCAGAACCTTGGTGATCCATGGACCCGAAAAGCATATTCAAAATTATCTTTATCTTTGTTTTGTTAGCAATTCCGTGGTAGGGACAGGTTATGGCGCTCTATTGCTAAAAGAAAAGAAATTGCGAAATGAGGCAGGAAACAAAACCGCTCTTGGACGTATAATCGGCTATACCCTACGTCATCCCAATACAGAAAATATGGGTGATTTCTTCGCTGTCGTTGGGTCTAGCTGCGTTCAGAACGAGTTAATTTGGGCGCAGAAACAAAGCGGCAGCAAGGGCTTTAAAATTAGTTCTGACGTTACTATAGCGTATCATCCTCGTGATAAAAGAGATGTAAGAATATTGCTCAGTGCGAATTTGCTGGAGGTACAATCCACTATTGAAAAAAATCTGAACCTATTAGGAAACATAGCCTTCACGATCTTAATCTTATCAACTGTGGTTTATTACTACAGGGTGTCTCTTAATATTATCGGCTCGTTTTCCTTGAGTATTCCTTAGGTGCTCTGTAGCGCTGGCTCAAGAAGCCATATAAATTACTGCCTAGACAAGCAAAGGTCTTCGAGAATTAGTGATGAGAGCAATAAACGTCTAGTAGCCGCTGAAAAAGGTGATATACCATTGTAAAGAATCTAAAAGACCTGGAAACCGGTACATAGCCGACCAAATTCATGCGCATATTATGCACTCAGGATCTACCCGCGCCAAGTATTTGTTTTCGTCGTCATCAATCGCGCGCATAAGCTTGATTTATACGGCAAGAGGCAAAACTTACTACCTGTTAACGATCATTCAAAACGAAGGCCTGAACCTTTTTCGCAAACTAGGCGGTGACCTGTACCAGTTCCAACTCGGCCACACTGAGACCATCAAGCGCTTTGGTCGCTTTCCAAAACGAAACAACGCGCTGGGCCGCACATCGACCCCCGATGAGCTGACCTATATTTCCGCAAAAAAGGACCGCATGTTTTAGCGATTGCCACTCCGTCTAATACCGGATAGGTCAGTGCTACTGACCCTTTTTGGATATCCTTCATGCTTGAACTTTTCACCGTTATTTCCATTACAATTATTGTTGCTGTGGTGCCAGGCCCCGACTTTGTCGTCGTTACACGCAATGCGCTTACCGGTGGCCGGCTGGCTGGGATTATGACGGCGCTCGGCATCGCGCTCGCGCTTGGTGTGCACGTGACCTATGCGCTGGCGGGCATCGGCCTCATCGTGTCGCAATCGATTTTTCTGTTTAATGCGCTCAAACTTATTGGCGCGATATATCTCATAATTTTGGGCATTACGATGTTTCGTACTGCATCCAGCGAAATGGAAAGCGTCGAAGGCAAGCCAAGCATGTCCCCTGGCAAAGCGCTGCGTTGGGGGTTTCTGACCAATGTGACCAATCCCAAGGCGACCATGTTTGCTTTATCCGTTTTCGCGCAAGTGACATCGCCCGATACGCCGCTGATAATTCAAATAGGATACGGCTTCATCATGGCGGGCGGGGTATTTTTGTGGTTCGTGCTGGTGACCTTGTTTTTCACTTTAGCGCCAGTTCGTGCCAAGTTTTTACAAATGAAAAAGAACCTAGAGAAAAGCCTCGGCCTGTTGCTGGCAGCATTTGGCGTTGGTATAGCGTTGACCACAAATTCACCGCGCTAGGATCAAACCATGACTTTCAAAACGCTCGACGACCTGAACGACATTTCTGGCAAACGTGTTTTGGTACGCGTCGATTTGAACGTTCCGATGAAAGATGGTGCGGTAAGCGACACCACGCGCCTTACGCGTATTGCACCGACGATTGAGGAACTTTCTGCCAAGGGCGCAAAAGTTATTTTGCTGGCTCATTTTGGCCGCCCGAAAGGTCAAGTCGTTGATGAGATGAGTTTGCGGCCTCTGGCCAGCGCGCTGGAAGAAGTGCTCGATCAGCGCGTGAGTTTTAGCCCAGATTGCATTGGCGATGTGGCTGCCCATGAAATCGACGAAATGGCCGATGGTGATGTTCTGTTGCTTGAAAATACGCGTTTCCACAAAGGCGAAGAGGCAAATGATAAGGGGTTTATAAAAGCGCTGGCAGCAAATGGCGATATCTATGTCAATGATGCTTTTAGCGCAGCGCACCGCGCCCATGCCTCAACCGAAGGCTTGGCGCATGTATTGTCGGCCTATGCAGGGCGCACGATGGAGGCCGAACTCAAAGCGCTCAACGCGGCACTCGGCGAGCCCAAGCGCCCGCTCGGTGCCGTTGTCGGCGGCGCAAAGGTATCCACTAAGATTGATCTGCTGGAAAACTTAGTCACCAAGATTGATGTGCTGATTATTGGTGGCGGCATGGCCAACACCTTCATCGCTGCCAATGGCGCGCAAATGGGTGCGTCGCTTCAAGAGGCCGATATGCATGACAAAGCCAGGGACATCATGACCGCAGCCAAAAAGTCTGGCTGCAAAATCGTGCTGCCGGTCGATGGCCGCATTACAACCAAATTTGAGGCAGGTGCTCCGACAACAATCACCGTCTTTGATGAAAACACAAAGCTAAGCGACGATGAAATGTCGCTTGATGCGGGCGATGCGTCCATTGCAAATGTCATCGCTGAATTTGAAAAGCTCAACACATTGATCTGGAACGGCCCGTTCGGCGTGTTTGAAATTCCGCCTTTCGATACAGCAACGCTAGCAACTGCGCAGCGCGCAGCAGAACTGACGAAGGAAGGCTGCCTAATTTCTGTTGCCGGCGGCGGCGACACGGTCTCCGCGCTCAACCAGGCCGGTGTGGCCGACGATTTTACCTATATTTCAACGGCAGGCGGCGCTTTCCTTGAATGGATGGAAGGCAAGGAATTGCCCGGCGTAAAGTCGCTGGGATAGTTCTAGTTCTAGGCGTTTTATGGGTATATTGAGCTTGGGCAGCTATTGAACGCAAACTTTCTATCGCTATCTGGGCCTGTTCACAGTTCTGGAAACGGTTTTGCCCCATGGGTCTTAACCTTAATTCGAAGCTCTAAAATTACTAAAACGATTAAATAAAATTCAATCGTTTTAAAAAAATGTACCGCTGTTTAAATTTTTGAAGTGGTCTGTTATGCGTCGCTAACGCACTCAATAAAATCTTTAACCCCAGGGAAACAATATGTCCAAAGCACTTATGACATCGCAAGTTACAAACAACGATGGGTTTATTGCCGCTTTAGACCAGTCCGGTGGTTCAACACCAAAAGCGTTGTCGCTGTATGGTATTTCTGAGAACGCGTATAGCAATGACTTTGAGATGTATGCTTTGATCCATGACATGCGTACCCGCATTATCAAATCGCCTGCATTTACCGGTGAAAAGGTGATCGGTGCGATTTTGTTTGAACGCACCATGGATGGGGAAATTGACGGCATTCCAGTGGCAGATTTTCTATGGAATGAGTGCCAAGTGGTCCCGTTTTTGAAAATCGACAAAGGTCTGCTGGATGAGGAGAATGGTGTTCAGCTGATGCGTCCAATCGATGGATTAGATGCACTTTTGGCGCGTGCAAACTCGAAAAATATCTTCGGCACAAAGATGCGCTCTGTGATCAACGGAGCAAACCAAACAGGTATATCAGCCGTTGTAAAGCAACAGTTTGATGTGGCATTCCAGATACTCGATGCCGGCCTCGTTCCGATCATTGAGCCCGAAATCAACATAAAAATTGCTGATAAAGCCGAAGCGGAAGAAATTCTGCTGGCCGAGATTACGAAGCAGCTGAACCACGTTCCAGCAGGACAGCAAGTCATGCTGAAACTCTCATTGCCAACCATTGCCAATCTTTATCGACCATTGACGATGGACCCGCGTGTGATGCGCGTTGTTGCTCTTTCGGGCGGTTATTCGCGTGAGCAGGCCAACCATATTCTCACGTTAAATGCGGGCATGATTGCCAGTTTTTCCCGTGCACTGACCGAGGGACTTACAGCCAGCCAAAGCGACCACGAATTTAATGCCGTTTTGCAAGATACAATACACAGCATTTACATGGCCTCTAAGGCAGCTTGAGGCGACATATCGCACAATGTGCAGCGGTTTGGCTCTTAAGCCGCTTCTTTGACTGCCTCTTGATTAGGTTTTAGTCCAATAACCTTTTTTAAATCCTTGGCGGAAAGTGGCCGAGAAAATAAATAGCCTTGTCCAATGTCACAGCCCATCGTGCGCAATTCATCGGCTTGGCTATCTTGCTCAATGCCTTCTGCGGTGGTGCGCATGCCGAGGGATTTGGCAAGGTTTACGATGGCCGTAACGAGGGTCAAACCACTTTGCGTGTCGTTTGGATTTATAGTGCTCAGATTTGAGATGAAAGACTTATCAATTTTGATCTTATCGAAAGCAAAATCGCGCAAATAGCTGAGGGATGAATATCCCGTGCCGAAATCGTCCAAAGCGATTGAAACACCCACTTTACGCAAGGATTTTATGGCGCGCAGAGCTGCTTCTGCATCTTGAACAAGGACAGATTCGGTAAGTTCAATCTCCAGACGTTCTGGTGCCAATTTGCTTCTTGTCAGTGCAGCAAACACCATCTCCAAAAATCCATCTTTTAAAATCTGTTTTGAAGAAACATTGACTGCCACGGTCAAAGGACGATCCCAGCTTGCTGCTTCTAAGCAAGCTTGCTCCATGACCCAAGCACCAATCGGAATAATTGCGCCGCTTTCTTCCGCTAGCGGAATGAACTGATCTGGACCAATCATACCCAACGTCGAATGGTTCCATCGAAGCAAAGCTTCTACGCCGGTTACGACGCCATTTTGCAGGTCGACAACGGGCTGATATACGACATTCATTTCATTTTTGCTGATTGCATTGGCTAAATCAATCTCAAGCATACGTCTATCATGCACGCGGCGGTCCATCGCATGTGTATAGCGCGCAACGCGTCCACGACCTTCGTTTTTCGCGCGATAAAGCGCTAAGTCAGCACGCGCCGGCATCTGTGATGGTTCGTCGCAATCATCTGGATACACAACATAGCCCACTGAAGCGCCGATATTTGCAGTCCCCGCTTTCAACTCAAACGGCTGTGCCAAAACATCGACGATAGATTGGGCAACTTCTTTCGCAATGTCGACGTTGACGGATAAACCATCGTCAGAGACATCGAGCGGAAGTCCAACAACAAATTCATCGCCGCCAACACGTGCGACAACTGCATCGCTGCTAAACTTGACGCAGGTCGATTGAAGACGCTCCGCTACTTTTGTCAATAACTCATCACCAGCCAAATGCCCCATGCTATCGTTGACAAGCTTGAAGCGATCTAGGTCGAGATGTAGTGTTGCAAACGGGCGTTTTTGCTCAATCCATGGCGCTAGCGCATCACCGAATGTGATTCGGTTTGGTAGTTTTGTTAGAGCGTCATGCCCAGCCAAGAACCTGATCTTATCTTCTGCAATTTTCGCTTCCGTCGTCTCACTGACGATCCCACGGTAGCCGAGAAACTCTTGAGAGTTTCCAAACACCGGTTTACCTCGCACAGAAATCCACCGTGCCGCCCCTTTAGTATCGGTCACCTCGAATTGCAGGTCATGGATGGGCTTAAGACTTGAAAAATTTTGTGCGATGACCTCATGCAAACTGGCATTTGAGAGGTTTTTATCGCGCCGCGCTAAATCGGAAATAGTGACGCCGTCGCGCCACACATTGCCTTCGCCTATCAACATATCCGCCAACGGTTGTGGTGATCGCGTGATTACCCCATCGGCATCACATTCCCAAACCCATGCGCTTGAATTGTCTTCGTGCTCTTGCAGTAACAGGCTGATAATTTCCTGCTTTTCTGACAGTTTTTTTCTAGCGATGAAACTGACGGTGAGTAATTGCGACTCTAAGGTTACGGCCCTTGCAATACCTACCGCGATAACCACCCCGCATATGCCGCAGATAATCAGTGCGCTAATGCCAGAAGACATGAAAGCTGTTAGGAACATAATTGCTGTGACTGCGAGCCACACAAATGCAGCCTGGGGAACTGCATAAGCTAAATATGGCCCAATAACCGTTGAAGTTGCTGCGACGCCGCTTAAAATTGCAACATCTGCTCCTTGTGCGATTGGGAGAATGATAAATGGGGTTAAACCGTAAAGAAATGACAGCATAAAAGCCTGCCGCGCCACAGCATTCAAAGAGCGCTTGGAGCCAGACAATTGCCGCGAAGGATCGCGGCGTGCCGACTTCGATAGAGCTACAATGCTTACACCGATCAATACCGAAGCCCAAATTCCAAGGGCAACGTCACCGCCGCGACCAATAAACCAGAAAAAAATGACAGCAGCAAAACACAGGTTGGAAATCGCCAAGTTGATGTGTGGTTGATTTCTGTATTGGCGACGGCACGCCCAACACGCTCGCGGCGCAATCAGAGCGCATCAGGGCCAAACTCCTTAGCACCCTGTCTTCGCCAGAAATTTTTGAAAGAAACCTTTGAATTTACGAACCACAACACACCCCGCGCTCGGGGAAATTACAACCTAAAATAGTTTTTTACGGATGGTTATGTGAACGGCCGCGAAGGTGATTTTGTCTCAGTTTAAAACGCCCCCTTAAGTAGGGTTAAAAGGCGCAAAAAAGCCCAGGATTGATGGCTGGGTTTTATAGCAATACGTAACTGGAACGAAGCAGTT
>JAXHNY010000007.1:0-51346 GCA_034519905.1 Ahrensia sp.
TGTGCTTCGTTCCAGATCTGCGTATTGCTGAAGCAGCCGGCGCACTCCTGGACCAGGCAGCCGCGCTCATCCAGTCGTGCACACCCAAGACGGCTCTACCGGCGTAGATTCATCCGCCGGTAAGAGCACCTTCTTGGTGCCCGACGAAGTGGCTAAAGCCGGCGCCTGCCTCTGTAGCAGCACGCCAGAAACAACAAGACTTCATCCTCGGCGTCGAGAAACTGCGGCATGATCACAGAATGTCCGGCCGCCAGATGCGTGGCAGCCATGCCGAGCGCAATCGGGCGAACCAAGTTTCCTGTGGCCTGGAAATCTTCCTCCCAACCGAGGCTAGGGTTCGGTTAGCCGAACAACATATAGAAAGATCACTGCCAGGCCTGGAAAGAGCGCCTGTCCAACGGCGCTGATGAGCAGGCGTTTCTCCCGTGACCAGCCAGAAACCTGAAAAGATATGGCTGGCGCAGCGAAAGTCACAATCGCCGAGCCGCCGGCCGTTTGCCCACCGACGTTCACCATCCACAGTCCGGTGGCGATCCCCAGTCCGAAGGCCATGTTGTAGGCGCCAACGTTCATTGCCCACATGCGTACGGCCCGAACATCATCAGGTTCGATCAGGAAAATCCGGTGGAGTCGCTGATCGCCGTGCCGGAATATCTCCAACAAGCCCACGCTGATCAGGGCCAGGGCAGTGCCCCGGCGAAAATCTGGCTCAGTAGATTCATGAGCGCGCCCTCCAGATCGGAGCCAGTAAACCCGAATGCCTGTTTGTGGAGAATACGCCGACGAGGCAGCGCCGTTCCAAGAGGCTCTAGCAGCCCTCGAAGTCGCTGAGCACCTTCACCTTTGCGGCCGACCCCGAGAGGGATCCGAAGGCGTAGCCGATCCACTCCTTGGCCAAGCGACGGGCCAGTTCCACGCCCACAACGCGTTGAGCCCATGGTGAGGACCTGGCGGTCGTTGGACAGGATGGACCTCTCCACGGAGAACAGATCATGGGCTGCCGTGGCTGATGCCCCGGAACCTTGTTGGCCGCGATTGCCACGCCGATTCCCGTGCCGCAGAAAAGGATGGCCCGGTCAGCCTTGCCGTCCCGGATCATTTCACCGGCGGCGATGCCCACGTAGGGGTAGGGCCTGGTGAAGTCCTCATCCGCGCGGTTCACTCCGATGTCGATCACTTCGGTGATCCTGGAGTCGGCCTCAAGATCGGCCATGATTCGGTCTTTGTAATCAACGCCGGCTTCGTCGGCGCCCACAATGATGCGCATGAAAATTCTCCTAGTTGGTAGCGGGGACAGGAACGGCTGTGAAATGGGGCCCGACGGCGGCGAACACCATGGCGAGCGACGTCGCCCCGGGATCCGGCGTGCCGATGCTCTTTTCGGCCAGCGGCCGGGCACGGCCCTTGAGCGGGCGAAGTTCCGCGGTGGACGCGGCAACCGTTGTGGCTTCGGCTGCGGCAGCTGCCCAGCGTCTCCCGCAACAGTGCCGGAGGAGATGCGGTCCTCGGGTAGGGACGCGAAGGAAAGCAGTGCATCCATCATGGTCTTGTCGCCGATTTCGGCTTTCCCGAGGCTCGCGATGCGGTCCGCGAAGGCTCGAACAGCCTGGGCGAGGACGTCCGGCGTCGGGGTTTCTCGTCTCCCAACCGTTCGCCAAGGCGCGCAGTCGGCACCCCAGAGGGACGCCCGACGTGCCGCCGGCCTTATCTGCCCACGCATCGCCGGCAGCGGCCAGTAGCGAACCAGCGCCGGCGCCGCGTTCAAAAGCAACAGCCGCGGCCTCGAGTGCTGCCGCGGATCCGCGGACCATGCCTCGGCCGTGGTCGCCGTCTCCGGCGATCGCATCCATGTCGCCCAGCGGCGATTCGAGGTCACGCAACAAGGCCGTCGTGGTGTCCACGGCTCGCGGGCACTGTGCGGCGTAGGCACGCGAGGCCTCTGTTGAGGAGTAGTCGGCAGCGGTGGGGGGCGTCCACGTCGGCTTCATCCGCGTCAGCGGATGCCACGTCAAAACCAACCGCACCCCTGCGGTATGCCGGTGTCAGGGCGGGAGCGGTCCAGTACTGCTCCAGTTCCTCGTCCAACCACGTCAGCGTCAGCGAGGCCCCGGCCATGTCCAGGCTGGTCACCAGCTCTCCCACTTCCGGCATCACTAGCGTATAGCCGGCCTCGCGAAGCAGCGGGGCCACGGTACGCCAGAGGACAAACAGTTCCTCGTGCTTGGTGGAACCCAACCCGTTGAGGATCACGGCCAGCCGCGTTGCGCACGAGCGCTGGCTGCGTCCACGCGGTGATCAGACTTTCGCCCGCTTGGCGTGGTGGCACCATCATCAGATTTTCGCGAACGGTCAGCGTTGAAAATTCATGGGCAATCTGAAACGTGCGCAGCAAACCTTGATCAAACAGCGCGTGAGGCGCAAGGCCTGTGATGTCTTTGCCATCAAGCAACACGCGGCCAGAAGTGGGCTTATAAAGCCCTGCAATCACGTTGAATAGGGTGGTTTTTCCTGCGCCATTAGGGCCAATCAGGCCGGTAATGGAGCCGGTTTCGATTTTGATCGACGCGCCATTGACCGCGCGGATACCGCCAAAATGTTTGTGAAGATTTTCAACAACAATCACAGAAAGGCTCCCCCAAGCATTTCGCTTTAATACACATTTTTACAAAAGCGAAGGTCTGGTCTTCGACGCAAAACAGAAGGCTACATATGCAAATTGCCCGAACTTGCGTCCGGGCAATTTTTCATCTTTTAAAACCGATTAACGGAATTTCGCCGTTGTGACTTTGCCGCCATCGATCAAGATTTCCTTGAACGCGCCAGCGCTTTCGCCTGGGCCGATAAGTTCAACCGCTGTTGCGCCTTGATAATCAATGTCGCCGCCCGCAGCCAAAATCTCCAGTGCTTTGCCAAGCTGGCCTGGCAATATTTTTTCGCCCGGTGCGTTGGCAACGTCAAACACTTTTGCTTTCAGCGCTGCTGAGTCTTTTGAACCAGCGGCCTGCATCGCAAGCATCAAAAGTGCAGCTGCATCATAGGATTCGGCTGCATAGGTGTCTGTTTTTACGCCTGCCGCTGTGGCAAGGGCTGTAAACATCGCTGCGCCTTCGTTTTCTGAACCGGCGATTGTGCCGTAAGAACCGTTAAGCGCTGCGCCAATGGCTTCTGGCAGAGAATCGCCAACCATGCCGTCTGGCAACACGAATGTGCTGAACGCGCCAGCATCGAGCGAAGCTTGGATAACGCCCTTGCCGCCCTGGTCAAGATAGCCTGCAACGATCAATACGTCGCCGCCCGCTTGTGCCAAAGCACCAACTTCTGCAGCATAATCGCCTTTGCCATCTTCGTGCGCAGCGGAAATCGTAATCTTGCCGCCCATCGCTTCAAAACTTGTCTGAATTGATTCAGCCAAGCCCTTGCCATAGTCGTTGTTTGTGTAAGTCATAGCCGCAGATGTGACGCCTTTTTCCTTCAAGACTTCAGCCAAAACCGCGCCTTGACGGGCATCAGATGGCGCTGTGCGGAAGAACAAGCCGTCATCTTCAGCCGTCGAAAGGCCAGGCGATGTTGCAGATGGTGAAATCATGACGATGCCGTTTGCACGGGCAACGTTTTGAAGGATAGCACCGGTGACGCCAGAACAGTCAGCGCCCATCAATGCAGAGACGCCTTCGGCGGTGATCAAACGCTCAGCATTTGCTGTTGCTGCCGCCGCATCAACGCAAGTTGAGTCTGCACGGACAGGTTCGACCGCTGCGCCGCCCAAAAATTTACCGCTTTCGGTGACTTCTTTCATCGCCAATTCGGCAGATGCTGCCATGGTTGGTGTTAAAGATTCAATCGGGCCAGTAAACCCGAGGATTACACCAATCTTGACGGGTGAATGGCCAGCTGCCGTCACCGCAGTTACACCTGCGGTCATCAAAGTTGTGGCAGCCAAAGCTGCAATAATTTTTTTCATTTTCTTCTCCCTAAATACGCATCAACGCATAGTGCTAAATTAAATCGTGCTAGATTAAGTCGTTCAAAGCCTGAAGAGCGGGCGCAATTGCCGCTCTCTCAACTGACTCAAGTCCGTACTACGTCACCTTGCAAACAGCAAGACGGGAAATAGCAACCTACCGCTACGAAACATGGTGTTTTAAGCGACTTTCTGCGCTTTTTCATTGATTAAGCGCTGCATGGCATGCTTAGTCTGGGCGATGATTTCACGCAAATTATTCATTTGAAGCCCTGTTACAAAGACATTTTTCTGCGCATCGACTTCGATCTCATCGCATATTTTTGCCGCCGCTTGTGCGCCCGCGCTGCTGCACATGGATTTGAGCGCATGGGCGAGGTCTTTTACGGCTTTAAAGTCTCGGTTATCTGTATTTTGCGCCACGTGAACTTCGAGCGCCTGCACCGCTTGGTCAACTTGGCCGATAAACATGGAAAATACTTTTGTCCGGATATCTGTGCCCGTGTTTTCCATCACCATTGCAAACATCGATAGGACATCTGGCGACAATAATTCCAGCGCCTCAGCGGCATCATGCGCACTGTGGTCTGTGTTACTGCTCAGTGTCTCAGGCGCGGCCGATGGCCTATACACCGCTGTTATCGCCTGCCGCAACTGCGTTACCGTGAACGGCTTTGCCATATAGCTATCCATGCCAGCCGCCTGCCATCTGGTTGCCGCCTCACCGGTCACATGGGCCGTCAGCGCTACAATATGAGTACCTGCATTGAGCCCGTTTGCGCGGATGGCAGCCGTGGCCTCGTAGCCATCCATGCCGGGCATGGAGCAATCCATAAAGATAATATCAAATTCTTGGCTGTGGGCGATATCAACCGCAGACTGACCATCGGTCGCAAACCGCGCCTTTATATTAAGCGCATTGAGGGCTTCTTTGAGCACCTCGCGGTTGATAGGATTGTCATCGACGGCGAGCACTCTGCACCCAGAAAAATCACCAAGCGTGGTTTTTTTATCGCTCGCCGCCGCTTTTTCTGCCATCAGCGACCAATCACCCGCGTTTAAGCACGCGATGATCTTGCGCATATCGTCTGATGTGGGCGGCATCGATAATTTTGCAGCGGGTTTTGGCCAATATCACCCATATCTGTGTCATCGCCGTAATCACGCATCGCTATCGTATCTATCGAAGCGACCGCTCCGAAACGATGATTATCGTTTTTCGGGGCTGACGGCGTTGTAAACAACAAATCAAGCTTTTGGCCTGTCCGCTCCTCTGCCTTAGCAGCACGCAGACCCCATGCAGATACCATATCGACCATGGACGCCTGCATAACAGGGCTCTCGTGCTCGATGGCCACATAGATGTCGCAGTTCGGCAAAATCAATTCGGGGGCAGGCTCGAACACGGGCAGCGTCAGATCAACATAAAATGCGGTGCCAACACCAATGCGGCTTTCAACGTGGATTGATCCGTTCATCGCCTCAGCTAACCGCTTGGCAATAGAAAGGCCAAGGCCCGTGCCGCCAAAATTGCGCGTTGTGGATTGGTCCGCTTGAGAGAATTGCTCGAAAATTGTGCCAAGCTTATCGCTTTCAATGCCGATGCCTGTGTCAGTTACGCAGAGGCGTATTTGCTGGTGGCCATTGTCGGCTGGAAGCGCGTTTACGCAGAGTGTAACACCGCCCTCGCTTGTAAACTTCAAGGCGTTGTTGACCAAATTCGAGATGATCTGCCCAAGCCGCGTTGGATCACCGATAAATTTTGCCGCTAGTTGAGGACCGCTGACCAGCCCTATCGCAAGGCCCTTTTCTCGTGCTTTGGCAGAGAAAAGCCCCGCCGTATCCTCAATCAACGTGTTTAGACAAAAAGAGGAACGCTCTCCAAATCCAACTTACCAGCTTCGATTTTTGACATGTCCAATATGTCATTGATGATGTTCAAGAGAGAAGTGCCCGAGCGGGAGATCACTTCCGCAAAACGCTGTTGGCGAACCGATAAATCCGATGCAGCCAACAGTTCTGCCATCACCAGCATACCGTTCATGGGGGTGCGGATTTCATGGCTCATGGTTGCCAAAAATTCTGATTTTGCCGCATTGGCCGCTTTCGCATCTTTGGCCGCTATTTCAAGCTCGATCGTGCGCTCCTGCACTGTGTCTTCAAGCGTCACAAGATGGCGATTGATCGCCGCGTCGCGTTGTTGAATGGTCTCGAACGCTTTATTGAAGGCGCCGGATAAAACACCAATTTCATCGGCAGCTTTGCTCGAAAAACGCGCCGAAAGGTCTGGCCTATCGCCCATCAATGCGAGTGATTTCGACATTTCATGTAAAGGCTTGAGCATCTTTGAAATCACACGGTTTGTCACCAGCGCGATCAGTATTGCACACAGCAATGCCACCAAAACAAGCGTCACTAAATCGTCGACATATTGGCGCCTCAGCCACGATGTATCTGAATGCAGCGTTAGATTTCCGATTTGAACACCACTATGCCAAACTGGCGAAACAACGACCAAGCTGTTGGCCATGGCCAAATGCCAAAGACCTTTACCTTCGGCTAAACCATCACGCCCTGCAAGATTTATGCTTGATCCGATTTCTGCAATCACTTTGCGATCCATGTTGGATACGGAAATTAGAGTGCTGTTCTCCACATCGCTGATACCGCGCAACACCGCATAAAGCGCGCCAGTATCGCCAGAAGCCAGCGGGTCAGAACTTGCCGCCGCAAATGCGCTGCTGGTGTTTTGAAGATTTTTTCGCTCGTTTTCGATTGTTTTTTCAAAATCTTGAACGATAAAAACCGCGAAGCAACGACGCAAATGCCGATAAGCACCACCAAAGCTACCGTTAGGGGAAGCCTAAAACCGATGCTATGCGTAAATTTGAACTTGTTCATTTGGCCGATCCACCTGCGCGGACAATACGTCAATTCAGTTAATTTTATGTCTCCCCATTGGCATCAAATTTAGTTTTTGAATTCATCGGATGTTACAATTTGTTTGTTAGGGTGCACGAATAGGAGTAATGATGCGCGTTCTGGCCCTTGATGACGACCTCATATTTTTAGCCGTGCTTGAGAGCTATATGACGATGCTCGGCGCATCGCATGTGGATACAACTGATGATGCCGACGTGGCGCTGCATTTGATTAAAAGCGGCTGCATTGATCTGCTACTACTCGATCTGAACATGCCCAGAAAAGACGGGATGGCATTCCTGCGCGAAGTATCGCAATCCGGATTTACTGGCTCTGTTATTATTATCTCTGGCGAGAACAATTTTATTCTATCGTCTTCGGGTTACATTGGCAAAAAACTGGGCGTGAATATCTGCGGCACGCTGCGCAAACCATTAAATGTAGAAGACCTTAGAAAAAGCTTTGAGCAGGCACGGACTTTTGCTCAAACTGCGCCAAAAAAGAAGGCCGTTAGCACAGAGACAACGATGGGCAGTGTGCGGCCAACATTGCAATACCAGCCACAATATGATGCAAAAACCGGCCTTATGTCGGGTGCCGAGGCGCTTTTACGCGGCATTGATGAAAAAAACGCGCTCGTCGGGGCGTTTGCGACGCTTCAACAGTTCCCAAGCGACCAAGATCGCATTGAACTTACAAGCCAGTTATTCGACATTTTTTGCCAAGATGTGTCGGATTTACGTGGCCAGGGGTACACCGAGCGCTTTTCATTTAATATCGATGCGGTCTGCCTTGAGGCGCCCGACTTTACGTCAACCCTCGCGACCACACTGAAAAAATACAAGCTAAAAGCCGATGGTCTTGTGATTGAGCTTACGGAAACACATTTACCAAAAAATGAAACATGGTTGCTTGAAGTTATCGCACGCATTTCCATGGCCGGTTTTGAGGTTTCCATGGATGACTTTAGCACCGGGGCTGCAAGTTTTGACCTTTTGCGCGCCGGGGCATTTCGAGAAGTGAAGCTTGACTCCACCTTAGTTCAACGCAGCGCCCATGATGTTGCGTCCGCAAAATTTATAGCGAACGTGATTGATGTTGCGCGCACCATGGATATCCGCGTGATCGCAGAGGGCATTGAAACTGCGGCGGACAAAACAAGGCTCGAAGCGCTTGGTGCCAGACACCTGCAGGGCTATTATTTTTCACGGCCTACTGGCAAAAACAATTTGCCCAAACCAAGTGTGACCTATGCCGACCAGTTTTCTGCCGCCAGTTAGCGTCATGGCAACGCACCCCAAAGGCGGATGACTGCGCCCACCTGATGTCTAAACGCCAAAAAACCGCTGCCACAAGGTCAGTTTTTGGAAACTCTGGGTGATTTTTTCACGGTCATATTCATTCACAACCCAGTCGCGGAACGAAATATCCCCCTGTTGAACCCGTTGTTCATAAGTCCAAATGACGTGGTCGAGTATGCCCGTTTTCGTCCAATAACTATGAAGATAGCGAAACGATAGCTGTTTTTTGGCTTGTTTAGTCGGCCGCCCTTCGATGGCGATCACATATATGGCTGCTACCAATCCGGTGCGATCGGCTCCCGACTTACAATGCATTAAAAAAGGTTTTTTGACCGTCGAAAAAACGTCAAGAACTTTTATCAGCAGTTCTCGGGGCGGCGCTTGATTTGCAGACAGAGGAATATCAATCAATTCGATGCCCAGCTGAGCGCAGGCCTCGGCCTCAAACTTATAAGGCGAGTGCGGTTGCGCGCCGCGTAGATTGATAATGCTTTTAATACCCATGGACGCGTATTTTTTAAAACGGCGATAAGTTGGGTGATTAGAACGATAAACACCTGGCACGACTTGATCAAAATTATGCCACAGCACACGAAGAACTTCATGGTCAAACCAGAAAAGAAAAAAATTAGATTTCCGGCGTTCCTTATGATCTTCGATGTCATGACTGAAGGTCTCGAAATAATTCTTCTGCCAAAGTTTTAATGTTCGCCATGGCGTAAAAATTTGCATCTAATACTCAAATCCGAAAACTATATGTCTCATTCTAAGGTCTCACCCTGCGCTAAGCAGTATCGACCTTGAATTTTACGACCGTAAAAATCCTCTTAGAGCCCATGGAGATATAAATAAACACATTTAATCATGGCAATGGTGATTAGGATGGTGATCCCGGCGCGATTCGAACGCGCGACCCCCAGATTAGGAATCTGGTGCTCTATCCTACTGAGCTACGGAACCAACATATTGTCTTTACGAGAATTTTTGCCGGCAATCAACGCAGCGGATTATTTTCCGCCAACTTTGCCCAATAGCTGATGCCAATGGGAATGATCTCATCGTTAAAATCATATTCGGGATGGTGAAGCCCAGCGCTTTGCCCATTACCAATCAGGATCATAGAGCCCGGACGTGCCTCAAGCATATAGGAGAAATCCTCCCCGCCCATGAGCGGCGGAACGGTTAAATCCACATTGTTTTGACCGGCCACATCGGCGGCGGCCGTTGCGGCGATATCCGTCTCAACCACGTGGTTTACTGTCACCGGATAGCCCTTGCGGAACTTTATGTCCGCTCGGCAACCATGGGCCTGCGCAATAAGACCCGCAATTTCATGCAGACGCTTTTCACCCAGCGCTCTTATATCTGCCGACAGTGAACGGATGGTGCCTGCGAGGTGCGCCGTTTCGGGGATAACATTATGGGCATGACCTGCGTTAAATTTTGTCACCGACACAACAATTGATTCCAGCGGATCGACATTGCGCGATGCGATAGATTGCAACGCCTGAACCATCGACGCACCACACACGATCGGATCTGTGGTGCTGTGCGGCATGGCCGCGTGGCCGCCGCGGCCGGTGATAACGATATTGAACTCATCGGTTGCTGCAAAAAATGGTCCGGGCCGAATGGAAAACGCGCCAACGGCAAGATTGGGCATGTTGTGCATGCCATACACACGGTCGATGCCAAAACGGTCCATCATGCCATCTTGGACCATTTCGTTGCCGCCGCCGCCGCCTTCTTCTGCGGGCTGAAAAATAACCACGACCGCGCCGGCAAAATTGCGGGTCTCGGCCAAATATTTTGCGGCGCCCAAAAGCATCGACGTGTGCCCATCGTGGCCGCAGGCGTGCATCTTGCCTTCGGTTTTTGATGCATAGGCTTTGCCGGTGGCTTCTTTGATTGGCAGTGCATCCATATCGGCGCGCATGCCTAGCGTTTCGCCAAGCCCCTTAGCACCTTTAATCACGCCGACCACACCGGTGCGGCCTATGCCCGTGACGACCTCGTCGCAGCCAAATTCCCGCAGTTTTTGCGCAACGAATGCCGCCGTGTTGTGCACATCAAACATAAGCTCTGGGTTTTGATGCAAATGCCGACGCCAGCCACTAACCTCTGCCTGCAATTCTGCTGCTCGGTTTAAAATCGCCATGGATCACCCTGTTCATCTATTTTCTTTGCCCGTAAATGGCGCGGCAACGCTGTCACATCAAGCACTAAAGCGTTTCTCGTTAAACCTGAATCACCAAATGCTGCCTGAAATCAGAGATTTCAACGCGTTAGGTGATACCTGATTTTTCAAGTTAAACGTGAAACGCTCTATAATCAATTATCCTACATTTCAACGTTTGAAACCAAGTAGCATATGAACTACGAAGCTGTTACCAAGTTGGCAATTGGACGAATGTAAATTGATAAAAAAACTGCTTCCACTGATCACAGCCCTCACCACTTGCATTGGCACTGCGACGGTTCATGCCGCGCCGTCCATTCTTGTCGATGTGCAAACAGGAAAAGTGCTCGCCTCTGAACAAGCATTTGACCGATGGAGCCCCGCTTCACTGACCAAGCTGATGACCGCCTATGTCACATTTCGCGAAATCGCCGCAGGCGGACTAACGGCGAGCGCGCCAGTGCGCATGTCTACCAATGCGGCCAATAATCCACCCAGCAAAATGGGCTATAAAGTCGGCGCAATCATGACGGTGGAAAACGCGCTGGAAATGCTGATTGTCAAATCGGCTAATGACGTTGCCGTCGCGCTTTCAGAAGCGGTTTCGGGTACCGAAGCCAATTTTGTTGCGCGCATGAACGCCGAGGCGCAGCGCCTTGGCATGACAGACACCAATTTTATCAATCCCAACGGCCTACACGATGAAGCGCAATACACAACAGCGCGCGATCTGGGCATCCTTGCAACAGCGATCCGAAGAGAGTTTCCGCAGTTTGATCCCTTATTTGCCGCTGAAGCCATACGCACGGGGGAAGATATTACGGAAACCTATAATCTCCTCCTTGGCCGTTATGACGGCGCTGACGGGATGAAAACCGGTTTTGTCTGCGCTTCGGGCTTTAACATGGTGGCGTCCGCAACGCGGCAGAATAGAACACTGATTACAGTGGTTTTGGGGGAAACATCGCAAAAAGAACGGGCTGAAAAGGCAGTATCGCTGTTGGAACAAGGTTTTACATCATCACAAACGACAGATGCACCCGCGCTGAAAGCACTCGAACGCCCCGCAAACGCATCCACCACAATTGCCAATATGCGGCCAATCGTATGCACGCCAGAGGCGGAAGCTGCAAGGTGGGATGGACGCCAAATTGAGGGCAACATAACCTTTGCCACCGCAGCGATAAAGCCGCGCACGCGCGCTGCCAAAGCAATACAATCTGGCCTCGGCGGCGCTGTTGGCATCAGCAAGGCCGCAGCAATGCTCAATGGTCAGTTCATCGCCGCGTTTCCATTTCCGCAGCCGCGCCCAGAAAGACCCAGCCTGCTAGACGATGATGATACGGAAAAATTCGGCTTAAGACCGGGCTTTGACGTACCGGTGCCAATTGATAGGCCTCAGGGCTAAAACAATTTGCCGCAAATTGCGCTTTAACGTTCAGACCCTTTTTTGAGCAAAAACCGGTGCCCCGCACCGCCTTCGACCGCTTCACTGGCAACGAGTTCATGGCCGCGCTCGCGGGCAAAATTTGGAATATCGATCACTGCCAAAGGATCTGACGTTTCTACCCACAGTTCTTCGCCGATGCTCATATCACGCATGCGCTTTTGCGTTTTAAGCACGGGCAAGGGGCAGTTTAAACCGCGAAGATCATAGATTTCTGTCAAGATTACTCCACCATTCTAGAGCTTATTGGGCGGGTACGGCATTGCCCGATTGAGCGGTCAAACCCGATCCCGATGAGGTCGCGATGACTGGTGCTGGCGCAGCAACGGTCGGTGCGGTGGGCGCATTGACATTCACTTCTTCTTCAACAGTAAGCGGCGTTATGGTTGCGGGCGCTGGAGTGGGAGTGGGCGCTACTTCCACTGGAGCCACTTCCACCGGCTTTATCGGAAGCGGCAAAAGCGAAACTGGCGTCGGTGCGCGACCTTCGAGCTTGGCAACAATATTTTCAAATTCAGTTAAATAGCCATTTTGCATCTTGGTATAGCTGAGCTCAAGCGCATAGGGCTGTTCCATCTTCGGGCACGCGGCAGCAGCGTTGAAAGTGCCATCCACAGCATTTTGATTGATCACATAACGTTTTTCACAAACATCAACCTTGGGCGGCTGGTTGGTCAACTCAAAATGGTCATAGCCGACCTTGAGCATTTTCCAGTAATCAAAATATTCATGATTGCGATTCTTGGCCATATTTTCCGCGGTCATGCGAAATGGAAAGGCTTGGACTTGAAATGCCTCTTGGCCGCCAGCATGCGCTTCGCGGGCAAATGCATAAATTTCAGACACATGCTGATCGGTCATCGCATAGCAACCCGCTGAAGAGCAATCACCATGAACCATCAGGTTAGTACCATAGCGACCATGCGAGCGGTCATATTTGTTGGGGAACCCAAGATCAAAAGAAAGATAATAGGATGAATTAGGGTTCATCTGACCACGATTGACGAAATAAAAGCCTTCCGGTGATTGGCGGTCGCCTTCTTTGAACTTTGGCCCTAAACCGCCTGAAAATTTGCAAATCTCATAGGTTTTAACGAGCGCGTAGCGGCCCGTATCTTTTTTCTTCCATACTTCCAGCACCGCTTCTTGCTTGAAAATGCGCATCATGACGGGCGATGACTTGGTCATGCCCTGCGCCTGCATTTTGCGCACCACATCTTCTGGCAAAGGCTGATTTGCTTTCTGTGCGACGTTCAAAACATCGCTTGAGTTACAGCCAGCCAAAGCTACAGCACTGCCGAGTGCCAACACCGATACCAAATGACGAAGCTTCATTCCACATTTCCGCGTTATTGAGTTGCTCGAATTATAGTAGACAAAACCTTAACTCAAGGTTTGCACTTAAACCCTCACACTGATGTGATGGAAGCCAATAGCGGCAAAATTACAGATTGCGGCCAATTTGCAAAAATTTCTCGCGCCGTTCTTTTTTAATTTGCGCGCGGTCTTTACCCGCATAGGTTTTGAGACCCATGGCAATATAATTTTCTGTCTCAGCCAAAACGGCGCCAGCGTCGCGGTGCGCGCCGCCCATTGGCTCAGGCACGATGCCATCGATGATTTTCATCTCATACAAATCTTGCGCTGTGATCTTCATCGCCGTGGCGACATCTTTGGCTTTGGCCGCGTCGCGCCACAAAATTGATGCGCCCGCCTCTGGCGAAATCACCGAATAAATCGCGTGTTCAAGCATATAAACCTTATTGGCGGTGGCAATGGCAATAGCGCCGCCAGAACCGCCTTCGCCAATAATCACAGATATAATTGGCACTGTCAGATTAAGACACTTTTCGGTCGAACGCGCGATCGCTTCTGCTTGCCCGCGCTCTTCTGCACCGATGCCAGGATAAGCGCCTGCGGTATCGACAAGTGTAATCACCGGAATGTTAAACCTGTCCGCCATTTCCATGATGCGGATGGCCTTGCGATAACCTTCTGGCCGCGCCATGCCAAAATTATGTTTCAGACGCGCTTTTGTGTTGGAACCTTTTTCTTGGCCGATAACCGCCACCGACTGGCCCTGAAAGCGGGCAAACCCTGCCAAAATCGCATGGTCTTCGGCAAAATTTCGATCACCTGCTAAAGGCGTATAATCGGTAAACATCGCACTAATGTAATGCTCGCAGTGAGGCCGGTCGGGATGGCGGGCGACTTGAGCTTTTTGCCATGGCGTCAGCTTTTTGTAAGCTTCCACAAGCGCATCTTTTGAGCGCTTTTCAAGCCGCGCAATATCTTCAGCCGTATCAACGGCACCTTCGCCGTTTTTGCCGAGTTTTTTCAACTCCAAGATCTGACCTTCGAGGTCAGCAATCGGCTTTTCAAAATCGAGATAGCTTGTCATCGTGAAACAGAACCCAATAAACGTCAACCTGCCTCAGGTGGCTGTTCAAAGCGCAGATGTCAAGTTTTCACGTAAAACCAGAAGGAAATTGTGCTGGATAGGCCTCATTTTTGCGCCAAAGGATGGTGGTTCGAAACGAGCTGATGCAGCCGCTCATCCATCACATGAGTATAGATTTGTGTTGTGGAAATATCTGCATGACCCAGCAATTGTTGAACCACGCGCAAATCAGCCCCGTTTTGCAACAAATGCGTTGCAAAGGCATGGCGTAGCACGTGGGGCGAAAGCTGAGCCGCCTTGAGGCCGCAGCGTGCGCCGATCTGCTTTAGTTCCCGCGCAAAGACTTGCCTCGCGAGAGGCCCGCTGAAATTATCGGCGGCAAACAGAAATTTGCAGTCATCAGCGCGTTTGTCGCGGTTTCGGATCAAAATGTGCTTTGCCACCGCATCCATCGCTTTTTTCGAAAACGGCACCATGCGTTCTTTATTGCCTTTGCCTTTGACAATGAAAAAGGGTTCATTGATGCGGATGGCCGAAATCGGCAACGTGACAAGTTCTGTAACCCGCAACCCCGTGGCATAAAGAAGCTCAAGCAGCGCATGGTTGCGAATAGCATGGGCTTCGAGCTTTGTTCGCTAGTATGGCCGCCAACCGCCAAGGCTTCTGCGGTTGCGAGCAGGTTTGAAACGTCGGCTTCAGATAGGTTCTTGGGCAAGGCTTGCGACTTTTTTGGCCTATCGATGGTCGCCGTCGGATCGTCTTGCCGCACGCCCTCATTGTATAAAAACAAATAATATTGTTTGAGCGCACTCAGACGCCGCGCTTGGCTGGTGCTGGCAAAACCTTGGGCGTGCATCGAAAATAGATAGTCGGATATATGCTTGGTGCCTGCGCTCTGAAGAAGAGTTTTCTTGCCAAGAAACCCAGAAAAATCTTCCAAATCACGGCGATAACTTTCCAGCGTATTATCGGCTGCACCGCGCTCAGCGCTCATCATTTCCAAAAAGGCATCGATCATTGGCAAAATTTAGCAGCCAATTATTACTGCTTAGTTGGCAACGCTGCCATTGTCAGCATTTTCTGGCACAGCGACAGGCTGTGGAATACGCACGGGATTTATTTTATCGGTTGGCACACGCTCGGTCATCTCACGTGTATTGGGCTTGACATAAGCCACCAGCGCAAACATCGCGCCATAGACAAGCCCCGCAAAAATGCCAATGGTCACGATAAACCGGATAAGGCTAGGCATCTTTTCTAGTTCCATTGAGCACTATTTAGGCGTGTAATATGCGGTGCGTGCAGTTACAAATCAACCGCTAAGATAGCTCCAATTCTTGACATCAACACCCTATTCATGCGCTAAGCGCGGGTATTATGAACGTTGACGCAGCTTACCGAGATTTGAGCGACGATGTCGCCGCCATCAACGCTCTTTTGGGCGGAAGAACCATTGCGCTTGTGGGATTGATGGGCGCGGGCAAATCAGCCATTGGGCGCAAAGTTGCCTTAAAACTCAAACTCCCCTTTGTGGATGCAGATACGGAAATTGAAGTGGCAGCAAAAATGCCCGTTGCTGATATTTTCGAATCCTATGGCGAGCTTGAATTTCGCCGTCTTGAAGCAAGCGTTATCAAACGTCTGATGGAGGAAGGCACCAAATTATTGGCAACCGGCGGCGGTGCCTTTATGAACGCCGATACGCGCGATGTAATTCATTCATCGGGTATTTCTGTGTGGATGTCTGCCGAACTTGATCTTTTGATGAGCCGCGTGGCTAAAAAATCAACGCGGCCATTGCTCAAAAATTCAGACCCTCGCGGCGTTATGGCAGGCCTCATGAAGATGAGATATCCAATCTATGCTTTGGCGAATTTAGAAGTGGCATCGCAAGATATTGGCAAGGACGAAATGGCCGCCATCGTGATTTCACATATAGCTGATTATTTGCGCCAAGAGGCGGAAAGAAATGGAGCCAACAATGACTGAAACCGTGCGCGTTGAGCTGGGGGAGCGCTCCTACGACATCGTCATCGGCCCGAATGTGTTGGCCAGTGCGGGGACACGCATAAAGGCAATTTTGCCACGGGCAAGATGCGCGATTGTCACCGATGAAAATGTTGCAGCATTGCATTTGACCACGCTAAGCAGCAGCCTAGACGAAGCAGGTATCGTTTCAAAAGTGATTACCGTGCCGCCAGGCGAGGCAACAAAAAGCATTGAGCACCTCAACAATGTTGTCGAAGCCATCATTGAAATGCGGCTGGAGCGCGGCGACATTGTGATCGCCTTTGGCGGCGGCATTGTCGGCGATTTGGCCGGGTTTGCTGCCTCCATCGTGCGCCGCGGCATGAATTTTGTGCAGATACCGACGTCGCTGCTGGCGCAAGTGGACAGTTCCGTTGGCGGTAAAACCGGCATCAATTCACCGCAGGGCAAAAATCTCATCGGTGCGTTTCACCAACCCAAACTCGTGCTCGCCGATACGGCCTTGCTCAATACTTTAAGCGGGCGAGAATTTCGCGCTGGCTTTGCCGAAGTCATCAAATATGGCTTGATAAATGACGCTGCATTTTTCGATTGGCTGGAAAATAATTGGGACGATATCGCGTCAAATGATCAGTCAGGCCATCAAGCCCGCGTCCACGCCGTTGCCACCTCATGCCGCGCCAAAGCGGCCATCGTTGCGCGTGATGAATTTGAAACGGGCGACCGCGCGCTCCTCAATCTAGGCCACACATTTGGCCACGCGTTGGAAGGCATCACCAAATACCGCTCCGATATTTTGGTGCACGGCGAAGGTGTCGCCATCGGCATGGTGCTGGCCCATGCGTTTTCGGCGCGTCTCAACCAAGCATCGACCGATGACACACGCCGCGTGAAAGCCTATCTGAAACGCGTTGGTTTGCCGACCGATTTGAGCCATCTTAAAGGGCATATAAAAGACGCTGACCACATGCTCGATTTTATCATGCAGGATAAAAAGGTTGTGCGCGGCGATCTGACCTTTATCTTAACCAAAGGCATAGGCCAATCTTACGTCGCAAAAGATGTGCCCGTGTCGGAAGTAAGGGCGTTTTTAGCTCAAGAATTGGAGAGTTAAAGCACATGGAAATTTGGCTTACCGCAGCTGCTATTCTCGTCTTAATTTGTTTGTCGGCATTCTTTTCGGGCTCCGAGACAGCATTAACCGCTACCTCGCGCGGCCGCATGAAACAAATGGAGCGCAATGGCAACAACCGCGCTGCGTCCGTCAATGGACTGCTCGAAAACAAAGAACGCCTTATCGGCGCGCTGCTTATTGGCAATAATTTGATCAACGTCATGTCATCAGCCTTGGCGACGACATTGCTGCTCAAAATTTTTGGCCAAACGGGGTGATTTATGCCACCGTCATGATGACCGTACTTTTGGTTATTTTTGCCGAAGTTCTGCCAAAATATCTGGCGATTTCAAAAACCGATCAATTTGCGCTTTTTGTCGTGCCTCTGATCAAAATCTTCGTGTTTATCGTCTCACCTTTGGCCAAGGCTGTCGATTTTATTGTGCGCCGAATTCTACGCCTCTTTGGCGTCGATTTTGGTGAAAATCAGTCAATTCTGTCCGGTCATGACGAGCTGCGCGGTGCGGTGGAAGTTCTTCACGAAGAAGGTTCCGTCGGCAAAGAAGACCGCGCTCGGCTTGGGGGATTGCTCGACCTGAACGAACTTGATGTATCGGACATCATGGTTCACCGCACCAACATAGAAATGATCAACGCCGATGATCCCGCAGATGTAATCGTCAACCAAATTTTGGAAAGCCAATATACGCGGCTCCCGATTTGGCGCGGCAGCAACGACAATATTGTCGGCATCGTCCACGCCAAAGACATGCTGCGCGCGCTGCATGCGGTTGGAAACGATCCTGGTAAAGTCGACATTTTGAAGGTCGCTAATAAGCCGTGGTTTGTGCCCGATGCCACCATGCTGCACGACCAGCTAAACGCGTTTTTGCGCAAAAAAGCCCATGTGGCGATTGTAGTGGATGAATACGGCGAACTGGAAGGTCTGGTAACGCTGGAAGACATTATTGAAGAAATCGTCGGCGAAATCGCAGACGAGCACGATATCAATGTGTCCGGTGTAAAAACGGAATCCGACGGCTCCGTCATTGTCGATGGCAGTGTCTCAATCCGCGATTTAAACCGAGCGCTGGGGTGGAGCTTGCCCGATGAAGAGGCAACGACAATTGCTGGCCTTGTCATCCATGAGGCCAAGTTGATACCCACAGAAAAACAAGCCTTTACATTTTATGGAAAGCGGTTTTTCGTCCTCAAACGGGAAAAAAACCGGATCGAAAAACTACGCATCCGCTAGGCCTTTATCGCGTTTCTCCAGACCTGAAACACCTAACGCTGCCTGAAATCAAAGATTTCAACGCGTTAGGTGTTATCTGATGTTAAAAATTAAACGCGAAACGCTTTACCAGCGCACGCTGTCTTGCGTGCCGGCAGGCTCTATGGCGAGCGCATGCAGCCCGTCATCGATTACCGGCTTTAAAAGCTGATTGACCATGCGGTGACGCTGAATTCGGCTTACCGTGTCAAATTTATGGGAGATTACCCGCACACGCATATGGCTTTCGCCCGAACCATCGGCTGAACCGCCCGCATGGCCCGCATGCATGTGGCTCTCATTGATAACCTCCATCCGCGTTGGGGCGAGCGCCTCGGTTAAAATGTCACGGATACGTTTTTCAATTGGTCCCATTTGGTTGCCTCTCCTGCCTTGCCACAAAGGGCGATGACCGCTAAACAAAGGCGCTCTTATGTTGCCCCGATTCAGCTTGCCTCAGTGTTGTTTAGCTTGCCTGTTAATCGTTGGAAATAAGTCGCTGAATGATTTTTGCCTTGTAAATGACGTGCTTTGCACCAGTTTGGAAATATGACCCAACGTTCAAAATATTTTGACAGTATTCGCATCAATCCCGGCGGCAAAAAAAAGCAAGCCGAGGAAGACGCACGCAATATGTGTCAATGGGCCGGCTGCGACCAAAAAGGTGCCCATAAAGCGCCTGCTGGCCGCAACCGCGAAGGCGAATATATGTGGTTTTGTGTCGACCACGTGCGCGAATATAATAAAAATTATAATTATTTTTCTGGCCTATCGGACGACGACATTTCGAAGTTTCAAAAAAACGCGATGGTCGGCGATCGACCAACTTGGAAAATGGGTTCGTCGCAAACGGGAAACCAAAATGCGACGCCTGTCTTTTCAGACATGAAATCCGGTTCGGCGCGGGCGCACCGCATGCGCGACCCATCCGCTTGGGCAAGCGTGCTCAATGCCAAACCAGCGCGGCAATTAAAGCCACTTGAGGCAAAAGCTATACGCACGCTCGGGTTAGAGAAGACTGCGACTTCGGATCAAATCAAGGCGCGTTACAAGGAGCTGGTCAAAAAGCACCATCCCGATGCCAACGGCGGCGACAGAACATCAGAAGAAATTTTTCGCGATGTGATACAGGCGCACAAAATATTAAAATCCGCAGGCATGGTATAATTCATCACCTGCTCGCATGGGACAAAATGCTGTAAAGCAAGCGCATAAAGGACAGACACAGACTATGAACAAGATCGATCTCGATATCGTAAACATTCCCGACACCATGGTTGATGTGCGCAAAACCTTTGGCATTGATGTCAATTTGGAAGTGCCTGCCTACAGCACACCCAGCAACCATGTACCGGAAATCGATCCTGACTATATTTTTGACAAGGCGACAACCTTGGCCATTTTGGCAGGTTTTTCGCACAACCGCCGTGTCATGGTTTCAGGCTATCACGGCACAGGGAAATCAACCCATATCGAGCAAGTGGCCGCACGTCTTAACTGGCCAGCGGTGCGCGTCAATCTTGACAGCCATGTGAGCCGTATCGACCTTGTGGGCAAAGATGCCATCGTTCTTAAAGACGGCAAACAGGTGACCGAGTTCAAAGATGGAATTCTGCCATGGGCATACCAGCATAATGTCGCGCTGATTTTTGATGAATATGACGCAGGCCGTCCCGATGTGATGTTCGTGATCCAGCGCGTGCTCGAATCGTCTGGCCGCCTGACACTGCTTGACCAAAGCCGCGTGATCCGGCCGCATCCTGCCTTCCGTCTGTTTGCCACCGCCAACACCGTCGGCCTTGGCGATACGACGGGCCTTTACCACGGCACCCAGCAAATCAACCAAGCCCAGATGGACCGCTGGTCAATTGTCACCACGCTCAACTACCTGCCCCATGCGCAAGAGGTCGAAATTGTGCTGGCCAAAGCCAAGCACTACCAATCCAAAGAAGGCCGCGAGATTGTCAACGCCATGGTGCGACTTGCTGATCTGACCCGCAACGCCTTTATCGCCGGTGATCTATCGACGGTGATGTCGCCGCGCACCGTGATCACATGGGCGGAAAACGATGCGATTTTTAATAATCTTTCCATGGCGTTTCGCCTGACATTCCTCAACAAATGCGATGACCTTGAGCGCGCACTTGTTGCCGAATTCTATCAGCGTTGCTTTGGCGAAGAGCTTGCCGAATCAGCGGCCAATTCCGTGCTCAGCTAACTTAAACCAATGGCAGGCCCCGGCGACAATTCTTCAGGCAGACCTAAAAACCAGAAGGTCGATACCGAACCGTTCAAACAAGCGGTGACCAGCTGCATGCGCGCTATTTCTGGCGACCGCGAGATGGAAGTTGTATTTTCAACCGATAAGCCAGCCTTTGCGGGAAACCATGCGCGCATTCCTGACCTGCCTAAGCGCGTGACCAAAAACGATGTGATGATCACCCGCGGCGTGGGCGACAGCATGGCGCTGCGTGCCGCCTGTCATAATGCAACAACCCATCGCACGATGATGCCTGAGGGCGACCAAGCACGCGCTGTCTATGAAGCGGTTGAGCAGGCGCGGGTGGAATCAATTGGCGCGCGGCGCATGACCGGCGTTGGCGATAATTTGGCGGCGATGGTGGAAGATAAATTCATCCGCGCAAATTTGTCTGGTGTGACGGAAAAAGAAAACGCACCCATCGAAGAAGCCATTGGCCTTGTTGTGCGCGAGCGCCTCACGGGCCGCGCAACGCCGCAAGGCGCGGCGCCCGTTGTCAATTTATGGCGCGAATGGATTAACGAGAAGGCGGGCGAGCGGCTCGACCAGCTCGGCAAAGACATCGAAAATCAAGCCGCCTTCGCCAAAACCGTGCGCGATATTCTTGTGCAGCTGGAAATGGCCGAAGAATATGAAGGCGATGGCAGCGATAGTGATGACGACAAAAATAACGACGAACAACAGCCGCCAGAAAACGCTGATGACGACAATGATGGCGGGCAAGACGACCAAGACTCCGGCGATCAGACCGAGGAAAAAGACGATACACCGATTGAGAGCGAACAATCTGAACCCGGCCAGATGGATGCTTCAGATGCAACCGCTGACGATATGGACGAGGACTTCGACGAACAGGCCGAAGAGCCGGGCGAAGCGCAGCGCCCTCATCCCGGCTTTCAAGATATTTTATCGGACATTGATTATAATATTTTCACCACCGACTTTGACGAGACGATCGGCGCAGAAGAACTGTGCGATGCCGCAGAGCTGGAGCGGCTGCGCGCTTTTCTCGACAAACAACTGGCCAATCTTCAAGGCGTTGTTGGCCGTTTGGCAAACCGCTGCAGCGCCGCCTGATGGCGCAGCAAAATCGGTCATGGGACTTTGACCTTGAAGAGGGATATTTGGATCCGGCGCGGCTGCCGCGCATTGTGATCGAAGAACAGACGGGCCGTTTTGGCGCGCTCTCGTTTAAGCGTGAGCGCGACACCAATTTTCGCGACACCATTGTGACCTTGCTCATCGACAATTCCGGCTCGATGCGCGGGCGGCCCGATTACCGTTGCGGCCACATGCGCCGATATTTTGGCGCGCACGCTTGAGCGCTGCGGCGTAAAAGTCGAAATTCTAGGCTTTACGACCCGCGCTTGGAAGGGTGGCCAATCGCGCGAGGCCTGGCTGAAACAAGGCAAGCCCCATGAGCCGGGCCGCCTTAATGACCTGCGCCATATCATCTATAAATCCGCCGATGCCCCTTGGCGGCGGTCGAACAAAAATCTTGGCCTGATGATGCGCGAAGGCTTGCTCAAAGAAAACATCGATGGCGAGGCGCTGACTTGGGCTTTTCGCCGCCTCGCCGCGCGCCCTGAACAACGCAAAATTTTGATGATGATTTCCGACGGTGCGCCGGTTGATGATTCAACGCTTTCGGTTAATCCCGGCAATTACCTTGAACGCCATTTGCGCGCGGTGATCGACGAAATCGAAAACCGGTCAAATGTGGAGATGCTGGCGATTGGCATCGGCCACGATGTGACGCGCTATTATAAGCGTGCTGTCACCATCGTCGATGCCGAAGAGCTTGCAGGCGCAATGACTGAGCAACTTGCCTCACTTTTTGACGAAGGCAACGCTGAAACGGGTAAGAAGAAGCGCCGTGGGTAAGACAGCAATTTTTACTCTGGTAGTGACCATCGCATTGATGCCGACACCAGAAGTCTATGCGCAAGAAAGTCAAGTCATCGAGATTAAGTCGCGCAAGATTGAGCACTTCAAAATAGGTTCTGACCAGAGCCGTTTTGGGCCGCTCGAATTTATCGGCGGCTTAGAAATGACATCATCCTCGCGCGATTTTGGCGCTTGGTCGGGAATTTCTATCGCGCCCGACCAGACCAGTTTTGTTGGTGTGGCGGACACAGGCTTTTGGATCACAGGCCAGATCGAGCGTGATGCCTCTAACGTGCCTATCGGTGTTACCGCAAAAATGCAGGAAATTTCTGGCGCTGATGGCACATCAATTACAGCAAAATGGCAAGCCGACGCCGAGGGCATTGCGCTTTCAGGCACAACAGCACTTGTTTCCTATGAGCGTGCGCATCGCATAGCGGTCTACGACGTGACCACGAAAGACAACCCACTGCTGCTGCGCGAATTTGCGCCGCCGGTGCCACTTTATGAGTTGCGGGATAATCGCGGTTTTGAGGCTATCGCGCTTGCCCCCGAAACATCGCCAAGTGCCGGTGCACTTGTTGGCGTGAGTGAAAAAAGTCTTGATAAAAACCAAAATATAATGGCCTTCGTTCAACCGATCAAAGAAGCGCCATTTGAATTTTCCGTCAAACGGATCGACGAATTTGACGTAACCGACATGGCTTTTACGCCAAGCGGCGATATGGTTTTGCTTGAACGGCGTTTTAATGTGTCAGACGGCATCGGCATGCGGCTTCGCCGGATTAAAGGCGCAGCACTCCAAAAAGGTAAAACCGTTGATGGCGAGATTTTGTTCGAAGCTGACATGGGATTTCAAATCGACAATCTGGAAGGCATGGACATAACAGCCGATGCAGATGGTTCAGCGCGCATCACTTTGGTGTCCGATGACAACCATTCGCTGCTGCAGCGCAATCTGTTGCTTGAGTTCAAGCTGATTGAATAAATTTTAAGCGGACGCCCGTTCGGTATCGGAAGGTGCAACAAAAGCTTTGTAGGGTAAAAGCATTGCAAGCCCGACCACGATTTTAACCAGAAAATCGCCAGCAGCCAGCGATACCCAAAGGGGTACATCTTCGCCAAAACCTAAAAATGGCACTGCAAACCCTAAAGAGCCATCTTCGCCGCCAAAGTCGAGAAATCCAGCCATCGGCGCAAATGCCAGCGTGAAGAACAAAACCGTGTCGAGCACGGAGCCAAAAAGCGTTGAGAAAATAGGTGCTTTCCACCACGCTGATTGGCGCAAGCGGTCAAAAATTGATACGTCTAAAAGCTGTGCGCACAAAAATGCGGCGCCCGAGGCAATCGCAATGCGCGGACTGGCAAGCCAGATCGATAAAATAACCGCAAGCGTAAAGCCCGCAAATACGACAAGACGGGCGGCTGAAGCGCCAAACCTTCTGTTTGTCAAATCATTGATGAGAAACGCAATAGGATAAGTGAACGCACCCCACGTCAGAATATCCCCAATATTCACGCCACCAAATTGTGCCTGAACTGGAAATTGGACGAGATAATTGGATGCCGCAACAATGCCGCACATCGCAAAAACAAAAATAATAAGAGGTGTATTTAACTTAAGCATTTTTTTACCCTGGGTGATGCCACCAGCGAGAGATGAAAAAGGCGGGCATTGCCCGCCATTCAATTTAATTTAAGAGCAGATTAAGCGGCAGCCGTCTGCTTCTGCGCGATACGGCGCTTAATCAACCGCGCACGCTGAGATAGCTCAACGGTTTTGGCTTTAGCCAAAAATGCATCTAAGCCACCGCGGTGTTCAACAGAACGCAATGTCGATGCTGCAACGCGCAAACGGAATTTCTCGCCCAATGCGTCTGACATCAAGAGTCACTTGGCAAAGGTTTGGCAAAAAACGGCGACGTGTACGGTTTTTCGCATGGCTCACATTGTTGCCGGTCATAACAGCTTTTGTTGTTAGTTCACATTCGCGGGACATAATCCATACCTCAATTAAGTTGTCTACCTCTATCAAATGACAGTCGAAGCGATAACCGAGATGGTCGCCGACACAGTCACGGTGACTTTGCGAGGAGTTGCAGTGCTATAATCATGCTTTTTTATAAGGTCAATGCTAAAAGCGCTTCCAATTGATCATATAAAAACCCAAATCTGGCTTCAAGAGCTTGCTAGGTCTTTGAAAAGGAAAACGCATCGATGGTTCGACCAACAGCAAACCCATGGGCAACAATCGGGGCTGCTCTTTTGAGCATGATGGCGGCACCATCACTTTATGCGGCTGATTATGTTTCAGAATATTCTGTATCTGTCATCGGCCTGCCTGTCGGCACAATTGGATTTAAGACCACCATAAATCAAGGTACTTACAATTTAAACGGATCGATGAAAGCATCTGGCATCGCGGCTTTGTTTTCATCAACAACCGGAAACATAAAGATCACAGGTCAATATTCTGATGGAACAACTGTCGCCTTCATCTTATGTGATTAATTACAGCGATGGAAAAAAGTCCAAAACAACAACGATGAATTTTAACGGTGCGGGTGTCGCAGCTTATGACAATCAGCCAGCGGTCAAAAAGCGCGGCCAGTGGGTAGAGTTGCAAAATTCCGATCTGAAAAACGCTCTTGATCCGATTACTGCGACTTTTATTTCGGCGAAGCAGCCTGCGCGGTGTCTGCGATAATTCAATGAAAGTGTTTGATGGCGCGATGCGCGCTGATTTTCCCATGCGCTATGTGCGCACGATTCCCTTTTCAGCCAAAGGCTATTCAGGAAATGCAGTCACCTGCCGCGCCCAATTCCGGCCTATCTCCGGTTATGATAAAAACAAAAAAGAAATCGCATGGATGCGCGACAATGGCTACGCTGACATAAGTTTTGCACCCGTCGCTGATACGGGCCTTTATGCGCCTGTCGCCGTTAAGTTAAACACAGAGATTGGCACCTTGTCGGTTCGCGCCATACGGTTCGAAGCCTTGACAAATTAGGCTTCAAAGCTGGCAGCCCAAACCATGGCGCAACATCAAAAACTAACGGACCATGCCGCAACACTTGCAGGTTTTGCAGCAATTGGCATGTGGTCGCTGTTGGCATTATTAACTGATTTGTCGGGCAAGGTGCCGCCGTTTCAGCTTGCGGCTATGACTTTTTTTATCGGGACGCTGGTGGGAATAATATGGTTAGCTGGGCGAACAGATCTGAACCCGATACGTCAACGCGTATCACCGATCAGCCAGTCTATTTGGCGGGATAGGGCTTTTCACCTACCATGCGCTGTATTTTGGTGCGCTTAAAAATGCGCCCGCTGTCGAGGCAAGCCTGATTGCCTATTTGTGGCCGCTGCTCATCGTCGTTGGCAGTGCGCTTTTGCCCGGCGAACGCCTAAAGTTGCACCATATCATCGGCGCAATTCTTGGGTTTTTAGGCACTTTCTTCATTATTTCTGGCGGCAATGGGTTTGCGCTCAATCAAGACTATATTTTTGGCTATGGTCTGGCTTTTGCCGCAGCCTTCACGTGGATGGCCTATTCGCTCTTATCGCGCAAATTTGCGCAAGTCCCCACCAAAGCGGTCATCAACTACTGTGCGATCAGCACTGGATTAGCGTTGGTTTTCCACCTCACATTCGAAACAACAATTTTTCCCAATGAGACGACGCAATGGCTCGCAATTATAGCACTTGGGCTGCTGCCCGTCGGTGCAGCGTTTTATTTTTGGGATCATGGTATGAAAAATGGCAATATCCAAATTGTCGGCGCGTCGAGCTATGCGGCACCGCTTTTGTCGACGATGATCATGATCCTCTTTGGCCGCGCAGCGTTCACGTGGCCGGTCGCAATCGCCTGCTTACTGATCACACTGGGCGCAGCGATGGCTGCAAAAGATATGATTGCGAAAAAAGTTTAAGCGCCAGACGGCTTGCGCGGTGTTGGACGCCAATCGGGCGGTGCCAACTCAAAAGATGCAAATTCAAACCCGGGTGCCACGGTGCACCCAACCAACGTCCAATGGCCAAGGCTGGTGGCCGTTTGCCAACAATTTTGCGGCACGACGATTTGCGGCCTCTCACCCATGAGGAGATTGACACCAAGTCGAAATGACTGGGCATCATGACCATTGTGCGAAAGTGTGAGCGCCAATGGCGCACCGGCATAATAGTGCCAAACCTCAGCTGCGTCGGTAACACGGTGCCAATGGGACGTCTCACCGGCTTCCAGCAGAAAATAAATTGCGGTAGAGGCACCGCGCTTCTCGGTGCCCGTAATGGCCGTATTATCCCTGAAGGTCTCCGCATAATGGCCACCTTCGGGGTGCGGTTTCATATACAATAATTCACGAATTTTTGCGGCGGTCAGGTTTTCCATAAGCGGTCTCAAATTTTGTGTTTTCTATTACTTTGAATTAACAACAATTGCATGAAATGCACAAATTCGGTTTTGTAGTCCAAAACCAGAGAGACCCTATGCAAGTCGATATTGTTGAGATGCGCGCCTTCTATCATTCTGCCCTTGGGCAGCGTGCGGGTGACGCAATCGCAACGGCACTCAAGCGTGTTTGGGAGCCCCTTCCCAATGAGCGCCTGCTTGGCCTTGGCTATGCGCGGCCGTGGTTAGAGCGTTTTGAGCCGGATACGCACATCACGCTCTCTTTTATGTTGGCCGCACAAGGTGCAGCAAAATGGCCGCGCATCGGCCCATCACGCACAGCCCTCGTATTTGAAGAGGAACTACCGCTTGCCGATGCCTCCATTGACCGGATCTTAGCTGTCCACACCCTCGAACATTCAGAAAACCCACGGGAAACGCTGATGGAGCTTTGGCGGGTGCTTGCCCCCAACGGGCGTTTGATCGTGGTCGTGCCAAACCGAAGCGGTGTTTGGGCGCGCGTCGAGACGACACCCTTTGGCATAGGACGTCCATTTTCGCGTGGGCAAATTTCACGGCTTCTCCGCGAAGCAAATTTTACCGTAACTAAAGAGACAGAAGCGCTGTTCTTTCCGCCGAGCCGAAGATTTCTGGCCGTCAAATTATCAAACCCGATTGAGCGTGCCGGCCTAAAAATAGGCCGTATTTTCGGCGGGGTCATCGTATTAGAGGCGCAAAAACAGCTCTACCAAGGTCTGCCAGTATCGGCACGCCAGTCGCGCCGTGTTTTCGTTCCCGCGCTTTCGCCTCAAAGGGCTACCCGTACTTTTGGCGAAATAGATAGCGCATAAATCTCCCCTTCCATCCGTTTTAAATTCAAACTACAAAAGCCCTGATGAGCACCAAGACGCAAAATAATCCGCAACGCCTGACTGAACTGCGCGCAAAAATAGACGCCGTGGACGAATCTATTCATACGCTTTTAATGCAGCGTGCCAGCGTGATTGATGAGCTTATCTTGGTCAAAGGCGCGGATGTCCAAACCGGCGCTGCCTTTCGCCCCGCGCGCGAAGCCAGCATGATGCAGACCTTGGCAAGTCGCCATAGGGGCTCAATTCCGCTTCAGATGATCATCCACATTTGGCGCGATATTATTTCCACCTTCACACACCTACAGGCAAATTATACGGTGCACCTCACCAATGAAGGCGATGCAAACCGATTGCGCGATATGGCGCGGTTTCAATTTGGATTTTCTGTTCCGATTAAAAACCATGATACGTCTCGCCGAGTTTTTGATGCGGTGACAGCCGAAGGCAATGCACTGGCCGTGATCCCGCTTGAAGGTGCGGGCTGCTGGTGGCAATATTTAAATTCCAATGCAGGCCTTGGCATTATGGCGCGCCTGCCAGTCATCGGCAGCCAATCGCCTGACCACCATGCTTTCGTCATATCACCGCCCATCAGTGATGCGGCGCCCTATGACGTGCGGTGCTATGCGGGCACGATCAAATCTGCCGATGCGCTTTTGGGCTGGACTGGTGGAGAAATCATTGCCATTTCGCCAGACGACAGCGGCAAACTCCATGCCCTTATCGCCATCAGCGAAGGTGGCACTGCGCCAAATAATCTAATCGACATCCGCGCCGTGGGCGGCTATTTCGTTCCGATAAACGAGCGCTGAAGATGAATAGGAATAAATGATGGTGCAAAATCTAAAACTTCCAGATCGGCCTCAGCCCGGCGCGGGTGTGATGGATATTTCTGCCTATGTGCCTGGCCGTAGTAAGGCAAAACCGGGTGTAAAACTACACAAGCTCTCGTCGAACGAAACACCGTTTGGTGCAAGCCCCGCAGCCATCGCCGCCTATAAGGCAACCGCTGATCAGCTAGAACTTTATCCCGATGGTTCAGCGACCCAGCTGCGCGCGGCAATCGCTGCGGCGCACGGCCTAAACCCTGAAAATATCCTGTGCTCAAACGGTTCTGATGAGCTGCTTGGCTTGCTCACCAATATCTATATGGGGCCGGGTGATGAGGGAATTTTCACCGAACACGGATTTCTCGTTTATAAGATTCAAATCTTGGCTTCCGGCGGCACGCCGATCATGGTGCCTGAGACCAATTTGCGTGCCAATGTGGATGCTATTCTCGCCGCAGTCACAGAGCGCACAAAAATCGTATTCTTAGCAAACCCAAACAATCCAACTGGAACCTACGTATCTGACAGTGAAGTGCGGCGTTTGCAGGAGAATTTGCCTGCGCATGTTATGCTCATCCTTGATGCGGCCTATGCCGAATATGTGCGCCGCAATGATTATGCCTCGGGCATTGAGTTGGTATCGCAAAACAACAATGTCGTCATGACGCGCACATTTTCTAAAATCCATGGCCTTGCCGCCCTTCGCGTTGGCTGGATGTATGCGCCAGCACACATCATCGATGCGGTGAACCGTGTGCGCGGCCCGTTTAATGTCAACGCCGCCGCCATCGCTGCGGGCGCTGCCGCGATGGCTGATCGCCCGCATATGGATTTGGCGATTGCACACAATGAAAAATGGTTGCCAAAACTAACCTCGGCGCTGCAAGCGATTGGTTTGAGCGTCACACCTAGCGTTGGCAATTTTGTGCTGATTCATTTTCCCGAGAATGAAAAAAATGCGTCTGCCGCCGATGATTATCTTCTTGATCGCGGTTTTGTGCTGCGCCGTGTTACGGCCTATGGATTGCCGAACGCGCTGCGCATGACCATCGGTTCGGACGAGGCCAATCAAGGCGCTATCGATGCGCTGACACTATTTATGGCTGCATAATAAATGCCCTTAGCTAAACCCCTATTCGAAAGCGTAGCTCTCATTGGCATTGGCCTTATCGGCTCGTCGCTTGCCCGTGTCATCAAACGTGAGAATGTCGCTGGCTCGATAAACATCTCAACACGCAGCCAAGAGACCTTGGCCCGCGCCAAAGAATTAGCACTTGGCGAGCATTATTTTGCCGATGCGGCTGAGGCTGTCAAAGACGCAGATCTTGTCATCGTCAGCGTGCCCGTAGGTGCATCCGCAGCGGTCGCCAAACAAATCGCAACCCATTTGAAACCCGGCGCAATCGTGACCGACGTTGGCTCAACGAAAATCTCCGTGATTGCGCAAATGCAACCGGAATTACCAAACAATGTGCATTTCATTCCGGGACACCCGATTGCGGGAACCGAATATTCTGGGCCAGACTCCGGCTTTGCAACCCTCTTCCAAGGTCGTTGGTGTATTTTAACACCGGTCGAAAACACCGACGCCGAGGCGCTTTCAAAACTCTCAAAATTTTGGGAGGCCTGTGGTTCAAACGTGGAGATCATGGATCCAGCGCATCACGACCAAGTTTTGGCGCTCGTGTCTCACCTTCCGCAATTGATCAGCTATAACATTGTTGGCACGGCATCAGATTTTGAAACCGTTTCAAAGGCCGAAGTGATCAAATACTCCGCGTCGGGCTTTCGAGATTTCACCCGCCTTGCCTCATCGGATCCGACGATGTGGCGCGATATTTGTCTCCACAACAAAGAGGCAATCTTGGAAATGCTCGCGCGGTTTTCCGAAGATCTATCTTTTATGCGCGCTAATATCCGCCGCGGTGACGGCGATGCACTTCATGCGCTCTTCAGCCGGACGCGCTCTATCCGGCGTTCGATTATTGAAGCGGGACAGGATACCGATAAGCCTGATTTTGGCCGCGTAACAACCGTCAAGAGTTAAAGCTGCGGAATTCGCCCTAGCGGGATGAACCCTAAGCTGACATTACTTTTTGCAATCGTTATTTCCAAGTTTATCTCATCGCTCTTTTCGCCGCTTCTCGGTTGACCAGCAGTAAAAGCTGTAAAAATCGGCGCTATTTGCGGAAACGATTGTGTAACCACACGCGTCACGGCATCGACATCAATAATACGCAACGTGAGCGCGGCATCGATCAGCCCAGCATCATCAACCGCAAACGGCCCATCAATCAATAGGCCGCTGTCGGTGTTCAGCAAAACGGCCGCGCGGCTCAAAACGCCGCTCAGGCCGCGGGGGTTAAAATTCTCGGATCTGATCTTGGTCGCCGCATCCTTAAGGCGTGTGTTAAAATCGACGCCCAACGGCGGGAGTTGATTGACGCCAAGCATACTTGTTTCGAAGACAATCGCCTCCGCACGCCCGGCAACATCAACATCGGTGCCCACAACGCGCATATGCGTTTCAATCTGATCAGCACGAAGGGTTATGTCGTTCGTTGACAGGGTGAACTGTTTACCGACAAGCGAGAAACTGTCTGGCAATGGCTCACCTAGAGCGATCACGCTTGTTGCGCGCATCAACGACCAAGAAAGATTGATCATCTGACCGTCCGCAAGGTTTAAGATCGCGGGGCCATCCAATTCGGCAACAATTTTTGTGGGATCATAAAATTGCGCCGCTGAACGCACACCACCGGCCCGAAAAGAAATCGCCGATTTACGATCGGTAAAACTCAAAGCATCGCAAAAAAGGCCAAACCGAAATGGATAACCGCGCACGTCACGGTTTGGGCATTCTATGTCCAGTCCTTTGGCGCCTTGCGCCGCAATGGCATTGCCTGCTCCCTCATCTATTTTACCCGCAACAAAATACCAAGCGGCGGTCGCAGCGACGATAAGGAATACGCAGAAGGCAAAAAGATATTGTATCCGGCGTTTCGCATTATAAGCCGGTTTCGCCATTTGATTTGTCATGTTAACTCCAGCCGAACAATTTTTTGAGTGCACCGAATATGAATGATTTATGGGTCTTCGGCTACGCGTCTTTAATGTGGAAGCCGGGCTTTGACTACGCAGAAAAAACCCGCGCGCGGCTATCGGGTTACCACCGCGCGCTGTGTATCCATTCGTGGGAACACCGCGGCACGCGCCAAAGGCCCGGTCTCGTCATGGGGCTCGACCGCGGCGGTTCGTGTGTTGGTCTGGCGTTTCGTATTCTACCTGAAAACAAACAAGACGTGATGACGTATCTACGGGCGCGCGAACTGATAACGAAGGTCTATAAGGAGCGCATCGGCCCAATTACGCTTGATTGCGGAACCCGCGTCAATGCGGTAACCTATGTTGCTGACCGCGCCCACGAACAATATGCTGGACGCATGGACATCAGCGATGCCATCGCGCAAGTGTGTGGCGCGGTGGGTGATGCTGGTCCCAATGAAGACTATGTCATCAACACAGCAGAACACATCAAAAGCCTTGGTATCAACGACCCTTGGCTTGCAAGCGTATCCAAAGGCATAAAAGAGTTTTCACGCCTTAAAGATGTGTAGCCCCAGAAGCCTGCGCGCGGCGCAACGCGGCGATCCGTTGCTCAGCAATTTTCGAAAAAGGCGGCGGGTTCGCACTATCGGCCACCTCAAGCAAAAGCCGGTCGCAGGCCTCTTCCGTTGAAGAAATTAACGCAGCCATAAATTCTTGTTTCGAAAGTCCCGGCTGAATTGGTTTTAATATTTCTGCCTTCATCTCTCCTGGATAGCGCAAAAACTTGCGCCTTGGCCAAAACACACCTGCAACATGGGCGATAGGCACAACGGGAATATTGCTATTGGCATAGATGTTATAAATACCAGATTTATAGGCCGGCTCAGCGCCAGCGGGCCGCCTTGTTCCTTCAGGATAAATGACGATTTGGCGACCATTTTCGATCGCTTTTTTTACGCCACTATTGATTGATCTTATCGCCGTTTCGCGGCTACCGCGGTCTATCGGGATCATATTCATGCGCCCGACATACCATCCAAAAAGCGGTATCCACATCAGCTCACGTTTAAGAATATAAGTCGGATCAGGCCACCATGGCAAAAATGCAAAGGTGTCCCACGCTGATTGGTGTTTGGGCGCTATGATATAGCCCGAATCTTGCGGCAGATTTTCAAACCCTGAAACAGAATGTGTAGTTCCGCAAATGACTTTCAAAAACCATGAATTTGACCGCGACCAGAACCGAACAATCGACCAAGCCAACTTCCGCGGGCCAATAAAGTAGATTGGTGTAAACACGATCATATAGATCAAGGTCGTCGCGTAAAAAACAAAGTTATACAGAACAGATCTTAGAAAAAGCACGATGCCACCGCCAACTGGAAACCACAGTGTTCCTTAGCGGATAAATTACCAACCTGTCGACAGGTTGGCGGATACGATACCCTTTGTTGCACCATTCATTTGGGCTATCCCGCGAATCCTAGCCACGAGATATTTCACATATTCGCCAAGTAAAACGCGATAACGATAGATCTTCGTGCTGACTTTTTCAGTATGGTCATAGGCGTTACTCACCGCATAGGGATAAACGCGCACATCTTTTAGTCTGCGACCAAACTCTATCAGGCTACGCGGCATATGATAATCATTGGTGACAACGATAATATCCGTATAATTTTTTGACGAAATCCAGTCCGCTGCGCCGACGGCATTTCCGATTGTGTTAAGCGCATCTTGATCAACATCCACACAGCAATCGTAAAGCGTGTCTTCGATACCAAGCACATCTTTTAACAGTTTGTCACTGGTTGTTCGGTTGACGCCAGAAATAAGAAGCCGCTCACCACGGTTTTGTTTGAGCAATTCAACAGCTGGTTCAAGCCGCGCATAACCGCCCGTCAAAACAACAATACCGTCCGCTTTGAAATTCGATTTATCGAGTACCTTAAAGCTCTCAACCTGCCCTAAAAAACCCGCAAAACCGATCGCGAACATGATGAGCACGATAACTGACAGAAACACGCCAAGGCGAAGATAGCGGTTAAACCTGCTTGGATTTACCGGCCTATCGCTCTTTGAAAATTGAGTATCTTTGGCGCTTTTCATAGTGTGTCTGTAAGCGTGTATTGCGGCATAGAGTAGGCAGAATTAGCAAAACGCGGAGGCATTTCACACAAATTTGGATAATTTTTGCTTTTAACCAACAAAGGAAGGATCAGCACGCTGCTCATCTATCTCATAAAGTGTGCGCAAAACTGTCATGCGCGCTGTGATTGTTGTCAGAATTGCAACTAAGATCACCACAAAAATGACGCCCAAAAACGCGCCCCATCCGATGGCGAAATTACCAAACAAAGTGCCGAGCTGTTGGCCTTCGGGCGATGTAAGGTTTTCCGCTGCCCAAAACTGAAATAGAACAAAGCTCAGTATAGCCAAAGCGCCGCCCACTAAAGCCCCGCGCAACCCTATCCAGAAAAATCGCCGCTGGAACTGAGCGGCGATAAAACCGCCGCGCGCGCCCACGAAATGCAAAACTTCAATCACACCTTGATTGCTTGCCAAGGCGCCGCGGGTGGCAAAAACGACCGTTAGAATCAACGCCATCAGAACCAGTCCAAGCACCGCAAAGCCAACATAAGTCGTCGTGCGCGCCATAGATACGAGCCTGTCTACCCATGCGCGATGATCGTCAAAACTGGCACCCGGTATCGCCTCAGTGATGGTCTGTGCGATTGCTTTGAAATCCGGCGGTGCGGCCTCATCAATCGTAACAACGACCAATCGCGGGACGGGCAACTGGCTCATATCGAGGCCAGTGCCTAGCCAAGGCTCTAAGAGGGATGCCGTTTCATCAACATCAATAATCCGCGCGCTGCGTACGCCGTCAAATCCCGTTACAATCGTGCGCGCCTCCACAAGCGCTGCTTCCATATCAAAATCACGCGAAGGTCTGATTTGTACTGTCGCCTCGCGCGATATTTGCCCCTGCCAAGACTGCGCACTTTCACCAACCAGAGAAACAGCACCCACGGTGATGCACGCTAAAAACGACATAATGGCAATCACCAACGAAAGGGCGCGCCCTGCTATGTTGGCTGGCGGCACAATAGGGGTTGGTCTGGCAAAGCGCTCTAGCGAAATTTCATCATTGCCAAAATCGATATCTTGCGCAAATTCCTGAGCGCTTTTCTGAAGGACTTTCATCCGTAAATTTCCAACTCGGAATTGTTGAGAATGAGGCGTCGCGCATCCACTTGTTCCATCAACCCTAAATCGTGGGTGGCAACGACGACGGCTGTGCCGGATCGATTAAGCTCAAGAAATAAACGCAGCAACCGCCGCGCCATATGCGGATCCACATTGCCTGTTGGTTCGTCGGCAAGCAAAAGCTCGGGCTGATCGATGAGTGCGCGCGCGATGGCTACGCGCTGTTTTTCGCCGCCCGATAGCACAGGCGGCAATGCGTGCAGCTTATCGCCGAGACCTACCCATTTCAACAATTCAACAACATCCACACGAAATCCGCCTTCGTCTTTGCCGCGCACGCGCATCGGCAAGGCAACATTTTCATAAATCGTCATATGGTCTAAAAGGCGAAAATCTTGGAAAACAACGCCTATTCTGCGCCGCAGCAGCGGCAGCTCGTGGCGATCGAGCGTTGCCACATCGCGCCCGAAAATACTGATTGACCCGCGCGTGGGGCGAAGTGCCATAAAAAGCATGCGCAACAAACTTGTTTTGCCAGCACCCGATGGACCCGTTAAAAACTGAAACGATTGTTCGGGAATATGAAAAGACACATCGCGCAGGACCTCTGTTTCCATCCCATATCGAAGGCCAACATTTTCAAACCTGATCACGCCTAAACCGCTCCGAATCATGAAAATCTTTTCTCGCTAGGGATAGGCCGATGCGAACGTGCCTTCAAGTCCAGGTTGCTCAAATGAAACTAAGGGTTAACCAAACTTAGCTAATTGTAACCCCACCGCGAGCTGAGAAATGGCCATGCAAAACACTGACGACTTTATCGATGCGCAATTTGAGACCATTGCGGCAACAGGCTCCCGTAAATCGTCGCAATCGTTCAGCATCGCTGCTACAGCGGCCACGCAGAATGATGCGGCAGATGTGCAACTTGGCGTGTTTGGGAAAAAACCAAACAGCGTAAAGAGCCGCCCAATGTCTTTGCCCATGTTCAGTTTCGTGGCTTCATTGTGTGCGGTTGGCGCTTTTTATTTTGCGGGCGGACATGTGCTGTTTGCCCCGCCAACGCCTAAGTCTATCGAAGCGAAGATCACGGTCGCTGAAGCTGCGCCTACACAAATTCAGATGCTGCGATTTGAAAATATCTTCCACACAATTTCTCAGCGTGGCAGCGACAAGATTATCAGCGTTAAGGCTACCATTTTCAACACTGACATTGTGGCGCGCATTATTCCGCCGGTGATTGTGCAAATTGGCGAAAATAGTGCGACGGCACGTAAATTTCTCATAAATCGTGGTGAAACACTCAAACCCGGTGAACGGATGGTGTTTACAAATACGCTCAATGCGGGCGAAGGTGAATTTGTCAAACCGATCCTCTCATTTTCGGAATAATTACTAATGCCCATCGTCCGTAACAAAAAAATCGATGTTTTATTTCCCGCATCGGCCATCGCCATGCGCCATTTGGAGTTGGCAAGAGAGATTGCAGCGCGCGACTACGAAGATTTGTTGGTCATCTCAATTCTAAAAGGCTCATTCATTTTCGCCGCAGACCTCGTGCGCGCAATGCACGATGTGGGACTTGCGCCTGAGGTCGAATTCATGATGCTCTCGACCTATGGTAAAGGCACTGAAGCTGGCGAGACAAAACTGGTCCGCGATGTGGAAAGCGACGTCAAAGGCCGCGATGTCCTGCTGATAGACGATATATTGGAATCCGGAACAACACTGACATTTGCGCGCGATCTGATGTTATCGCGCGGCGCAAAATCTGTGGCTTTCGCTGTTCTTCTCGACAAGCGTGTTAAGCGCAAAGCAAAGACCCCGCTTGAGGCAGATTTTATCGGCTTTGAATGTCCCGATCATTTTGTTGTTGGTTATGGCATGGACGTAGCCCATGCCTTTCGCGAATTGCCATTTGTTGGCATCGTCGTCGGGGATGCCTAGGGCGGGTCGAACACTAATTTAAGTCGAGCAGCCGCTCCAAATAATCCTTTTCAAGCGCTTCTAAAGCGCCGCTACCAAGACGTTTGCGAATTGCTTCTAAGATTTCACGGGCGCGCAGCACATCGATTTCATCCGGCACATCGACGCTGTCACCAAAGTCGGGGCCTTCAGTTCGCTGCGGCCGTCCCAATGGATCACGGTCACCGCGGTTTTGAGTGCCACCAGGCTGATTTTGACCCTGCTGGCCTTGGCCTTGATTTTGCCCTTGCCCTTGTTGCTGTGCCTGTTGTTGCAACTGTTGCATCATGCTGTCGGCGCCGCGGCGAAGTGCATCCATCGCATTTCCCTGATCATTCAGCGCTTGCTCGCCAGACCCTTGACCCAGCGCCTCTCCAGCATCACCCATAGCCTCGCCCGCTTGCCCAAATTCATCGCCGGGATTGATACCCATGCCTTCTAGCGCCTGCATAAATTGTTGCAGGCGATCCTGAAGCGCTTGCTGGCCGGGCGCTAAACCCTCCAAGCCACCTTGTCCTTGTTGTCCTTGCCCCTGCCCCTGTTGGCCGTCTTGGCCCTGTTGACCTTGTCCTTCAGGGCTTTGTCCTTGCTGGCCTTGCCCTTGTTGACCCTGCCCCTGCTGGCCCTGCTGACCCTCGCCTTGCTGGCCATCCTGACCCTGTTGGCCTTCTTGGCCTTCTTGGCCGCCATCTTGAGACCGCTGGCTGCGCCGCAGTGTATCGTTCATAAGCTCTTGCTGTTGGCGCAAAATTTCACCGAGCTCATTCATTTGTTGTTGCGCTTGATTTTGACCCTGCTGGCCTTGCCCCTGCTGCGGCTGGGCCATCTGCAGATTATTCATCATGTCTTGGAGCTGCGATAGCATCTCCATGGCCTGCTCGCGGGCACCGGATTTGGCCATTTCTTCCAACTGGTCGAGCATTTCATCGAGGCTCTGCTGATCCAATTGTTGCGCATTCTGCTGATTTTGTTGTTGCTGCGCGTTGGGATTATTTTGGTTTTGCTCGGCAAATTCGCGCATAAACTCCTGCATCGCAGAGCGCAATTCTGCCATCAGTTGCTCGATTTCTTCGTCGGACGCACCACGTTCCAACGCATCGCGCAAAGCCTGCTGCGCATCTTTCAATCGGCGCTCGGCATCTGATAACCCGCCATCTTCGATGTTGCGTGCAACTTCCCACAAATAGTCAACAACACCGCGAAGTTCATCATCATTTCTAGCATAACGTAGACGCGCCTGCGCCGTCGACAGACCCAAAAAATGAACCGAATTGTTAATCGTCTCTTCGGGGTACAGCATGAAGAGATCGAGCATATCATACACATTAAATTTCTGATTGGCATCTAAAGCCAAGATGCGGCGCTGCTCTATGAGCGCCCGCGCTAATTTATTTGAAAATGGCCGCCCGGGCAAAGTTGTCGCGAGCGGTTTGCTTCGGCCTATCTGATCGAGATCGTCTTTGACCTCCAAAACAAGGCTTACCGCCGCGCCCGCAAACGGATGTTCGGTCAGATCAATTGTTGTTTTTGCTTGCCCATCGGCATTTCGCCTTGGCATTGTCAGTTTGATTTCCGGTGCATCATAGAGAGGCCGTGCATTTGGCGCTTTTTCGTCCGAAAAACTGATAATCGCCTGTCCGCCCGCTAACCGAAAATCATCGCTCGCCACATATCGCAGCGTCATAGCCCCATTGGTCGCGCGCTCAATGCCCTTTACAGCATCAAATTCAACTGTCGGAGCGTTATCGGGCGTAATGTCGATCAGCCAGTTGCTAATGTTGCTCTCGCCAACTTGGTTTCCACCGCTGATCGCTAATGTCCCGCTGTCAGCCGCGATAATTTCAAACTGACGCGCCGCTGTTTGTTTGCCGGCTTCATCAACCATCTGATCGACGGGAACAGTGCTGTCTGGAAAAGACACTTGCTCTTTACCGCTTCCGCCAGCAATGCGCACCACGATCTTGCTGCCTTCTGGCGCCGTGAAGGTTGCGCGATCTGCATTGATTGGAGAGGTCATAAAAATGGGCGCCACACCCGTGTAGCTAGGCGGTGTAATCCACGCATCGATGCGCGCTGGAATGGTCGGTGCGCTGTTATGGCTGCGCATCACATCATCGATTGCACCGCCATTACTACTGAAGGAATAGGCAAAAGCCGCAACCAATGCCAAGGGCGCAAGCGTGCGCAACGCCCACGGATCCCGCAGCGCAATGTCGGTTTGGGCGCGCGCACCGCGCAGCTCTTGAACTTGTGTGGCTAGTTTTGCCTGATGATGCTGCCATAGAGCTTGAGCAAAGGCATCGTCACCAACCGCCAGCCTATCGGCCTGCGCCGTGATCGGCTGGTGCAGAAGACCATTCTCGCGCTCCAAACGCCGGTCAATCTGATCGGGCGACGAAAATTGCAAACGCCGCAACGGCAGGAGAGACCATAAGGCTGTTAAAACAAAAATCGCGCCAAGCGCGAGACGGTTTTCGTCCGAAATAATTCGGAATATCCCAAGCCAAGAAACCGTGAAAAATGCCGCAATAACGAGCGCAAATGGCAAGACTAAAGGCGCTGCGCGCTCAATAAAAACCGCAAAACGGCTCGAAAGCCGAGCAGACCGCAACTTCTTAGAGGTATCGTTAGACGCCGTTTTATTCGCCATGGGGTCTTAAACTCCTATCGCTTGACGGAAAGATAGCAGACAAAACCACAAAGGCGAGACCTTGGCCTAAATTTGATGAGATAAAAGCGGTCACACTTTTGTCAGCGCGATCTATAATAGGCTAAATCCAGCCTGGCACACTGTCCAAAGCGATCAAGTCGTCATAGCTCAGACGCGGGCGCGCAACATGAAATTGATCATCATTGACGATAACTTCCGGTATCAGGAGCCGCGAATTATAAGTGCCCGATTGCACCGCGCCGTAAGCACCCGCAGAGCAAATGGCAATCAAATCGCCACTTTTTACCGTCGCCAGATTGCGATCCTGCGCCAGATAATCTCCCGATTCGCACACCGGCCCGACAATATCGGCAATCATATAATCAGCGTCAGCCGCCGCTTGAACGACCGGCAGCATTTCATGGTATGCATCATAAAGCGTTGGCCGAATGAGATCGTTCATTGCCGCATCAACGATAACAAAGTTTTTCGCCGCGGTCGGCTTCACATAGGTCACTTGCGTCACCAAAACACCTGCGTTGGCCACGATCAGACGCCCCGGCTCAAACAACACCTTCACACCCAGCGGCTTTACGTGCTTTTCGACGATGCGCGCATAGGCATCCGGCAATGGCGGCGGCGCATTATCGTTTTTGTAAGGAATACCAAGCCCGCCGCCAACATCGACATGGGTAATCTCATGGCCATCATGGCGAAGCGTTTCCACCAGTTCGGCCATCAACGCAAACGCCTGATCAAAGGGCTCCAAATCGGTAATCTGACTGCCAATATGCATGTCGATACCCGACACTTTTAAGCCCGGCAGATCAGCGGCTCGCTTATAAACTTGCCGAGCGCGGACAAATGAAATGCCGAACTTATCGCCTTTTTTGCCCGTCGAAATCTTGTGGTGTGTCTTGGCATCAACATCGGGGTTGATGCGAAGCGACACAGGCGCGGTTTTACCCAAAGCCACCGCGCGCGCCGATAACAGTTCAAGCTCGGGTTCAGATTCCACGTTAAAGCAATGGATGCCCGCTTGAAGCGCAAAGTCCATCTCCCTCGCCGTTTTGCCGACGCCGGAAAAAACGATTTTTGCCGCAGGAATTCCGGCCGCCAAAGCGCGGCGCATTTCGCCCTCCGACACCACATCGGCGCCAGAACCTAGCTTCGCCAAGGTTGCCAGCACCGCCTGATTGGAATTGGCTTTCATCGCATAACAAACCAGCGCATCGAGCTCTTTGAAGGCATTGGCAAAAACCGTGTAATGCCGCGTCAATGTCGCCGTCGAATAGCAATAAAACGGCGTTCCGACCGATTTTGCAATATCAGTCAGGCTCACATTTTCAGCGTGCAAGACGCCGTCTATATAATCGAAATGGTTCACGGAAATGCCTTCAGAATGCTAGTTCAACAGGCCATCAAGGACAAATTTCTTTTCCGCAACGGGTTTTTTCGCGGTGGTCGCTTCAGGACTTACAGTACCATCGGCTGCAATCGTTGAAGGAAGCTGTCTTGGGCCCGCGCGACCGCAGGCGCTCACAAGGCTAAGCGAACCCAGCGCAGCAACCAAAATCATGAATTTTACCAGCGATGTCGCTTTCATAGCTCTTTACCGTTTTATATTGTTGACCAAAACATAGACGCATTTGATCAAATTTGCACTCTTAAATTCTAAAAATTATAAACGCTTTGCCAAGCGGCATTTCTTATTTGCGCTTCTCCAAGCAACATTTCTCATTTGCGCTTCTCCAAGCGCTTGTGCCAATAGGCAATTTGTTTTTTGACTTGCGCAGGCGCGGTGCCCCCAAACGACGTGCGGCTGGCCACGGACTTCTTGACCGATAGCACTTTAAACACACCATCGGTTATCGCAGGATTGATCCCCTGCAGATCATCAAGCGTCAATTTCTCTAATGTTACGTTTTTGGCAACCGCAAGGGCGACAGCACGGCCTGTGACATGATGTGCATCGCGAAACGGCATATTAAGTTCGCGCACGCACCAATCGGCCAAATCCGTTGCAATTGAAAAACCAGATCCGGCCGCCTTGCCCATCGCCGCCTCATTGATTGTCATATCGGCGATCATGCCAGCCATCGCTGCAAGCGCAAGCTCAAGCGAGGCGGCGGCATCAAACACCTGTTCTTTGTCCTCTTGCATATCCTTCGAATAGGCGAGCGGAAGACCTTTCATCACGGTCAGCAGCCCGATCAGCGAACCATTGATCCGGCCAACCTTGGCGCGCACAAGTTCGGCTGCATCGGGGTTTTTTTTCTGCGGCATAATCGAAGAACCGGTCGAAAAACTGTCGGACAACGTCACAAACCCAAATTGCGGTGTGGACCAAATCACAATCTCTTCAGCCAGCCTTGATAGATGCGTCGCACAAATGGAGGCGATACACAGCAATTCCAGCGCAAAATCGCGATCAGAAACAGTATCAATTGAGTTTCGTGTCGGCTCGCGGAAACCCAAAGATTTTGCCGTCATATGGCGATCAATGGGAAAGCCCGTTCCGGCCAAGGCCGCCGCACCCAGCGGGTTTTCATTTAAGCGCTCAATAGCATCGTCAACACGGCTAAGATCGCGGCCAAACATTTCCACATAGGCCATGCAATGGTGACCAAAAGTCACCGGCTGCGCCGTTTGAAGATGGGTAAACCCCGGCATCAAAGTCGATGCATGTTCGCTGGCGCGCACCAAAAAAACGGAAATTAAATTTTCGAGCAAGCCCGCCGTCTTTTGCAATTCGGCTTTGACCCATAACCTAAAATCAAGGGCAACTTGGTCATTGCGTGAGCGCGCCGTGTGCAGCCGTCCCGCCGCATCGCCGATGAGATCGCGCAAACGCGCTTCGACATTCATATGAATATCTTCGAGCGCACGCGAGAATTGAAATTCGCCCGCTTCGATTTCTGACTTAATTGTGTTGAGGCCGTGAATGATCTTGTCTCGATCTTGCCCCGTGATTATGCCACACTCAGCAAGCATGGACGCATGGGCGATAGATCCGGCGATATCTTGCGCGTACAGTTTTTGATCAAAGCCGATGGATGCATTTATCTCTTCCATGATCGCGGCGGGGCCAGCGGAAAAACGCCCGCCCCACATCGTGTTGGAAGTTTTGGTGTTAGAAGATTTCGAATAAGAAGATTTGGGCGATTTAGACATGAAACAAATGAAACCTAACAACGGAAATTTTACACGGCGGCGCGCACTTCAGGCTGGCTTTTCTGCGCTGACCCTCGGCACTCTTGGCATATACGGCTGTAGTGACACATCTGGCAATGGCTCGGCTCAAATATCCGCCGACTTGAGAGCCCTTTTGGAACCTTTACTCATTGGCGATATAGCCGCGATGGCCGTGCGCGGTGAACCCGATGATGTGTCAGATCTCGTTTTCAACGGGCCTGATGGCAACACAATTGCCATGTCAGACACAGGCGGTAAATTTCGCTTGGTCAATCTTTGGGCCACCTGGTGCGCGCCCTGCCGCAAAGAAATGCCAGCGCTAGACGAGCTGCAAAAGACCCGCGGCGATGATCGCTTTGAGGTCATTGCGATTTCAGTTGATGGCGGCAGTCTTGAAAAACCGCGCGCTTTCTTCGATGAAATCGGCCTAAAGAGTTTGAAATTCTATCACGATCCAACCATCAGTGTTTTTAACGCGCTGAAAAAGAAATCCCTCGCCTTCGGACTGCCGGCCACGCTTTTGCTCGATAAAGACAACCGCGTGATCGCCAACATGAACGGGCCTGCGGAATGGGCAGGGCGCGATGCCTATGCGCTGATTGACGCCGTCAAAGCGCTCTGATTTTTGGAAAAATTAACTTTTGAGCGCATTTTGAGCCAATTATTGCGCTCTTTGCGATCATAGCTTGTGCCTACACGACCTCCTACGCCACTACATAGTGTGAGAACAAACTGGGAAACTTTGCCAGAAGCCGATTCGAGCCCGATTCGTTCTCTCCGCGTTCTGAAAGTTAACAAAAATGATTAGAAATCAGATATTTATGGTTAATGAAAGCTTAAGACTATTCCTAAAATTCTAAGCATTAACGCGCTCTTAATGACCGATTAATATTCCAGTCATCATTGTTAACGCGGCGCGCGATAATCCGCCGAAATTGCGAAATCGCCCACCGCTATCTAGTCACTAAAATTCCAAAACCACCATATATCGTATGGAACAAAAATCGAACTTTCGTTTTTATGCGATTCGTCGGCGATTCGTTCCGTTATGGTTCTAATCATTAACAGCCGCCGACCTGCGGTTGCAGAATGAAATCATAACTCGAATTTACAACCTTTTTTTCTATCATTTACGTGCTACGAGGCACCCAATTTAAATATCCTTCTATCGGATTTATCATGCAGCGCCCGCAAGAACCGATCACCTACACCGGACATGACGTTCAAGCCATTTTGGGGCCAACCAATACTGGCAAGACCCATCTGGCTATTGAACGCATGTGCGCCCATCGCACCGGCATTATTGGGCTACCGCTCAGGCTATTAGCGCGCGAAGTCTATGGCCGCGTAGTCGAAAAAATGGGCGTCGAAAATGTTGCGTTGATCACAGGCGAAGAAAAAATTGTACCCAAGGGCGCGCGCTATTCGGTTTGCACGGTTGAAGCCATGCCCCGCGATGCAAAGGCAGAATTTGTTGCCATCGATGAAGTGCAATTGGCGGGCGATTTCGAGCGCGGCCATATTTTTACTGACCGTATTTTAAATCTGCGCGGTATCCTCACGACGCTTTTTCTGGGCGCGGCGACCGCAGCACCGATTTTGCAAAAATTGCTGCCTGGGCTGTCTATTGTCACGCGCCCGCGCATGTCGCATCTGGCCTATGCGGGCGAAAAAAAGATCACACGGCTGCCGCGTCGTTCGGCGATTGTCGCGTTCTCCGCTGATGAAGTCTACGCGATTGCCGAACTCATCCGCCGTCAGCGCGGCGGTGCAGCTGTTGTTATGGGTTCGTTGTCACCGCGCACGCGCAATGCGCAAGTCGCGCTCTATCAAAACGGCGAGGTCGATTATCTGGTAGCGACGGACGCCATCGGTATGGGTTTGAACCTTGATGTCGACCATGTGGCTTTTGCGCAAACCCGCAAATTCGACGGCCACACATACAGAGATTTAAACCCCGCTGAAATGGGTCAGATTGCAGGCCGCGCCGGGCGCCATGTGCGCGATGGCACCTTTGGCGTATCGGGCCAAGTGCCACCCCTTTCGGACGAACTCGTAAAGCAGATCGAAGCCCATGATTTTACGCCCTTGCAAGTGTTGCAGTGGCGCTCGCGGTTATTTGACTTTTCTTCCATTGAAGCGCTGAAAGATTCACTGGATGTAACCCCGCAAATCGCAGGCCTTACCCGCGCATTACCGGCTGTTGATCAGCGGGCTTTGGAATTTTTATCGCGCGATTTGGCCGTGGTTGATATTTGCCGCTCGCCCCGCGATGTCGAGACCCTGTGGGAGACCTGCTCCCTGCCTGATTATCGCAAAATTGCGCCTGCTCAACACGCCGATATCATTTCAGCGATCTATTTTGATCTGATCAAAAAAGGCCGCGTCAACGAAGATTATATGGCCGACCAAGTGCGCCGGGCAGATCGTACCGACGGAGAAATTGACACGCTCTCCCACCGGATTGCGCAGATCAGAACTTGGACCTATGTGGCCAATCGGCCCAAATGGCTTGCCGATCCGCTACACTGGCAAGAAAAAACGCGCGAAATTGAAGACAAATTATCCGATGCACTGCACGAACGGTTGACGAAACGCTTTGTTGATCGCAGGACAAGCGTGCTGATGAGGCGACTAAGAGAGAACGAAGAAATGACTGCTGAAATTAGTTCCGCTGGAGATGTAATGGTGGAGGGCCACCATGTTGGTGTCCTAGACGGTTTTAGGTTCAAGGCCGATACAACGGCTGAAGGCGAAGATGCCAAGGCCATTCGCGCGGCGGCAGCAAAAGCGCTGGCAAGCGAGTTTGAAAAACGCGCCGAAAAATTCAGCGCCAGCCCTAACGGCGATATTGCCGTTTCTTCGGATGGCACTCTGCGCTGGCTTGGCAGCCCGATCGCCAGTTTAGTTGCAACCGATGAATGGCTAAAACCGCGCCTAGTGCTCCTTGCCGACGAACAGCTGACAGGCCCAGAACTTGATAAAGTGCGTGCCCGTGCAGAACGTTTTGTTAAATTTCATATTGAAACCCAATTGAAGCCGCTGACTGACTTGCAAAAAGCGGACGAATTGTCCGGAATTGCACGCGGGATTGCATTTAGGCTTATAGAGAACTTCGGCATCGTCGAGCGCCGCGAAATCGCCGACGACATGAAATCGCTTGATCAAGATGGCCGTGCGGCCTTGCGGCGTCATGGCGTGCGCTTTGGTTTTTATCATATTTTCGTACCTGCATTGTTAAAGCCTGCGCCTGCCAACATGCTCACGTTGCTATGGGCGCTGATCCACGACGGCAAAGATAAAAACGGGTATGGTGAAATCACAACCATGCTTGCCAGCGGACGCACATCACTCGTCACAAATGCCGAGTTTGAACCTGAATTTTACAAGCTGAGCGGCTATCGCGTTCTCGGCCCGCGGGCAGTGCGTGTCGATATTCTTGAGCGCCTCGCCGATTTGATTCGTCCAACACTAAACTACAAATCCGGTGACGCTTTACCGGAAGGTGGGTTTGGTGATGGAAAGTTTTTCATCACACCCGCGATGCTGTCGATCCTTGGCGCCACAACCGACGATATGGCGCAAGTGCTAACGGGTCTTGGCTACAAGCATGAACCGGTGCCTGCAGACAAAGCGTCACAAATAATTGACGCGCTCAAAGCTGCCAATGCGCCTAAAAAACAAGTCGAAATACAGCCCGAAGATATGATTGTTGATGCTACGATTGAAGCGGCTCTCATCGTCAGTGAACAAACAGAAGTTGTAGCAACAAAAACCGAAGAGGAACCAAAGCCTCTACTTGTCTGGCACCAACCACGCTTTGAGCGCGCGGCAAAGCGTCCGCCGCAAACCGACCAAAAGCCAAACAATAACAAGCCTAGAGGCGATTTTCGGAAAAAATCTCAAGATAACTTCAAGGCTAATCCGAAACAAAAGGGCAAACCAGTGCATCAAGAAAAGGCCGCCCCGCCCCCGCGCAAAGAAAAGCCCATCGATCCAGACAGTCCATTTGCAAAACTACAGGCGCTGAAAGCGCAATTTGGCAAATAGACTTGGGTATTGGTCAGGAAAACAGTCCAGAGCGCATTCGTCTCGACAAATGGCTGTTTTTTGCCCGCATCATCAAGTCGCGCACTTTGGCAGCTAAATTTATCAGCGGTGGCCATATCCGCTTAAACGGCGATAAAACGACGCAGCAAAGCCAGATGGTGAAGCCGGGAGACGTTTTAACCATCGCTCTTGAGCAAGCAATTAAAGTGCTCAAAATCGTGGACTGTGGCACGCGCCGCGGCCCAGCACCTGAAGCGCAAACACTGTATGAGGATTTATCGCCGCCGCCTTTGCCCAAAGCAGAGACAAAGTTTGCAGCGATTGCAGCCAAACGCGATCCTGGTTCCGGCCGCCCCACCAAAAAAGAACGGCGCGAGATCGACCGCTTCCGCGACATTTAAACATACGCGCCCTTGAGCAAACGCTTGCAAGCAATGCCAAATTCGCTAAATACGGCGCATAGAATTCTATGTTCGGAGTAGATAATTGACTTATATCGTTATCGATAATTGCATTAAGTGCAAATATACAGACTGCGTTGAGGTATGTCCCGTCGATTGCTTCTACGAGGGCGAAAATATGCTCGTCATTCATCCCGATGAATGCATTGATTGCGGTGTCTGCGAGCCTGAGTGTCCTGCCGAAGCGATTAAACCAGACACAGAGCCGGGTCTTGATAGCTGGCTTAAACTCAATACAAAATATGCAAACGAATGGCCTAATTTAACGGTCAAACGCGATGCTATGCCTGACGCAAAAGAGTTTGATGGCAAAACAGGCAAACTTGAAGCTTACTTCTCCGCAGAGCCAGGCGAAGGCGATTAAAATAACGCGGCTGACGTGTTAACCATATTTCGATCAGAGCGAATTGTTTTTAAACAAGGCATAGCAAACCGTTGAAAAACGCACATTTTTGTGTTAATGTTTTGGTAATGTCTGTCAGAAGAGCTTTTCGCCGCAAAAGAGATTACAAAATCAGCAAATGATAAAAGGATCGAGGTCTGATGTTTGCCAGTATTGCTGGCGCTCAGGCTTTTTTTGTTCGATGCAGCGTTTGATGGCATGCTTTCAAGGCCTCGGCCGAAACCAGTGATCTCGCCTAAGGGGCGGGACAGGAGAACATTAAATGGCAATTGCCGCAAAAAAAACATCGCAGCGCCAAGGCTTCAAAACAGGTGAATTCATCGTCTATCCAGCCCATGGCGTTGGACAAGTGACGGCCATCGAAGAGCAAGAAATAGCCGGAATAACACTAGAACTTTTTGTCATAGAGTTTCAAAAAGACAAAATGCGCCTGAAGGTGCCGGTAGCTAAAGCCTTATCGATTGGCATGCGCAAGTTGTCAGAGGACAACTTTATTGATCGCGCCCTGAAGGTGACTCAAGGCCGCGCCCGCGTGAAACGCACAATGTGGTCACGCCGCGCGCAGGAGTATGACGCGAAAATTAACTCCGGCGACCTAATCTCCATTGCAGAGGTCGTGCGCGATCTTTACCGTGCGGAAAATCAGCCAGAACAATCCTATTCGGAGCGCCAGCTCTATGAACAGGCACTGGATCGTATGGCCCGCGAAATCGTGGCTGTAAAAAAGATCACGGATACAGAAGCCGTACGTTTGATTGAGTCTAATCTCAACAAAGGTCCAAAGCGTGGTCAAAAAGCTGACGGCGATGCCGACGATATTGACGCTGGCGAAGGCGAAGAACAAGCTGCGTAAAACCCGTTTCGTTTTGTCAAAACCCAGCGTATTTTACGCTGGGTTTTTTGTTGCATTTATTTCAGGTTTTCACGTGTAAATTGTGAACCATTTCCGCTCTCCCGCGTATACTTGTGCAAAAGAGAAACTTCATGGGGAGAGTGAGATGACGACAGAACCTGCACGCCGTGACATGGTACGCATTGCCATGAGCGCTCCCTATCTTGAACGCGACGAAGAGCACGAACTTGCTATTGCTTGGAAGGAGCGGCAAGATCAGCAGGCACTCCACAAAATCACCACGGCGCACATGCGGCTTGTGATTTCAATGGCATCACGGTTCCGCAATTTTGGACTGCCTATGAGTGACCTTATCCAAGAGGGCTACGTTGGTCTTTTGGAGGCGGCGGCACGTTTTGAGCCGGCGCGTGAAGTGCGGTTTTCGACCTATGCCACACGGTGGATACGCGCCTCAATGCAGGACTATATTTTGCGCAATTGGTCAATCGTGCGCGGCGGTATAAGCTCAGCGCAGAAGGCTTTGTTCTTCAATCCGCGCCGACTTCGCGCAAAGCCAGCGCAAGGAGGCGATTTGATTTCGCAGCCTAATATGTACCGAGAGATATCGCAGGCCATCGGTGTATCGGAAAAGATCGTCGCGCTCAATGGATCGCGCTCTCCGGATGCGGACACCTCGCTCAGCGCACCCATCGGCGACGACGAGGCAGGTGCAAGCTCTCGCTATGGACTTTCTGGTTGATGATCGTCCGCTTCAAGATGAACTGGTTGAAGACAGCTACGACGATACCGAGCGCTGTAATGAGTGGCTGGGCGATGCCACCAGGCGTTCTCAATGATCGGGAACGAACATCATCACGCAAGCGGCGGCGATTAACAGAAGAAGGCGCAACGCTTGAAGCGCTCGGCGAGAAGCGGTTCAAAAGAGCGTGTTGTCCGGTGAAAACCGCGCATTGGAAAAAATGAAAGCGCTGGAGCGAAGAACTAGTCAGGCAATTTTAGCACCGCAAACTAGGCTGATTTTTGCCTAAAGCGTATTAAGTTTTACTTGAGACGCTTTAGAGGTGATTGCGTGATGATTTTATAAACCCTGCCCGCCGTAGCGCGTTGCTGACTTACGCCATTATAGCCTTTGCGGGTTTTGTACGTCAGACGTACGCCGCCATACTTGATATGCTGTCTGTTGTCGTCAGCACACAAGACGCACGCGTAATGGTTTTAGAGCACCTCTTTGCGCGCTCCGTCCGGCTGTAAAAGTCAGCGCTTTTACCGTTCGCTATCGGTTGAAAGATCGGTGAGCTAAGCGGAACCACCGTCAAAATTCATTAACGCTTTCATGGCGCGCACCACTGTTACGTCAAATCAACGACCGACCGTTGCCACTTGCGGTGGCAGCCTCCAGCCGATGATGGATGCGCTTTGAGTGAAAGAGACATCAACCCTTCAGGCCCATCCGCCAGCGTATAGGCTGGTCAGACTGCCCGTCCCCAGGCACCTCATCGCCATCAAACCGGATGGCAGCGCCGTCTGATGCGCGTCCGCTTAAATGCAACCCTCCGGTTTATTTTCAATGTCAAAGCCAAGCGGAAACTGAAGGTAATCCCGGCTTCACGCGGCTATGCTGGCCGCGCAGCAGCCGACCGGCACTATCGCCCAGCATGCCGTCGGCCCGCGTAAATAAGTATCGCGTTACGCGCCGTCCACATTGCCTTGAGCAAATTTTCGATGCATGGCCGACGGCAAACTCACCGCTGCGGTGTTGAGATCGTGGATAGAGATCGCTGCTGCAGATCTGCATTTGTTGCCCTGCGCGCTGCGATAGGCGTTCGCTCAGCCATCGTTTTGAAAAGCTGCGGCCGCGGTCACCGCCACTTACACGTTCGATGACACGGCGCTCGTTCCGGTGACCTTCGCCGAGGAGCCTGACAATTGGCGCTCGGTGCGGGCGGGCGACTTGTCGGTGCGGATCCGCGTCGCCGGACCCACCGTCCTCGGTCGCGCCTTGGGCCTGGTCCCCGATGCGATCTCCACTGCACCGTGGTTCTGCGCGATCACTTCGGCCCATCGCCAGGGCGGTCCTGCGCGGAGTACGCACCTGCAGCAGGTGCAGGCAACGGCCGAGCAGTACTACGGTTGCGCCACCACCAGCATCGCATCACCGAGGTCTCGGCATCACCAGCAGGGCGAGGACCTCGGATCGCTCACCAGCGTCACTCCCCGGTGACGTTCAGTTCGGCAGCACCAGCGGCTTGCCGTCGGTCGATATCGCCTGCCGACGATCGACGTTGAATGCGCTGGCACCTGCGCCGCCTGGATCGTCCCAGGCTGCGGCGGAGGTCTCGGGCGCAACTCCCGCAACGAGGTCGGTGAGCACGCGCACCGTCAGGTGTTCGCCGACGGCATCCTTGGCCGATGCAAGGACGCAGTAGTCGGTCGCAAGCCCGACGACGTCGATGTCGGTGACCTCGTTGGCGGCGAGTACCTCGGCGAGAGGCGTCCGTCCTCGGTGACCACCTCCAGAACTGCCAGTACGACGGTTTCCTGCACCACCCTTGTGGACGTGCACGTCCACGGAACCGGTCGCGTAGTCGGGGTGATACTCGGCACCGACCGTGCCCGCGACGCAATGCACCGGCCACGTGGTGACGAAATCCGGTGCGGCGTCGGTGGCGAAGTAGCAATACGTAACT
>JAXHNY010000018.1:0-70346 GCA_034519905.1 Ahrensia sp.
TGCCAAACATTATGGCGACGAGCGCGTTGGTGGGCGGTACAGTCGACAACCACAATAGCCCCATAACGGAAGCGAAAATCACCACACTTGTGCCCGTTTGAGGCATGAGGAGAAAAACTGTCACCGCAATCGATCGACCGATATAAATCAGGCTTAGAAAAATGGTCTTAGAATATTTTTGACCGATTATACCCGCCGCCAAAGACCCGATAATATTGAAGAAACCGATGAGCGCGAGGCCCAGCACCGCAAACCTTGCCTCGATGCCGATATCGGCAATGTAGGCAGGAAAATGCGCCGTGATGAAAGCCACTTGAAATCCGCAAACGAAAAAACCTGCCGCCAGCAAAATATAAGATTGGTGCGAAAACGCTTCACGCAGCGCTGCACCGATGGATTGTTCGACATCGGTCTGTTTTTGGGTGCCGGATGCAGAATTGCCGCGCAGCGGGATCGCTAAAATGGGAACGAGCAACATCATGGCAGACATGATAAGCAGTCCATCTGACCATCCAAAATTATCAATCAGTGCCTGCGAATAGGGCGCAAAGATAAACATGCCCGCCGAGCCCGCTGCAGTGCCAAGACCGAAAGTAAAACTGCGTTGTTCTGGCGATACATTGCGCGCGAAGGCAGCAAGCACGATGCCGAATGATCCCGACGCAATGCCAAGACCAATCATCACGCCGCCACCAAAATAAAGCGCAGGAATACTGTGGGCAGTCGACATCAACAAAAGACCGCCCGCATATATTAGGCCGGACATCGCCAAGACACGCCACGTGCCGAACTTGTCAGCTATCGCGCCGAAGAAAGGCTGCCCCACGCCCCACATCAAGTTTTGAATGGCCATGGCCATGCCAAAATCTGTCCGGCTCCAGCCGGTATCTTGCAACATCGGCAGTTGAAAAAAACCCATGGCCGAGCGCGGACCAAATGTGAGTGCGGCAATGCAGCACCCTGCGGCGATAATCAGCCACGGATAGTCGGACTTTTGTGGTGCAGCTGCGCTGGTCATTGCCGTCTCCTCGCACGCGCAGAATTGCGAGAGAAGGTCAGTTAAGTCAATAGAATTTAGGAGCGTTACGAGGCCTATGCCACCAGATGTGATACTTGAAATCTATGTGCGCTGAAAGCACACCTTGCACACAACTATTGCAGTCGCTATGTCGGGTCTGCACAGATATGTGTATCTTTTCAGGAGTGGGCGATGACGTCAGTTTCAGCATCAAAGGTAAATGCCACCGGCAAAACTGCCGCGGAACGCTACGGTGTTTTGCCTCGTCCTGCACTTGAATGGAATGAAGAGGTTAAGCGCGAAACGGCGCATCTCTATGAAAAGGTCAAAGATCATATTCCAGAAATCGAATGGCCGATTTATGCACCTTATGTTTTCGCCATCAACCGCATTAAGAAGCAGCGCAATGCAGCTATTTTAGCGCATAATTATCAGACACCGGACATCTATCACTGCGTCGCCGATATTGTTGGTGACAGCCTCCAGCTTGCAAAAGAGGCCACCAAAGTTGAGGCCGACATCATCGTGCAATGCGGCGTGCACTTTATGGCGGAGACGTCGAAGTTATTAAACCCAGAGAAAACTGTGCTCATTCCGGACGTGAAAGCGGGCTGCTCCTTGGCAGAATCGATTACAGGCGCCGATGTGCGCCTATTGCGCGAGGCCAACCCTGGCGTGCCGATCGTGACCTATGTCAACACATCGGCGGACGTGAAAGCTGAAAGCGACATCTGTTGCACGTCGTCAAATGCAGTTGCCGTCGTCGAAAGTTTCGGCGTCGACAAAGTGTTTTGTATTCCTGATGAGTATCTGGCACAAAACGTGGCGGCGCAAACGCATGTCAAAATTCTATCCTGGAAGGGCCACTGCGAGGTGCACGAGCGCTTCACCGCCGAGGAGTTGCTGTCCTACAAAGAAGCCGATCCACAAATTCAAATCATCGCCCATCCTGAATGCCCGCCATCGGTTGTGGCTGTTGCGGACTATACGGGCTCGACCGCAGGTATGATCAACTATGTGCGCGATCAAAAACCGCCAAAGGTTTTGCTGGTGACAGAGTGCTCTATGGCAGGAAACATCGAAGCGTCGGTGCCAGAAGTTACGTTCATCAAACCCTGCAATTTGTGTCCCCATATGAAGCGGATTACGCTGCCTAAAATTTTGGATGCGCTGCTTGAGATGAAGGAAGAAATCCACCTTGATCCGGCCACATCGGCGCGGGCTCGTGTGGCTGTTGAACGCATGGTGAATTTAAGACAGTGACCGAAAAACCAGTTCTCATCATCGGTGGTGGCCTTGCGGGGCTGTTTTGTGCCCTGAAACTCGCGCCGCGTGCCGTCACAATTTTGGCCTCAGCGCCGATAGGCCGCGGTGCGTCCTCGGCGTGGGCGCAGGCAGGCATTGCCGCTGCGGTGGGTGAGGGCGACACAATTGAAAAGCATGTGGCCGACACGCTGATTGCGGGCGATGGCATCGTCGATGAATACATCGCGCGGCTGATGGCGAGCGAAGCATCAGACCGCATTTTAGACCTTTTAAAATATGGCGTGCCGTTCGACCGCGACCTCGAAGGCAAACTACAGGTTAGCCGCGAGGCTGCGCATTCTGAAAGCCGCATCGTGCGGGTTTCGGGCGACCGCGCAGGCCGTGCCATTATGGAGGCTTTGGTCTCGACCGTTGAGAAAACCACATCAATTCGTGTGCTAGAAGGTTATGTGGTCGAAGATTTGATCGTGGAAAATGGCAAGATCGCAGGCGTCATAGCCCGCGATAAAGCGGGTGCAGGCGCAGAACCCATCCGCGTTGATGGCTCACATGTTGTTATGGCAACGGGCGGCGTTGGGCACCTTTACAAGGTGACAACAAACCCCGCCGAAGCGCGCGGGGGTGGCATCGGCATGGCGGCCCGTGCAGGGGCGCGCCTTGCCGACATGGAGTTTGTGCAGTTTCACCCGACGGCAATTGATGTTGGAAAAGATCCTGCTCCGCTGGCTACCGAAGCCTTGCGCGGTCACGGCGCGCAATTGTTCAACCGCGACGGAAAGCGCTTCATGGTGGGGCAGCATCCCGATGCAGAGCTTGCGCCTCGCGATGTGGTAGCGCGCGGCATATTTGCTGAAGTCAAAGCGGGGCGCGGCGCATTTCTCGACTGCCGCACTGCCATACATGATTTTAAAAACGAGTTTCCAACCGTATGGCAATACTGCATGGAAGAGGGCATTGACCCCGCCAAAGACATGATACCCGTTGTTCCTGCCGCGCATTATTTTATGGGCGGCATCTGGACAGACAGTGATGGGCGTTCATCGTTGCCCGGCTTTTGGGCTTGCGGCGAATGCACATCAACGGGCGCGCATGGTGCCAATCGATTGGCATCCAATTCGCTGCTTGAGGCGGTGGTGTTTTCGGCGCGCATTGCCGATGCGCTGAAGGCAGAAGTCTCATTCGATGCGCCCGCCGACTGGCAACAAGGCTCAGTTGAAACCGATGAGCATATCACCGAGGCGGTTCACCCAAACATGGCGGCACTGCGCGAAACGATGAGTGCAAATATGGGCGTTTTGCGTGACCGCGAAGGGATGCTTCAGGCACTCTTAAAAATTCTTGAACTGGAAGTTGCCAGCCACTCGTTGCGGTTTACCAACGTGGTGACCACAGCAAAGCTGATGTGCATTGCTGCACTCAACCGCGAAGAAAGCCGCGGTGGCCACGCGCGCACAGATTTTCCTGAGGCGAGCAATAAATGGAAGCGCCGCACCATGCTGACACTCGAGCAGGCGCAGCAAATTATTCCTGAACTTTATAAAGGCTGAAGCCATGAAACCTTTGCCGCCGCATTTGCCAAAATTGATGGTAGAAGATGCAGTGCGTGCAGCGCTGCTGGAGGATTTAGGCCGCGCTGGCGACATCACGACAAACGCAACCATAGCGCCTGATGCGAAAGCTACAGCCGTAATGGCAAGCCGCGACCATGGCCGCATAGCGGGATTGATACTTGCCGAGACGGCCTTCAAATTGATGGATCCCGCGCTCAAATTTAAGGCGCTTGTGCACGACGGTGATAGTGTAAAACCTGGCGACGTCCTCGCAAAGATCAGCGGCAATGCCCGCGCGATCCTGTCAGCCGAACGCGTCGCGCTGAACTACCTTATGCATATGTGCGGCATTGCCACTTACACAGCACAATTTGCTGCTGAGATAGCGCATACGCCTGCCAAAGTTGCCGATACGCGCAAGACCATTCCGGGCCACCGGACGTTTGAGAAATACGCGGTGCGTTGCGGTGGCGGCGCAAATCATCGCTACGGTTTGGACGATGCCATATTGATCAAAGACAACCACATTGCGGTGTCGGGCGGCGTTGCGCAGGCGGTTGCCAATGCCCGGTCTTACGTGGGGCATATGGTCAAAATCGAAATTGAGGTCGACACTTTAGAACAAATGCGCGAGGCGCTTAAAGCCAAGCCTGATGTCATTTTGCTCGACAACATGACGAATGAGCAACTGCGTGACGCTGTCGCGATCAACCAAAGCGATAACGGTGGTGCAATAAAATTGGAAGCATCCGGCAACGTTAATCTCTCCACAATAAAAGCCATTGCTGAAACAGGCGTAGATTTTATTTCCACGTCCAAAATCACGATGGCCGCACCGACGCTGGATATTGGCCTTGATATCGTTTTGAAATAGACCAAGAGCGTTGGTAGTTCTCTGTTTCGCTTGACATCTTGCAGCACAAGGCCGCTGGGTGTAATGTTGCGGAGGAGGATGGCTGCATGATATTTATCGCACAGACGCGTGAGGGCAAAGAGATAAGCTACATCGACAGGAAACGCTACCTGTGGCTTCTGTCAGTCTTAAATCCAAGCGTGCCTGGTTTGTCAGCGCTGCTAATTGTGTTCACACAGAATGTGTGGTTCGCTTTGTTGCCGATTATTACCTATTATGTTGTGTTTCCAATACTCGATATTTTTGTGGGCGAAGACCCAAATAACCCGCCGGAAGAAGTCGTCGAGCAGATGGCGGAGGATAACTACTACCGCCTGCTCTTATTTCTGTCTGTTCCAATTTTCTATTTTTCATTTTTCGCCACCATTTATGGTGCAGCGACCCAAGACATGCCGCTTTGGGCGTCTATGGCACTCGTATTTGGTGCCGGCACAGCCTCTGGTTCGGGTCTTACTGTAGCGCACGAACTTGGCCACAAGCAGAACATTTATGATCAGTGGGGCGGCAAGATCATGAGCGCGCTCACGGGCTATGGGCACTTTAACATAGAGCATAATCGCGGCCACCATATGCATGTTGCGACGCCGGAAGATGCCGCATCTGCCCGTATGGGTGAAAGCATTTACGCGTTTGTCAGCCGAGAGATTCCCGCCGTATTAAGGCGCGGATGGGCGCTTGAAGCGGTTCGCCTAGAGCGCAAGGGGCTGCCATTTTTCCACTGGCGCAATGATATTTTGCAGGGCTATGCGATCACAATTCTTATCGCTGCCGCATTGATCGCGGTTTGCGGTTTGGTCGCACTGCCGTTTATTTTATTCCACCATATTGTCGGTTGGTACCAGTTGTCGCAAGCCAATTATATTGAGCACTACGGCCTAAAACGCGCCCGCAAAGAAAACGGGAAATATGAGCCGTGCCAGCCAAAACACTCTTGGAACACGAACCATATCGTTTCAAACTTGGCCCTGTTTCATCTCCAGCGCCATTCTGACCACCACACGAACCCAATTCGCCCCTATCAGTCACTGCGCAATTTTGACGACATCCCGCATTTGCCATCGGGCTATCCAGGGTGCTTCGCTCTTGCTGCGATACCACCTCTTTGGCGCAAAGTAATGGATCCCAAAATCCACAGCTGGGCGGGCGGTGATGTAACCCTCACGAATGTTGTACCACGCTTAGAAGAGCGGTACCGTGAAAAATTTCAACGCTGGTCTGAAGATGCTTAAACCATAGCCGGATCAAGCGCGAAACTAAATGGCGTGCCCTCGTAGCATTCTGCGCCGCGTCCGATAGAGCGAATGGCATCCACCATCCGGCCAGAGCGTCGCATAATATCGTCGGCGATCTTAATCATGGCTGGGTTGGGTGTGGCAAATGGCGCTTCCCGACGCAGCGCATTTGCAAGGTCAACCTCATCAACAGCTGGCTGCAAGGCCAGTGCGCCAATGTAGGCCGCCGCCGTTGAGCGCGAAACGCCCATCCAGCAATGGATAAGCATCGGTGCACGTTGATCCCATCGGCTCATGAACATCATGATCTCGCGCACGTCTTGTTCATTAGGCATAACATGACCGGCTAGAGGCGAGGCGATGTCGTTAAAGCCGAGCGCCATATGGTTCTCAGGCTTGATCGATGCGATGCGCGGAATGTTCTGCTCGTTAGATAGCACCGTCAGCATATGGCTCGGCTTATGAACAGCGGCTGTTTGAGCAACTTTTGACAGGGGGCAAATGGCAAAATAGGGCATCACATTTTTCTCAATGGGTTAAACGCATGGCTAAGCGCTTCAAAACGAGCTAGATATTTTTCTTCCGCTTGGCCAGTAGGCAAGGGCGTAAGATGCAACCCATCAGGCCCAAGTTTAGTTGGTCTGCCAAAATAGATCACTGCTTCAGCTTCTGAAAAGCCGGCTAGGCGCGTTGCCTCATAGTAAGCGGCGATCATATCCGCCTGCTTGATAATTTTTTTCGTCGGTGCCGGAACCTTTCCTGCAAGCCCAAAACGAAGGTTGATCGCCGATTGCAGTCGCTCCTCAACGGACCGATAGCCGCCATCACCAATTGCCTGTTTGACGGGCGAAATCATATCACCGATCACATATTCGGGCGCATCATGAAGAAGCGCGTGCAGCAAAAGTGCGGGCGTGGGGTCGGGCGCAATACGCCCGACGATCTGCTCGACCAAAAGCGAGTGCTGCGCCACCGAAAAGGCATGGTCGCCATTCGTTTGACCATTCCACCGCGCCACGCGCGCAAGGCCGTGCGCGATGTCTTCGATCTCCACGTCCACCGGCGACGGGTCGAGCAGATCAAGACGGCGACCGGACAACATCCGTTGCCATGCGCGTTTGGGGGCAGAGCTACGATCAGGCATCGTTGAGCTCACTTGGTTCGCTTGGCGTATTTGGCCAGTCATAGGAAACATGAGGTGGCAAGCGCAGCGCGATTTGCGTGCCGCCAACGGTGATGGCATGACCGACATCGATGGCCTCTTTCACACGGTCAATCCGGCATAGGGCAAGCGCTTGATTGCCTATAGTTGTTCCGAGCGCACCGAGAGGTTTTCCATCTGCAACAATTTCCACGCCGCTAGGTATCGCCTCAAATGAGGCTATCAAGAACCGCCGCCGCGCGGTCGCCCGATGATGCATCCGGCTGACAATTTCTTGGCCGATGTAACAGCCCTTTTTAAAATCGACACCGCCGTTCTGGTCAAACGACACGTCGTGGGCAAAAGCATCGCCGAGCGCATAGTCGCGGCCAGCCTCCGGCACACCCTGCTCGATGCGCAAACGGTCCCATTCCGTCCGATCAGTTGAACCGCCATCGCTCAAATAGGAACGAAACACGTTGCCAGATCTAAACCTTACATCGCGCAAAGCAGAAGCATGGTCGGTTGAATCATCGTCCCAAGAAATGCGCACAAGTGATTCAGATGGCTCAGATATTTCAACTTGAGACCGCATCCGATACATCGTCATGCGTTGCTTGAAGCTGGCCGCTTGATCGGCGTCGATCTCAATCAAAAATCGATCATCGGACTGTTTGCTGATGAGCAACTCGAACAGGATTTTGCCTTGGGGAGACAGCAATGCACCGATTTGCGCCACACCTTTTTGCAGGGTCTCGATGTTGCACGTCAGCACGCTTTGAAGCAGATGCGCGGCATCTGGCCCTTCAAAACTCACCAACTTTTTGTCCGCCAATATGATGTGCGCCATCGGTTCCAACTCTTGCAAACGCTCCTCCTGATAGTTAAGTCCGATGGTGCAATCGCGCAAGGCAGGAGTTCAAAATGGCCGCAACATTTGATACGATCCTCAAAGGCGGAACGCTGGTCAACCATGACGGCATCGGCCAACGTGACATTGGTATCATCAATGGCGAGATTGCACATATTGGATCGCTCCACCAAGCATCCGCCGATGAGGTCATCGATTGCACTGGCCTGCACATTTTGCCGGGCGCGATCGACAGCCAGGTCCATTTCCGCGAGCCCGGGTTGGAGCACAAAGAAGATCTGGAGACCGGATCACGCGCTGCGGTACTTGGCGGCGTCACGTCCGTTTTTGAAATGCCCAACACCAATCCGCTGACAATCGATGAGGCGCAGCTTGGCCACAAGGTCAAGCGCGCAAGCAACCGAATGCACTGCGACTTCGCGTTCTGGGTCGGTGGCACGCGCGACAACGCCAGCCATGTGGCTGAACTGGAACGGCTGCCGGGCGCAGCGGGCATCAAAGTCTTCATGGGCTCATCGACGGGCGATTTGCTGGTGGAAGACGATGCGGGCGTCGCAGCCATTTTGCGCAACACCAAGCGCCGCGCTGCGTTCCACTCCGAGGATGAATATCGCCTGCGCGAGCGCGAGGGGCTGCGCGTGGCGGGCGATCCTTCTTCCCATCCAGTTTGGCGCGATGAGATTGCGGCACTGCAATGCACGAAGCGGCTTGTGGCGATCGCGCGCCAAGAGCAGGCGCGCATCCACGTGCTGCACATTTCGACGGCCGAAGAGATACCCTTTTTGGCCGCCAACAAAGACGTTGCGACCTGCGAAGCGACACCTCATCATTTGACGTTGACCGCCGACGATTACGCAAGGCTTGGAACGCTGATCCAAATGAACCCACCGGTGCGTGAAGCACGGCACAGGACTGGCATTTGGGAGGGCATCAACCAAGGCATCATCGATGTGCTGGGCTCTGACCATGCGCCGCATCTCCTTTCTGAAAAAGCAAAGCCTTACCCCGCATCGCCATCCGGCATGACCGGCGTGCAAACCTTGCTGCCGATCATGCTTGACCACGTCAATGCCGGACGTTTGACGCTTGAGCGGCTGGTTGATCTTATCGCCCACGGTCCGCAGCGCATTTTCGGTATCGCCAAAAAAGGCCGCGTCGCCGTCGGCTGGGATGCCGACTTTGCCATTGTTGATCTGAAACGCCGGGAGACGATCACCCATGCGCAGGCCGGATCGAAAGCCGGGTGGACGCCCTATGATGGCAAACAAGTCAACGGCTGGTGTGTCGGCACGATCATTCGGGGTACGCGTGTTATGTGGGAAGGCCAAATTGTGACACCAAACCAAGGCCAAGCGGTGAAGTTTCAAGAAACCCTGCCGCGCGGCTGAAACCGCTGATATTTTGGCGTGCTAAAGCGCCATCGCCAACGGGATTGCTGGCCATGCGAATTACTTGCCGTTTCAAAATACTTGCCTTTGAATGATAATCAGGGAGGCAAGGAGGGCGTGCAAGCGCGTGAAAATAGCTGAAAACGTGGCAGCGCTTTAAAAGCTGCGGCGTAAAAAACGGCAGGCGCAAAGCGATGCTTCAACTGTAGCGGCACAGAAACTAGGGCCTTATCTCTTATTACTAAACGCACAAGTGCGGACCTGACTGCCCTAAGCCGTGCTATGATAAATGTCAGGCAATGATCATTTTCGCGGCGCAGAGTGATGACATCGCAAAAGCCATTTTGGTAAAGATTGGCAGCTTCTACAAAATAACGATCAGCGGGATCGTAATTGTCGTGCCATTTGCCCGAGGCAATAATCAGAAATCCGACCGCCAATTCGGCTTTTGCAATCTGCATGGACGCATAGGCCGCAAGGCGCGGGGGCAGCATTTTCCGCGTAAGGCGAACACAAATAGCCAACGCCAACCAGCATAGGATCTCGCGCAAAAGCGCGATACGGTTTTTCTCGATGGCAGTAGCGATGTTTAATTCGGTTTTCATGGTTGCATCATGCAACAGATGCAAATGCGTTCGATAAAGGGGTGAACGCTATTTTAGAGCAAAGCATAAAAAATGAGTAGATTGATGGACTTAGGGTAAAATACCAATCAATAAATTGTAAAGTCGATGCAAACTTATGATACGAATTACATCGGTTTGGTGTTTTTAAACCTGCTGCTCACCTAATCCCCAGCGACGAAAAACCGCCAACGGCCTTCGGGCGTTATGCCGACGCGGAAGAAAATATAAGCACCAAAAGACAGCATGTCTTCGTAGTCACCAGCCGTTACCAGCTTGAACAGTTCTACGCGCTGAGATGGCGTTAGCGCTTCCAGAGGCACCGCATAAAAATAAGGCCAAATGTAAAGTTCTTGGGCTGTACCCGCATCAAAACGCACATAGCCAGATTCCATGACTTCTAGCAAAATTGCCAGCATCTCATGGCCTTCCGCATCGCCGGAAACCGAGCGCAGATATTCGATTGGATCGCCGTCGATATCGCCAAACGAAAGCTGCGTAATGTCCGCGCCGCGCCCTAGTAAATTGCGCAGTTTTTCCGGGTCGCCAGAACGGGCGGCTTCTATGATCAGTTCGCGCATTTTTGCAACGGGGCGCGGCAGCAAGCTGACATCATAAGATACTTCGACTTTTGCGTCGGGGCTACCGTTGCCGGTCCCTTGCGAACGGGCAGGATCAAATGGCTCTGGCGCTGCATTCGGTGGGATGACAAGCGGGTTATTCGGATCTATGCCCTGACCAGAAGATCCAAGTGGATTTGGCAACGGAATAATTTGCGAGGGCGGCGGCGTGACATTTTCCGATGATTGTGCAAACGCCGCGTTCGACAAGATTAAGCCAGCTGCACATGCAACTACATACTTTAGGAATTGTCTGTTGTGCGCCACCGGTTTCCTGCCATTGCTAGATAACCATGTTACTGTAGCAGGTTTTCTATTGAAGGGTACGTTCCGCAGAAAATTCTCCTGCGATGATGCGATCATGCAACGTATCAACCAAAAGTAGAGCGCTTTCTTCGCCCTGATCGCGTATCATCTCTTCAAGTGCGGTCGCAATCGCCGCGTCGGCGAGAATGTTTGCCTCAATACCTTCTAACATTCCGTCGGCAAAAGTCTCGCTGTGCATCTCGCGCGCGACGATGCGTTTTTCTTGTGCGATCACTTCATCAAGCTCTGCAATTTTTTCGTCGGTAATCATCTACACACACGCCGCCATACAAAATTTTACGATACCTTAACCTGTCTAGCACATCTGCCGCCGATGTAACGTGAAACGGTACAGAAAAGTTAACAAATGGTAAACGTCAGTTTGCGTAGCGACTATTGATCTCTGTTGCAATCGATTTGCCCTCAGCCATGTATTGTTCCACAGCAACAAGCGCCTGCGGTGTGCAGCTTGTGTAAACACTTCCGAAATTGCGATAACCGCGGTTGAAACTGGCGACAAGCTGCGCGCGCCGTGTTGGCTCTGGCTTTTCCACAACCAAAAGCGCATTCATTTTATCACGCCACTGGTTGGAACTCTCACCACATAAATTGCGCAAGTAATGGACTGACCCAAGAACTTGGGCAAGGCGCAACAACGGTACATCGTAGGCAGCGGCAGGCGATTGCGCTGCCGCAGGTGCCAAATCGCCGCCCACATTAAGTCCAAACGCAATAATTGCCACTAAAACTGTGTTTTTCATATGCCTGTATCTGCGACCAAAATTTCACGTGTTCTTTCACATAATTTACCTGCACAAAAGCGCTATTCTTGCGCAATCTTAACATTGGGATGAAAGGCGTGTGCAACAAACGCAAATGTGACATCATAGACAACATCCTTGCCGTCTTTTTGCACAAGCACAGTGCCGACATCCCGCCCGATACTCATATCAGCTTGGTCGAGTGCAGAATTTTGACCTGCACGCCACGTCAGCTCATAGCCATCAATGCTGAGAATGCCGGCCTGCGTTATTTTTTTCATGGCGACGATGATAGGGTCGGTATCACCGCGACGCACGACAACAACCCGCTCCATCGGATTGATATAATCGGGCAGATCGCCGCGGTATAAAAATGGCGCACCGGATAAATCATAACCGACATAGGGATTGCGGCCATATTCGCGCAAATTTGGATTGGTTGGCACAAGCACTAAACCGTTGGGGTTCTCGGCCTTGAATTCGCCAAAGGACTGCAACCGCGATGGAATGAGGGCTAGCTGATTGCCGGTAGCCGTTCCGGCGATAGCTTCGCCGGTAAACTGCTGCCACCAATTATCCCCGCCGCGATCATACATGATCAAATTGCTGTCTTTGAGTTTGCCTGTGGTACCAAACTCGACTGCATTTCCATTGATACGGCGGTCAAACACGATCGACGAATTGCATAGGGGGCAATAGGTGACAGCGACGGGCACATCGCCAATCATGTCGTTGACAATTTCATGCCATGTCAGAATACGGACCGGATAGGCTTTGGCCTCACCGTTTATTTTTAGACCGACAACGGGTTCTGTGTCTTTGATATCTGTTATTTGCGCTTGCTGCTTAAATTGGGGATCATCAATTGACGGAATGCCATCGCGCGGGGGACCGCCGTCCAAGACTTTTGCCAAGTCGATGGACGTGATCGAAAAATCAGTTTTCCACCCCTCTTGGTTCCACCGAATGGGGTCGCCATAGGACGGAGAAGCGTGAGCTGCCAATATTGATAACACTGCGATCAGTTTTAGAAATCTGTGTTTCATGGCAGTCTCCCATCGCCAGTAGGTCATTACATCAGCAAGGGGTTGCCCAATAAATACAAGTCACATTTCCTTGATTGGATTTTGTGCGCTGAGTTTTTTGCAAACATTTAACGTCGATGCGGTGACAGGCAAGCCGCGCATGTCATCAAGGCTCAACCACTGCGCATCATCGGCGTCATCGGCGGGTTTTGGTGTGCCAAAGCCAATACCGGTGAAGACGTTTAAAACATAATGATGGGCTGGCTGCTCTTGCGTATCGGCGGTTTGAATAAACTCCATCTGCTCGCACAGCGTAAGCTCGTCGGCGAGAAGACCCGTTTCTTCATACAATTCGCGCTGGGCGGCATCGCGCATCGTTTCGCCAAATTCCACGCGGCCACCGGCAAAGGCCCACATGCCTTTGGATGGCGCGCGGCCGCGCTTGACAAGCAAAAAAGTCTGCCCGTCGCGGTTGCGCAAGGCGACTGATACGGCGAGCTGGGGATATTCTTGCACTTGTTTTTGACGCATCGTGACAGCTTTCGGTTACTCGCATGTTCAAAAGCAGAAAACGCTACCCATCGCAATCTTGCTTGATTTGCTCTCATTACGCTAAAAGAAATCATGTGTGGACGATTTTCCTTAATTCATACGCCTGAAGCTGTTGAAGCCGCATTCGGGCTGGCCACGATTGAGGCCTTTCCGCCGCGCTATAATATTGCGCCGACGCAGCCCATTATGGTCATCACAGCAGCGCCACTGCGGGGTGAGGGCTCAAATTTGCCCGATCGCCAAGCGCAATTGATGCGCTGGGGCCTGCTGCCGGCCTGGGTAAAAGAGGTAAAGGACTTCCCGTTGCTGATCAATGCGCGGTCCGAAACCGCTGACACCAAACCCTCATTCAGAAATGCGATGCGTCACCGGCGAACGATTGTGCCGGCCTCTGGTTTTTATGAATGGCAGCGCGATAAGCCATCAGGACAAAGCCAAGCCTATTGGGTGCGCCCAAAGGATGGCGGCATTGTTGGTTTTGCGGCAGTGAGTGAAACCTACATGAGCGCCGATGGCGCAGAAATCGACACAGTGGCATTGCTTACCGCAACGTCGAACGCAGAATTTATGCCGATCCACGACCGCATGCCGGTGGTGTTGCAACCCGCAGATTTTAGCCGCTGGCTGGATTGTTGCAGCGGGGAGCCGCGCCACGTCGCTGATTTGCTGGTCGCGCCTCCACTGGGCGTTTTTGAGGCCATCGCGATATCCGATGATGTCAACAAAGTGGTCAATACCGACAGCTCTATTCAGACGCGGGTGGAGCCGAAGAAATTGGGTGAGAAGCTCAGGGATAAGCCGGCAACTAATCCTCAAGGCTCCTTGTTTTAGGCGAAGGAGTAACATTCTCGACGAAGCTGAACATGACCACGGCGCCCAGGTGCCCGCCGCAAATCGCCCCTGGTCCGTGGCGATTTAGCGGCAATACGTCAGAAGATGGGGCGCAAACTCTACGACGGGGCACCCAAGCCCCACCTTACGTGGGTGGCGGCACCGTAAACCTTTGTTGACACCGATGATAGTGAAAACATTCGCAAATTAAAGAGTTAGTCAACAATCTGTGAATTTTCTCACATTTTACAACTTTGACGCAACGCGCTAAAAGTTTACAAGCGCGCGGCAATTGCAGACACTAAGAAATGTAAACATAAGATTGTAGCGAAGTATCAAAAACGCAATACGATGCAAAATAACGAACTTCATGGCGCTAGAATCAATCTTTTGGTTTAAACGCGCTATCAGAGGTTCGAAAAACACAAAAAGCTGGAGGCCCAAGTGGCTGGTCTAAAACTTTACAACACGCTGACGCGCACAAAAGAAGATTTCAAGCCGATCAACGATAAATGATGTGCGCATGTATGTGTGCGGGCCGACGGTCTATGATTTTGCCCATATCGGCAACGCGCGTCCGGTGATTGTGTTCGATGTGCTTTATCGTCTTTTGCGTCACACATATGGCCAAGACCGGGTGACCTATGTGCGCAACATTACCGATGTTGACGACAAGATAAATGCGCGCGCGCTGCGCGATTATCCCACGCTTCCGCTCAACGAAGCTATCCGAAATGTGACCGAAAAAACCGCTGATCAATTTCATAAAGATGTCGCTGCGCTGGGGTGCTTGCCCCCCACATTTGAGCCCCGAGCGACAGAATTTGTGCTGCCACGCACCGATGGAAAAGCGGACATGGTGACGATCATTCAAAGTCTGATCAGCAAAGGCCACGCCTATATTGCGACGGGCGGCGAGGGGCGCGAAGTGCTGTTTGATGTGACGTCGATGAAAGACTATGGCGCGCTGTCCAACCGCAAATTGGAAGATCAGCAAGCGGGCGCGCGCATTGAAGCCAAAACCCACAAAAAGAATGCCGGCGATTTTGTGCTGTGGAAAGAATCGAGCGCCGATGAGCCGGGCTGGCTTGCGCATTTTGAGGGACAGACAATCCACGGTCGCCCGGGCTGGCATATCGAATGTTCAGCCATGAGCGCGGCCTATTTGGGCACCACATTTGACATTCATGGCGGCGGTCTCGATCTGATTTTCCCGCACCATGAAAATGAAATCGCCCAAAGCTGCTGTGCGCACGGCACCAGCAAAATGGCGAATATTTGGATGCACAATGGCTACCTTCAAGTCGAAGGTCGCAAGATGAGCAAGTCCGACGGCAACTTCGTCACCATCCATGATCTGCTGCACACAACGAAGTTTGGTGGCCGCAAATGGCCGGGCGAAGTGCTGCGCCTTGCGATGCTGATGACGCATTATAGAGAGCCGATTGATTTTACCGTGCGGCGGCTGGAAGAGGCGGAGAGTAGACTTTTGCGCGATGGAACCGATTGGCCGATCAAGGCGGACGTGAGCCTGGACACCTTGATCCAAAAATGTCGGAAGCGCTTCTGGATGATTTGAACTTAAGTCGAGGCCTTAAGAACTACTGGTCATTTATGTCGACTGTGGGCGGGGGCAGCTCGCGGAGCAAGTTTCTATGACAGAGGCCTTCGTGCTGCCCTTGAAATCTTGGGAAACACGTGTGTCAGTTGAATGATGGACTCTATTAGGCGTGAAACATTGCAAGCTATGCAGATCACGCATTGGCATCGCACGCGATGAAACCGCAATCGCTGAACGGCTCGTACTTTTACTCGGGATAAAAAACTTCGCCGAAGCCGACCGCATTCGTGATGAACTATTGTCTCAAGGAATTCAGCTAAAGAGATCTCAAAGACCCGGTAACTGGCAGACAGAGACGGGTGACCGGGGCGGGAAGTGAAAAGGTAATTGAGTTTCCCCCTCTGTCACCGTTGAGACGCTCTCCCCGTAAAAAAGGGGGAGAGTGGCGGCCCTAATCTTCGAACATATTGGTTTAGCCTTGATGCACCGATTGAAAATTAGGCGCTCACTCTCGCCCCTTTACGGGGGGTCCGAAGGGACAGGCCGAGATCAGTGGACTTGCACAGTTTTAATGGAGAGGGATTGATCATGATCCGGCCAGTCTTTCGAACTGGACGGGGCTAAGGTATCCAAGCGCGCCGAGGGCGTCTGGACGGGTTGTGAAGCTGTCGATGTAGCGCGCAATGGCTTTCGTGGCTTCCTGTCTGAGCTGTATCTTTTCGTATCCAAATCAGCTCGGTTTGCAAAGCCTTGAAAAAACTTTCGACCGTGGCAATTTGATCGCGAGCGTTAAACCCTGCCGGACATGGAGATGGCGATGCTGCTTTCGCGTAATTTTGCCTGATAGGCATTGGCGCAATATTGGCTACCTCGGTCTGAGTGGTGGGTAAGACTATGGTTGGCCATTGAATGAATCCCGCGATGGTGATCGCCTTGTTGAGGGCCGACAGAGCAAGAGCAGCATGCAGCCGGTCCGACACCTCCCAACCGATGATGCGTCTGGCGTAAAGGTCGACGACCACAGCCAGATACAGCCAGCCTTGACGCGTGCAACCATTGGCGTGTCTGATCCCCATTTATGGGTCTGGGGATCTCGCCGCCAATATCCGAGCAATCAGGTTGGGGAAAGGAAGGTGGTGTGTAGTCGTGTGGACAAACGACGATTTTGCCGAGCTTTGGGCCGCTTTCTGCGTATCAAACGCGCAATCCGTCGCCGTCCAACAGCATAACTCCTGGTTCGTGCAATTGGATGGTACCTGCGCGGACCCTATATTGGTCTCTGTGCGAGAGCCGGAACCCTATGGCACACGCGCCGATGCACTATATAAGCCGCCAGGCACGCTAAGCGCTCGGTGAGCCCAGGCATGATAACCGTCGGTTCACCGATAAGATTTTGCACATGCGCGAGATCGTATGACTCGGCTTTCCTTGCATGCAATGAACGCATATATCATCGACATTGTCTCGCTGGACAATCATAGCGGTCGCTTTGTTTAAGATCTCGCGCTCCTGCCAGGCAGGATCACACTTTTGATGCAGCAGCCGCCTCTGCATCCCTCATCCTGAGTCTCACCTGCCGCAATAGGTGTGCCGCGCCCACGCGCTTGCGAAAGCCACCTATCCAACGTCGACCCAAACCCAAATCCCGCGCACATCCGTTTGGGGCGTCGCCCCCACGTCAAGGCAAACGAATGGTGCTTAATCTTTGAAATTTGAGTAAACCGCTTCAGCTGCATAAAAGTTGTTAAGGCAATAAAAGCCTCTCCACTTTTTCGATGCAAGTCAGTTTGCTCCACTCTCCCCCTTTACGGGGGAGATGTCCCAAAGGGACAGAGGGGGATTTCACAGTATCGCATGGTTGCGATAAACGCACAGCTGCACTATGACGCTCGCAATATCAGAATGGACTTTGACCCTATGTCGCGCGAACGCATCTATCTCTTCGACACCACTTTAAGGGACGGCCAGCAAACGCCAGGTGTTGATTTTTCTGTTGATGATAAAATCGCCGTCGCGGCCATGCTGGATGAATTTGGCCTTGATTATATTGAAGGTGGGTATCCCGGTGCAAACCCTACCGACGATGCATTTTTTGCTAAAAAGCGCACAAAGAAGGCAGAGTTTGTCGCCTTCGGCATGACAAAGCGGGTTGGTGTTTCGGCGTCAAATGATCCAGGTCTTGCCGCGCTTTTGGCAGCAAACGCTGACGCGGTTTGTTTTGTGGCCAAGGCGTGGGACTACCATGTGCGTGTGGCGCTGGGATGCACCAATACGGAAAATCTGGAGGCCATCGCGCAATCGGTTGAAGCTACGATCAAAGCGGGCAAGCAGGCATTTGTCGATTGCGAGCATTTTTTCGATGGCTACAAAGCCAACCCCGATTACGCACTTGCCTGCGCAAAGGCGGCTTATGATGCCGGTGCGCGGTGGGTCGTGCTTTGCGATACCAATGGCGGCACGCAGCCGAGCGAAGTCGGCGAGATCGTGCGCGCGGTGATTGCGGCGGGTATTTCCGGCGATAGGCTCGGCATCCATGCGCATAATGACACGGAGCAAGCGGTGGCCAATTCACTGACCGCCATTGACGCTGGCGCACGGCAAATTCAAGGCACGTTAAACGGCCTCGGCGAGCGCTGCGGCAACGCCAATCTGGTGACAATTATTGCCACCTTGAGCCTCAAACAAAAATGGGCAACGCGTTTTGAAATCGGTATCACCGCCGACAAGCTGAAAGGCTTGACCCATCTCTCGCGCTCATTTGATGAGCTGCTCAACCGCGCGCCAGCGCTGCAAGCGCCCTATGTGGGGGCGTCGGCATTTGCCACAAAGGCGGGCATTCACGCTTCGGCATTGCTCAAAGAGCCTGCCACCTATGAACATGTGATGCCAGATTCTGTTGGCAATACCCGCCGTGTGATGGTGTCCGACCAAGGCGGAAAATCGAATTTTATCAACGAATTGGCTCGGCGCGGCATTGAGGTTGCTAAAACTGATCCTCGGCTGGATACGCTGATTTCAATTGTCAAAGAGCGCGAAAATTCCGGTTATTCCTATGAGGGTGCCGATGCGAGTTTTGAACTGTTGGCGCGGCGCACGCTGGGCGAAGTGCCAGAGTTTTTTCAAGTCAACAGCTACCGCATCGGTGTTGAGCGCCGTTACAATGCGGCTGGTGATTTGATCACGGTGTCAGAAGGCGTAGTAAAAGTCACGGTCGACGGCGTGCTGACCATGAGCGTGTCCGAAGGCAAGGGGCCGGTCAACGCGCTTGATTTGGCGCTGCGTAAAGATCTGGGCAAATACCAAGCGGAACTCAAAGACTTAGAGCTGGTTGATTACCGCGTCCGTATTTTAAATGGCGGCACCGAGGCGATTACCCGCGTGTTGATTGAGTCGACCGATGAGACCGGAAAACGCTGGTGGACGGTTGGCGTCAGTGACAACATTATCGATGCATCATTTATGGCGCTGATGGATTCCATCACGTTTAAACTGATGAAGAACCGTGGTTCCGCTGGCCTGATCGCCGCAGAATAACTTAAGGGTGCAAGATTCAGGTGTCTAAGCCTCAAAATTGAGTGTATCGCGGGCCAATGACACAGAACCAATCGACCGCTGGAACCACACAAAGTTCAGAACCTCTATCGGGCTTTGTCTATGCGCTGAGCGCTTTTCTGATATGGGGCTTTTTTCCGCTTTATTTGAAGGCAGTTGCGCATATTCCCGCCGTTGAAGTGGTGGCGCACCGGATTTTGTGGTCAATCCCTGTCGCCGGTGCAATCCTGCTTTGGCAGGGCCGAACCGATGATTTGAAAGCGGCCATCAAAAGCCCGCGCGTGTTGGTGATGGCGGCGGTCACAGCGACGCTGATTTCCATAAACTGGGGCATTTATGTGTGGGCAGTGGCGGCAGATCGGGCGATGGAGGGTGCACTTGGGTATTACATCAACCCGCTCGTCAATGTGGTGCTGGGCGTCGTGCTGCTGGGCGAGCGGTTTAACACGCTGCAAAAGATTGCCGTTGCGCTCGCAGTTATAGCGGTTGGCATTTTGACCTTTGGGGCAGGCGGCTTGCCATGGGTTTCGCTGGCGCTGGCATTTTCATTTGGCTTTTATGCTTACTTGCGCAAGACCCTGCCGATTGGCCCAACGCAAGGTTTTCTGCTGGAAGTGCTGATATTGGCCATTCCTGCGATGGGTTATTTGCTATGGTTGAATATGCGCGGGCAAGGGCATTTTGGTCCGTCAAATATGCAAGATATGATGCTTTTAATGCTCTCGGGTGTGGTAACAGCTGTACCGCTCATTTTATATGCCAATGGCGCAAAGCTGCTGCGTTTTACCACGCTAGGTATCTTGCAATATATTTCGCCGACGATGATTTTTCTGCAGGCGGTGTTTGTCTTTGGTGAGCCGTTTACGCTCACGCGCGGCATCGCCTTCGGGTTTATTTGGGTCGGATTAGCGCTTTATACGTGGTCACTGTTTCGCAAAGCGGGTTGATAAAACAAAAAAACCCGCCACAAATGAGCGGCGGGTTTCAAAATGTTTTGAGTTACTTATTTCAGGCCAAAGCAGTTGGCATAATAAGTCGTTGTTGCAGGCCAATCGGAAAACAGGCCAACAATACCCACATCCTTATTGAGCACGTGCATAAGGTCAAACACATCGCCATCATTGTTGATTGCGTCTTTGACCGACTGGAAATACCAACCGCCGCCCGTGTTTAGAAGACCCGACCGCTCGGCTGTCCATGTGATGATTTTCAGGCCAGCCTTTTTGGCTTCTGTCGCATATACCGATGGGATCATTTTGCCGTTCGCATCCAAGGTGACCAGAACCCACATGGGCGGCGCAATGTAATTGACGCCTCTGTCTTTTAGGCTTTGCATGGTGTTGTCCCATGTGGCCGGATCCATGTGCGACCAACCTTTAATGTCGTAGCTGTCATCAAGATAAACCGCCTGCGCGCCAAAGGCGGGCTCGTTGTTGATCCAGTAAAGCACGTCGTCCAAATTAAAGGACTGGGGAAATACCATCGATGGATCAACGCCCGCTTCCTTGTATTCGTTGATGAGCTTTTGCGCATACATTTCTTGCGTGAAACCGTTAAACGGCATCTCAACGGAGGGTGATTTTAGTTCAGGCGTGAACTTCACGTTGAGCGATTTCATGAGTTCGATAGACTCTTTGTGCGTCATCAAAGTGCCTTTGGTCGAATAAAGGTCGGTACGGAAGTTTGCTGTGCCGTCCAAATAGGCCTCAACGGTCGATCGCATTGGCGTTGGCGGCATCCATTTTGCCATCAAGCGTTCTAAATTGCGCAAGCGTGATTTCCGATGTCCGGCACTCGGCAACCGCTTTTGCATCGCCCGCTGCTGGGGAAAATGGCTTCACGCATGTTGAGGCAAGATCGCTGGCCAAAATGTTTGTCGTTGTCGAAAGGTCGTTTTGTGCATGGCGGCAGACAAGCTCATGGTCGCTCGTAAATGTCACGTCGCACTCTACAATTCCGGCACCCATTTGTGCAGCGGCAACATAAAATTCGCGTGTGTGCTCAGGAAACTGCAGCGGCGCGCGCAGTGACCAATTGACCAATCGGACTTTGTAGATGCGTTGGTGGCGCAGGCCGCCAATTGATTTTCAGGTCGCCGTCATCCATTTTATCGATCAGATAAAATGGGCGTGGTCCAAGTTGGATACTCGTATTTTGCAAGGTCGAAGCGGCAAAAGCGGTTGAAGCTGCTGATAGCAGCAGTGCTGATGTTAGGGTTGTCAAAGTCAGTTTCATATTGGTACCTCCGGTTAAATACACTGGAGCACATGACCATGGATCTATGACAGGTGATTGACTTTTATATGAACGAATAATGACAACGTGATTTTATGCATAGTTTTAGAGTTTTAGCTCATCGCGCCACTGTGACCAAGAGTGCACCCTCGAATCATTGCAGATCCCCGTTTTTGCCGCTAAACAAAGTCAAAGGTTGCATCCGCGCGTTGATGCAGGCGGCAAAAACATTCAAGGTTTAAAAATGAGCAAAGAAAAAATTGGACTGTCGATTTTTGCAGGTCTGCTTGGTCTCACGGGCCTTGTTAGTTCTGGGGCGTTGATTGATGTCAACCCAATACTAGAGCGCTTTAAAGGCGGTGCTACCGAGCAACAACAACCGCAGCAAGTGTCAACGACCGTGCCGTCTGAAAAGTCTGAAATGACCGAACATCGGGCATCGTCCAGCCCGCAATAATAGCGCAGGAGCCAGTTGAAAAAACTGAAACAACAACTGAAGTAGCAGTGGCAACCCCGGAAACGAGTGCGCCGACGCCTGCGATCGCGGCCGAGACCGCAAAAGCGATTGAGCAGACAAATTCGGCTCGCGCCTGACCAAGTTGCAGCACCAATCGCTTCACCTGCGCCAGCGCAAACAACGGAGCAAAACAGCGCGCTTCTGGTGCCGCCGACAGAACCGACCGCACTTACACCGCAAACCGTTCCCAGTTTTGACATTTTGCGCGTCGAGCCTGATGGTTCGACTTTGGTTGCTGGAAAAACCACGCCTCTTTCCGAAGTGGAATTGGTGGCACGGTTCGCAGATTTTAAGCAAAACCAAAGCAAATGATCGTGGCGAATTTGTTGCTGTCCTCGATAAACCGCTGGAGAAAGGTGATTATCAAATTGTGCTGCGCGCCACATCGCCCGATGGGGTTGCAATGACATCGGCTGAGACGGCAATCGTGTCTATTCCTGAAACGGGAAGCGGTGATATATTGGCTCTCGTTGAAGCGCCTGGCGCTCCATCGCGGTTGATCACTGTGCCTAAAGCCGAACCAGCGTTGGTGCAGGTGGAACCTGTGGTGGATGGCAAAAAAGCGGCCGTTGAAACGCCGGTGGCTGCAGTAGAAAAGCAGCCAGAGCCCACCGTAACCGAAATGGCAAAAGCCGAGCCAGCAAAGCCAGCAAAGCCAGCAAAGTCATCAGCGCCAGCAGGTGCGCGGTTGCAGCCAGCAAAACTACGCATTGAAGCTGTCGAAATAGATGGTCCAACGGTCTTTGTTGCAGGCAGCGCAGATGTGGGCGCGCGCATTCGTGTCTATGCCAATGACATTTTGCTGGGCGAAAATATCGCCAATGCGGAAGGGCGGTTCCTCGTTGATGTCAACCGCAACTTAGCCGTAGGTGATTATGTGATCCGTGCTGATTCCATCGGCCCTAACGCGGTCGACGTGCTGTCGCGGGTGTCAGTTCCTTTCACGCGCAGCGAAGGTGAAAAACTGGCAGCCGTGGCGCCGCAGATCACGGTGCCCGTTGCACCGCGCCTGCCCAGCACGCCGCCTGTTATAAGTTCAGAGCAATCCGTAACCACCACGGATACGTCATTGGCGCAGCGGCTCGCTCCAGTTGATCAATCGGTTATTATCCGGCGCGGCGACACACTTTGGCAGATTTCGCGCCGCATATATGGTCGCGGGGTAAAATACACCACGATTTACGCAGCAAACCAAGCGCAGATCGAAGATCCGAACCGCATCTGGCCGGGACAGGTTTTTACACTTCCCGAAGAGGCACCTGCCGCAAACTAACAATGACATCGATGTAACTGCGAAAGTTAGCAGTGCAATAAGCAAGTAGCAAAGGCCATTTTCTTGGCACAAAATAATGCGACGCAAAAAACCGTGACCCCTGACAACGGCGGGACGCTAAAGACACTTGTAAACCTATGGCCCTATATGTGGCCGACGGACCGACCCGATTTAAAAATGCGTGTCGTGTGGGCGACATTTTATTTGGTTGTGTCCAAATTAGTGTTGGTGCTGGTACCTTACGCCTTCAAATGGGCAACCGATGCCCTCAACGGTGAATTGAAATTCAGCGCAGACAGCTGGGCGGCTGCGCTTGTGCTTGGCCCGATTATGCTGGTTGTTGCCTATAACGTATTTCGGGTTTTAAACGTCGGGTTGATGCAGCTGCGCGATGCGCTGTTTGCCTCTGTCGGTCAACATGCCGTGCGCCAGCTGGCCTATCTGACGTTTAATCACATGCACCGATTGTCACTGCGCTTTCACTTGGAGAGGCGCACAGGTGGCCTATCGCGGGTCATCGAACGGGGCACAAAAGGCATTGAAGCAATTGTAAGGTTCACCATCCTCAACACAGCGCCGACCATATTGGAATTTGCGCTGATATCGATCATTTTCGCGCTGGCCTATGGCTGGCAATATGTGGCGGTAACAGCCAGCTAAAATCACCGTCTATCTATACTCTTGGTTCACCATTCGCGCATCCGATTGGCGCATTCAAATTCGCCGTGACATGAATACGTCTGACACGGATGCCAATTCAAAAGCGATCGACTCCCTGTTGAACTTCGAGACCGTCAAATATTTTGGCAACGAGGAGATGGAAGCCAAACGCTTTGACAAGTCGATGGAAGGTTATGAGCGTTCTGCAACCAAGGTTTGGACATCGCTCGGCTGGTTAAACTTTGGCCAAGGCGTCATTTTTAGTGCTGGCCTTTTGACGATGATGTGGATGTCGGCAAATGCGGTTATGGCTGGCACACAAACGCTTGGTGATTTTGTCTTTATCAACGCCATGCTGATGCAGCTGTCGATACCGCTGAACTTTATCGGCTTCATGTACCGAGAAATTCGCCAAGGTTTGACCGATATAGAGCAAATGTTCGATCTGCTGGCGGTTGAGGCCGAAGTCCAAGACGCGCCCCATGCAAGACCGCTCGAAGTTACGCAAGGCACCATTAAATTCGATAATGTCCACTTTTCCTACAACGACAATAGGGCGATCTTAAAAGGTATTTCGTTTGAAGTGCCGGCGGGAAAATCGGTCGCCATTGTGGGGCCGTCCGGTGCAGGAAAATCGACAATTTCACGCCTGTTGTTTCGCTTTTACGATGTCAGTCAGGGCAGCATCTCGATTGATGGTCAGGACCTGCGGGATATAACGCAAAAGTCACTGCGCGGCGCCATAGGCATGGTGCCGCAGGACACGGTTTTGTTCAATGATACGCTGGAATATAATATCCGCTACGGGCGGCCATCTGCGTCGGCTGATGAAGTGATGCACGCCGCTGAAATGGCGCAAATTGGCGGGTTTATAAAAACCGTGCCAGAGGGCATGAAGGCGATGGTCGGCGAGCGGGGCTTGAAGCTCTCGGGCGGCGAAAAGCAGCGCGTCGCCATTGCCCGTACGTTGTTAAAAGCCCCGCCGATCCTCATTCTCGACGAGGCAACATCTGCGCTTGATACCGCTACCGAACAGGAAATTCAGAGCGCGTTGGATATCGTTTCAAAAGACCGCACAACCGTGGTGATTGCGCACCGCCTTTCAACGGTGATTGCGTGCGACGAAATCATTGTTTTGCGTGATGGCTTGATCGCGGAACGGGGAAGGCACGCGGATTTGATGAAACTAAAAGGCGGCCTATATGCGAAGATGTGGGAACGTCAAATCGAAGCCAGTGAAGCCGAGCGCCGTCTTGCGCGCAACACAAGAAGCAGATGATCCTGGGTGTACGGGGTGCGATTGCGCGCTAGACCTTGTTGTTAAGGCGCGGTGACACACGGTATACAGACGGGCGAAAATAGAGAAATATAAAACCATGAGCTTAGTCGATAGCATTCAAAAAGTGTTTGTACCCATCCATAAAGAGGGCTGGCCGTTCATTGCGGCCTTTGCGGTTGCCACGCTTATTTTGGGTTGGATATGGGATCCTTTATTTTTCGTTGGTTTGGTCTTAACCGCGTGGTGCGCTTATTTCTTCCGCGATCCAACGCGCATAACACCGCTGAACGATGATATTATCATTAGCCCTGCTGACGGCGTGGTGTCCGCTATTGGCGCTGTTGTACCGCCAGAGGAACTGGGGCTGGGCGTTGAAGAGTACCTGCGCATTTCTGTGTTTATGAACGTCTTTTCAGTGCACATCAACCGCGCGCCCGTGCGTGGGCCGATCTCAAAAATCGCCTATAGACCGGGCAAATTTTTGAATGCTGACTTGGATAAAGCCAGCCGTGAGAACGAACGAAATGGGCTGGTCATCGACAGCCCGCACGGCAAGGTTGGCGTTGTTCAGGTGGCCGGTTTGATTGCGCGGCGTATTCTTTGCTGGGCCAAAGAGGACGAGGAAATCGCAGTCGGCGAGCGCTTTGGTCTGATCCGTTTTGGTTCGCGCGTTGATGTTTACTTGCCTATAAATGCTGTACCTCAAGTAGCCATTGGGCAGAACGCAATCGCAGGCGAAACAATATTAGCAGCCTACGGCAGCGATAAAACGATCTATGTGACGCGGAAGGCTTGACCCATGTCGATGGATGATGCGTTTCCGCCTTTTGAACCCGATGGCCCTCAAAAATTAGGCGAGAAACGTCGACGTTTGCGCGAGATTCCACTGCGTTTCGTCGTACCCAATATCATCACCGTGCTTGCCATTTGCGCCGGACTTTCTGCCGTTCGCATGGCATTTGAAGGCCGCTTTGAAACCGCAATTGGTCTTGTTTTGCTGGCCGCGTTACTCGACGGCATGGATGGGCGCGTAGCGCGGCTTTTGAAAGGCTCATCAAAATTTGGCGCAGAAATGGATTCGCTTGCCGATGTCGTCAATTTTGGATGCGTGCCAGCGCTGGTGCTTTATATCTATGTGCTGGATGAGACCAAGCAATTCGGCTGGATTGCAGCACTGATCTACGTGATTGCAGCAACACTGCGCTTGGCGCGGTTTAACACCATGCTTGGCGATCTTACGCGTCCCAAATGGCAGCAAGCCTATTTTACCGGCATCCCAGCACCCGCCGCAGCTTTACTTGTTCTCCTGCCGGTTTATCTCGGCTTTCTTGGTATTTCGCCCGATTGGATCACCGCGTCATTTGTTTCAGTCTATGTGGTCATTATCGGGTTTTTGATGGTGTCAAACTTGCCGGTTTGGTCAGCCAAAACCGTTGGCGGCGTTGCACGCACCGCCGTGATGCCACTGATTTTGGTTGTGGTGATATATGTGGCAGCGCTTGCTAATTTCACGTGGACAACGTTGACGCTGAGTGCCGTTGCCTACCTGCTTTTCCTGCCGTATTCCCTGCACATGTATCGTAAAGATATGGCGAGGGCTTTGGCGACGGAAGATGCCGACACAGGGATGGAAGGTTAGCCTCCTACAGCTTTTCGTCGGCGCCAATTCCCAGCACTTCTTCAACGCGTTTTTTTGTGCTGACATAATCGATCTTACCAGATCCCAAAACGGGAATACCGTCATCAAACCGCAATATGTCTGACGGCACCATCAACTCGGTCACACCGCTTTTTTTGCCGTGCTCAATTAGAGCCGACTTTTGCGTATTTTGCCCCGTTGTCGCCAAAATGATCCGTTCACCCTTACGCTTGTCCGGCACTGAAACAACGGCGTGCTGATCTTCTGGCCAAAGCGATTGAACAAGCATTTCTACCGCGCCGAGCGACACCATCTCGCCTGCAATTTTTGCAAAACGCTTCACGCGTCCTTTTATGGTGACAAACCCGTTGCCGTCGACATCAACAATATCGCCGCTGTCATGCCAAGCATCGCCAATGGGCTCCAATACGCCTGGGTTTTCCGCCTTCATGTAGCCGAGCATAACGTTGGGACCAGAGACCCACATACGCCCCCCAGCATCGATGCCTTCGACAGGTTCAAGGCGAATGTCAATACCGGGCAAAAGTCGCCCGACAGACCGAGCCTTCGAGTGCGTCTTGGTGTTAACCGCCACGACCGGCGCAGCTTCTGTCATGCCAAAGCCTTCTAGGATAAGGCAATCAAAGCGCTCTCGGTAGATCTGCGCTGTTTCCGGTTTGACGGCCTCAGCACCTGCGACAACAAAACGAAGTGAAGAAAAATCTTGATCTTTTGCCGTGCGCGCTAGCCCATTAGAAAAAAGTATCAGTCCCAAACATAATGGTCGGTTTGACTTGGCGCGCAGCCGCAGGATCAATTTATAATGCAGCGGCGAGGGGTAGAGAAACAAACGCACGCCATAAAATAGCGGCAAAATCGTGCCGCCGGTCAAACCGAATGAATGGAAAACGGGTAACACATTAAACAGCGTATCTTCGACAGAAATTGAAACCCGCGCTTCAGATTGCGCTGCATTGGCATGAATATTACGGTGGGAGAGCACAACGCCTTTGGGCGTTCCTTCCGAACCGGACGTGAACAAAATCACCGCCGCACTCTCGGCATCGATTTCTTCTAACGGTTTTTGCCACTGAAGAAGCGCGGAGATTTTATCAAACGCAGAAACTCCAGCGCGCACATCTTCAAGCCACATAATCTGCGTGCCATTTTCCACAATCGCATCAACAACATTTTGTAGCTCGGCTTTTTCTATAAAGGCGCGAGACGTGATGACTGTTTTGATGGCTGCTGCCGTAATCGCCGAGACAACGTTTTTCGGCCCAGCCGTATAATTGAGCATAGCTGCTACGCGGTTGGCAGACTGTAGGGCAAAAAATGTCACAATCGCACCATTGGCATTCGGCAAAAGAACCCCCATCGCCTCGCGAGGCTGAGAGACTTTTTGAAATTTTTTGCCAAGTACCCGTGCCCCTACTAGCACCCGCTTATAGGTCAGCGAACCGGTTACCGTGTCCTCCAAAATAATCCGATTGGGGCCATAAGTTTTAGCGGCACCAACCAATGCCTCAAATAATCCCACGTTGAAATCGGCAGATTGAAAACGATTGACTGCCATGCGGTCAAAAAGCGCAACCGCTGGGGTGGTGCGCGATGCGCCGCTGCGCGTGACCATGTGTGCGACCGATAGTGGCGGTAATGCGTGAACGCTTAGCGCAGGGAAGGTTGCGCGCGGTGCCTTTTCTGCGGGCGTCATGGAAGACGCCAAAAAACGGGCACCCTTCAAATAGAGGGGGACGACCACAGCGCCCAATACGTTGGCTGCCGTAGCGACAGAAGCAAAAATGGCAAATTGCTTATCGTCCGGTTCGACATTTTCAGGGATATAAACGGCGATACGCCCATGTTGTTTAAGCGCGTTTTGCAACGCCTCGGTTGATTGTTCACCGCTCAGATGCACGGTCTCGGACGGCAAAAGAGCGGCGTAGATTTTGTTGTCGAGCGCAGATTGTGCGCTGATAAGGTAAAACGTTGGCGCAGATGCACCAAGTGCTGGTTTAAAATTAGTTGTGTCGAGACCGTAAAAAATTTTATAGGGGGCGAGCCGTAGCGCGCGTGAAAAGCTTAAACCGTTTTCGAGCATCTCTAAAAAGGTAATCACCAAGACGCCTAAGATAAGCGCCATCACCAGCAAAATAATGATAGATAACATGGTTGCCCTCCCAAGCTCGAAACCAACACGAGGCTCTATTCGCGCATCTCGCTTACCGAGACGTTAGTGTGCCTTTTATTGAAAGTGAAGGGGTCTGAATGCGCACTAATCTTCTAGCTTGGGGGATTATAGTTCAGCCATTGGTTGCTCGGTACATCAAACAACATGCCAGTCTGCATGAGCTTAGGGCTGGCAAGCGGAATAATTTTGGCAGCGACCTCTTCTGCGGTGGGCAAGCTGGCTGCATTTTCACCTGGCATGGCCTGTGCGCGCATCCTCGTTGCCGTCGCGCCGGGATTTACATTATTGACGCGAAGCGCCGAGTTTGCGGTCTCTGCCGCCCAAGTACGACCTAAGATTTCCACCGCAGCTTTCGTTGCCGCATAGGGGCCCCAGAATGCGCGAGCGCTATGCGCCACGCTCGATGACAAAAGAAGCGCGCGTCCTGCATCTGATTGGCGCAACAGAGGCTCTGTCGTTCGGATCAGCCGCCAGACGCTTTTAAAATTTATGTCAACGACTTCGTCAAAAATCTTTGATTTTGTTTGTCCTGTCGGCGCGATCGTCCCAAGCATCCCAGCATTTGCCACCAGAATATCGAGCTTACCCCAGCGCTGTGCGATGACGCCGCCTAAACGATCAACGCCCTCGTGGTCCTTAAGATCGAGAGGAACCAGCGTGCATTTACCGCCCGCGGCAACAATTGCATCATCTAGTTCTTCGAGCCCTCCCACCGTGCGTGCAACGGCTATAATCTCTGCGCCTGCCTTGGCCATTTGCAGAGCAATCTGATAGCCAATACCGCGCGATGCGCCTGTTATAAGCGCGAGGCGACCACTCAGGTCTGGTGTTTCAATCGCAGGGCTCATCGTAAAATCTGATCAATTATTGTTGGCAAGCAAAGACAATTTGCGAACATTATTTCGCCCGTCTTGGTCGAGCAGGCGTGTCGGATATTGGCCGGTGAAACACGCGTCGCAAAACTGCGGCATGTCATTGTTCCGGTTGGCCTCGCCCACGGCACGGTAGAGGCCATCGATCGATAAGAACGACAGCGAGTCAACGCGAATAAAATCTGCCATTTCAGCAACACTCATGCGTGAGGCGAGCAGTTTGGTCCGCTCTGGTGTATCAACACCGTAATAGCAAGAGGACATGGTGGGCGGGGAGGCAATGCGCATATGCACTTCTTTTGCGCCGGCTTCGCGCACCATTGCCACGATTTTTTGGCTTGTTGTGCCGCGCACGATAGAATCATCAACAAGGATCACGCGCTTGCCTTCTAGCAAACCGCGGTTAGCATTGTGCTTAAGCTTCACGCCCATATGGCGGATGTGATCTGTCGGTGCGATGAACGTGCGCCCAACATAATGGTTGCGGATAATGCCAAGCTCGAACGGCAAATTAGCGGCCTGCGCGTAGCCGATGGCAGCAGGCGTGCCAGAATCGGGAACGGGTACCACAATATCCGCTTCCACACCGCTTTCGCGCGCCAATTCCTCGCCAATGCGTTTGCGCACCGTATAGACGCTTTCGCCTTGCATCGCTGAATCGGGACGGGCGAAATACACAAATTCAAAAATACAGAATTTAGAGTTTTGATTTTTACCGAACGGAAAATAGCTCTCGATACCTTTTTTAGTAATAACGACAACTTCGCCCGGCGCCACTTCACGCACAAAACGCGCGCCCATAATGTCGAGGGCACAGGTCTCTGATGCCAAGATCCACGACCCATCCAGATCGCCCAAAACGAGCGGCCTAATACCGTGGGGATCGCGGCACCCAATCATTTTCTTCGCCGTCATCGCCACCAGTGAAAACGCGCCCTCAAGCTGCAACACCGCCTCGTTAAACTTCGACATGATGTCTTTCTTGTCGCTCATCGCGATAAGATGCAAAATGGTCTCCGTATCGGAGGTCGATGAGAAAATAGCCCCGCGCCGCTGCAAATCGCGCTGCACAGTCAATGCATTGGTGATGTTGCCGTTGTGTGCAACCGCCAGACCACCGCCGTCTAGCTCCGCAAATAGTGGTTGAATGTTGCGAATGGATGAGCCGCCGGTGGTCGCATAGCGCGTGTGCCCAATTGAGCAATCGCCCGGAAGTCGTTTGATCACATTTTCTTTGGTAAAATTATCGCCGATCAGGCCGACATGGCGCTCAATGTGAAACTGCTCATTGTCATAGGTGACGATACCTGCTGCCTCTTGGCCGCGATGCTGCAATGCGTGCAGGCCAAGGGTCGTAAATGAGGCTGCATCTGCGCGACCATAGATGCCGAAAACACCACATTCATCGTGGAAATGGTCGTCTGCCTCGTGTTCGATGTGGTTCACCATTTTACGATGCAGTGCCATCGGTGGACTTATCGCCGGACATCACCGCATCCAAATCCTCTGGCAGCAAGTTGATGAGCCGATTGGCGACAGTGTCTAAAAACGGTTTTGCCTTTGCTTGTGTTATCCATGGCACATCGCGGTCCCCGATAAAGAAACCGATGAACCATACGGCAACTGCCGCAACAACAATGCCGCGCGCAGCACCGAATAAAAACCCGAGCGAGCGATCCAGCGGTCCAACGCGGCTGTCAATAATCATATCTGCAATGCGCATTGTGAGGATAGTCACCAAAATAAGCGCGACAACAAAAATGATGCCCGCTGCCACAAGTTGTGAAATTAATTCGTTGCCCACATAGGTTTCGACCATGGGTGTAAGTTGTTTGTAAAATAAAAACGCCGCCGCCGCTGCCGCAATCCAAGAGCCGATAGACAGCACTTCACGGGAAAATCCGCGCACCATTGCCAACACGGCTGACAAAAGAACAAGGCCGATAAAAAGACCATCTAAAAGTGTGATTGCCATTAAAAGCTCTTTCTGCGACTGCTGCGATATGAAATGCGTTATCGCGTTTTTATAGGCCCGTTAGAAACAGAGTATTATCCCTGATCTTTCTCATAGCCAAGCGATTTACCGCCTGCAATACGCACGACCAGATCAACCAACTTTTCCGTTTGATAAATGCTATTATCTGAACGTTTTGGCACATCTGAACTGCCTTTTGGCAAAACGGCTGATTTAAAGCCTAGTTTTTCAGCTTCTTTTAGGCGTTGTCCCGCATGGGGCACAGGACGCACCGAACCGGACAGGCTTATTTCGCCAAAATAAACGCAGTCTGTGGGAAGCGGCTTTCCCGCCAGTGACGAGATGAGCGCGCAAGCTACGGCCAAATCAGCGGCTGGCTCTGATATGCGGTAGCCGCCAGCCACATTAAGGTAGACATCATGCTGACCCAAATTGACGCCGCAATGGGCTTGAAGCACGGCGATGATCATGGCCAACCGCGCGGAATCCCAGCCAACGACGGCGCGGCGCGGCGTACCGAGCGACGTTGGCGCAACAAGTGCTTGAATTTCGACCAGCAATGGCCGCGTGCCTTCCATGCCGCCAAACACGGCAGCGCCGGGTGCATTTTCCGCCCGCTCTCCCAAAAATAGCTCCGATGGATTGGCCACTTGGCGAAGGCCTGATGCCATCATCTCGAACACGCCGATTTCATCGGTCGGCCCAAAACGGTTTTTAAGTGCGCGCAAAATGCGGTACTGATGACTGCCATCGCCTTCAAACTGAATGACCGCATCAACCATATGCTCAACAACGCGCGGTCCCGCAATATTGCCTTCTTTTGTGACATGGCCAACCATAACCACGGCAGCGCCCGTCGATTTAGCATATTTGATCAGCGCTTGTGCCGAAGAGCGCACTTGGCTGACAGTGCCTGGCGCTGAATCGACGCTATCAGTCCACATGGTTTGGATGGAATCGATGATCACTAAATCCGGCCGTTTGTCTTCAGCCCCCAGCGTCGTTAAAATATCTTCGACATTGGTTTCTGCGGCCAGTTGCACATCGGTCTCATTGGCTTTTAGGCGCTTGGCGCGAAGCCGCACCTGTGCAACAGCCTCTTCGCCCGATACATAAATGATCGAATGGCCAGCGCGCGCCAAGGCCGCGGCCGCCTGCATCAAAAGGGTAGATTTGCCAATACCTGGCTCGCCGCCCAGCAGCACCGCAGACCCGCGCACAAAGCCGCCGCCTGTAACGCGGTCAAGCTCGGCGACCTTGGACACAATGCGCGGTGCGTCTTCTGTTTCGCCTGCGAGCGAGGTCAGCGGAACGACGCGGCCTTTCTTGAGTGCACGGCCTGGACCGCCGCCGATGCCCGCCAGCGGATTATCTTCGACGATGGTATTCCACTCGCCGCAGCCGTCACATTTACCTTGCCACTGAGTGTGGGTGGTTGCGCAGTTTTGGCAAATAAAACTCGCCCTTGATTTTGCCATCACGCCGTTCCGTTCAAAATATATCGCCTGTCATAGCGCGAACCGAGGCCAGTTAAAAGCTCATAGCCGATGGTGCCCGCCGCGCGCGCCGCATCATCGAGGGGGATATTATGGCCAAACAGCTCTATCCAGCCCTGCGCCAGATCCTCGTCCGGCACATCGGTCACATCGAACATGCAAAGATCCATGGTGACGCGCCCAAGCAGTGGAACTTTTTTACCCGCAATATAACCATGCGCGCCATCCGGCTTTGATGTGCGCAGAGGCACACCGGTTGCTGAACCCGCGCGCGGATAGCCATCTGCATAGCCCACAGCAACAATCGCAATTTTTGTGTCGCGCGCTAGCGTCTGCGTAGCCCCATAAGATACCGTCTGGCCTTTTTTTGCGTGACGTATTTGTGAAATGCGCGCCTCTAGCGTTGCCACCACATGCATCGGGTTTGCCACATCGTTGATCGCCTCGCCGCCATAAAGCGCAATGCCCGGCCGCGTCAAATCGAACAGATAATCGCCGCCAGTCAATGTCGCCGCTGAATTGGCAAAGCTTGAATCAATATCATCGAAAATGGACGCAAGGCGTTGAAATTGCGCCAATTGTTCGGTGTTGAGACGATGATCTGGATCGTCAGCACAGGCCAAGTGGCTCATGATGAGTGTCGGCGTTATCCGTGGGTCAGCCTTGTTGCGCGTATGAAACGCAAGCGCTTCATCGACCGTCAGACCGAGGCGGTTCATGCCCGTATCGATGTGAATGGCGCAAGCAAGCTGAGTGTACTGCTTTGCGCACAATAAGCCGCCCATAGGTCGATTTGAGTGAGCGAACAGAGCACTGGCACCAGCCCGCCTTCCGCAAAGCTTGCCACCGATTGCGCGTGCAAGCCATTCAGCACATAGACCGTAGCCGCCGGATAGACGCTTTTGATCGCCAAACCCTCAAGCGGCATGGCGACAAAAAACGTCTCACAACCCGCTGCCCAAAGCGCAGGCACAACTTTATCAGCACCCAAGCCATAGGCATTGGCTTTGACCACGGCGGCACATTTTGCAGGTTTCGACCGCTCGGCGAGAAGCTTGTAATTGGCAACCAAGGCATCGAGGTTGATGCTCAATCGCCCACCTGCAAGATCGGGCAGTACGTCAGAACCTTCATTGTGAGTCATTGAGGTATTTATCCAATTAGATGGTCTGGTATACGAAATAGATAATATCCAAGAGAATAAAACATATCCATACACAAAACCCCGCACGAGGCGGGGTTTTGGGACGTTGACAATATCTAGGCTACTCTGGTCTTGTCATCGACCTGCGAATAGCCTGCCCAGCAAGCTGGGTCTTAAAGCCCGAAAATCGGGTTACGTGCATCAGATAGCATAGTCCTGAGTCCATAAACAAGGATTGAAGGCCAAGCCCAAGAATAACCCCACGGCGGACAGCTTCCAAGTCGTTGCCGGTTGCTTGCGGACTTTCCCATGTGCGTCGGCCAATTTTAAAAGCCGATAATCTAAAAAGGCCGATATTCATAACCATATCGCATTTTGCCCAACACGGTTCTTCATCAAGTTCATTAGGATGATAATTTTTCGAGAGTTTTACTACATAAGGATGATTATGGCGGGGTGCGGTTGTGCTGAGGGGAACTACAGTTACTATTTCACTGCGATACGGTAACTTAGGGGAAATCAATATAACAGGTCGTTTTTTTACCATTTCTGGCGGAGTAAAACCGGAAAAATCACACACAAGAATTTGTCCGGCTCGAGGGTAATATGGTAGCGCCATAAAAATTTACCCAAACGCCTCCGGCAGATGGTCTTCATCCGCCAAATCGCTGAAACGGGTGAATTGCGCTTGGAAACCGAGACGCGCGGTGCCCGTTGGACCGTGACGCTGCTTGGCGATGATCACGTCAGCGGTGCCGCGCACTTTGTTCATCTTCTCTTCCCAAGCGATATATTCTTCATTCTTGATATCGTTCTTATAATCTTCAGGCGAGCGGCGTGGCTCCATATTTTGCACATAATATTCTTCGCGGAAAACGAACAGCACCACGTCCGCATCTTGCTCAATCGAACCCGATTCGCGCAAATCAGATAATTGCGGGCGCTTGTCATCGCGGCTTTCCACTTGGCGAGAGAGCTGCGACAGCGCGATGATCGGCACGTTTAGCTCTTTACCCAGCGCTTTAAGGCCTGTGGTAATCTCAGTGACTTCCTGAACGCGGTTGCCTGAATTTTTTGACGATCCACTCATCAACTGAATATAGTCGATGATCATGACATCGAGACCCTTTTGGCGCTTCAAGCGCCTGGCGCGGGCGGCAAGCTGCGCAATCGAAATACCGCCGGTTTGGTCGATATAAAGCGGCATTTTTTGGATTTGGTTTGACGTTACCACCAACTGTTCAAAGTCGCGTTCGTCAATTTCGCCGCGGCGAATTTTCGATGATGATACCTCGGCGACCTCCGACAAAATACGTGTGGCAAGTTGTTCGGCGCTCATTTCGAGTGAAAAGAAACCGACCACGCCGCCATCAACAGCTTTCATCGCGCCGTCAGACTGCACTTCGCCGCGATAGGCAGCGGCAATATTGGCGGCAACGTTGGTGGCAAGCGACGTCTTGCCCATGCCGGGACGGCCTGCGAGCACGATCAAGTCAGAGCGCTGCAATCCGCCCATCTTATTGTCCAAGGCTTTAAGGCCAGTGGCAATGCCTGATAATTTGCCTTCGCGCTGATAGGCCTCATTGGCCATATCAATGGCTGTGCGAAGCGCATCGGTGAAGGGTTGAAAGCCGCCGTCATAACGGCCTGTTTCTGCCAGCTCGAACAGTCGCCGTTCCGCATCTTCGATTTGCTCATTGGGCGGCATTTCGACGGGTGCATCAAATGCGATGTTGACCATATCTTCGCCAATGCCGATGAGTGCGCGCCGGATTGCCAAATCATAAATCGCGCGGCCATAATCCTCGGCATTGATGATGGTGACGGCTTCGGCGGCAAGGCGCGCCAGATATTGTGCAACGGTGATATCGCCCACCTGCGCATCTTTGGCCAAGAAGGTTTTCAGCGTTACCGGATTGGACGTCTTGCCCATGCGAATTTGCTGGCCTGCCACATCATAAATCTGGCGGTGCAATGGTTCGAGGAAATGTTCGGGCTTAAGGAAATCTGACACGCGGTAAAACGCATCATTATTGACCAGGATTGCGCCCAGTAACGCCTGTTCCGCCTCGATATTACCCGGTGCCTCACGGTATAGTGGGCTTGTGTCATCGTTGACGGGCTGCAGTTTTCGCGCTGGATCTGACATAATATTCAAGGCACTCCTGATCGTTTGCGCAATCTATGCGCATAATGTCGTGCTAAGCAAAGGCATTCAGCAGGCGGGTGCAGTTTAAATTTTTTGGGATGCGTTGTTCACATCAATCCACAGCGCAGCGGAAATATTTTTATCAAATATACTGTTTAAGTTTTGTGTAGTTGACTCTGCGATAGAATTTTGAACGAAAAAAGCCCGCTCGATTTTTACCGAACGGGCTTTCTGAATACGTTTCTAATTATTCAGACGCTGCTTCAGCTGCCGGCGCAGAATTGCCAGAATTGCGCTTGCGGCGTGGACGCTCGTCTTCGTCTTCAAAATCGGCAAGCGATTCGAATTTGTCGTCATTTTCACCGTAAATCGCATCGGCTGATGACAAATCTTCGCCTTCCGCCTGACGCGCTGCTTCTTCTGCTGTGCGCGCGATGTTGAGCGTGATGCTCGTTTGCACCTCAGGGTGCAGTGTCAAAACCACATTTGTGAAACCGATCGTTTTAATCGGCGTTTTGAGATCAACTTGGTTGCGCGCAACCTTGTGACCAGCGGCGGCCAACAAATCGGAAATGTCGCGCGATGTAACAGAACCGTACAGCTGACCTGTTTCACCAGCAGAGCGAACGATCATAAATGTTTGTCCGTCGAGACCTTGGGATATCTCAGCGGCAATGCCTTTGCGCTCTTCGTTACGCGCTACGATGTCGCCGCGCTGTGTTTCAAATTGCTCGCGATTGGCAGCATTTGCCCGTAGCGCCTTGCCAGATGGCAAAAGGAAGTTACGTGCAAAACCGTCCTTAACGGTGACTTCGTCGCCGATTGCGCCAAGTCTTGCGATTCGTTCTAGGAGGATAACTTTCATGGGGTGAACCTTTCTCGTTCTATCATTCGTTTATGTATTCGAATTTTTGGGTGGGTTGGATGGTGAAGAGGTGGGAATATTTCGAGCGACCGAAAACAACCCGAGGAAAAACATTAAAAACGGGGGCAACATCGTGATGGCGGTCGAAATGTATACCAAGGCCATGGCTAAACCGCGCCATGGCTTTGCCCGTGAATAATCGTGGAAAAAGGCAAAACCGGAGAGCATAAATCCGCCGCTCAGCGCGCCGGCCAAGGCCGTGGCGGCAAGACCGATATTGCCGCTCATCATGGTTCCTAAGATCGCGATACCAAATGGTATCAAAGCGATTTTCGGCATGCGCATGCCTTGCGGAAAATCCTCGCGCGGGCGCTTCAACTGCCCCGATGCAAAGGTGACACGAAGGGCGATGTAGAGATTTGCGATAAGCACCAAAACCCATAAAAACGGCTGAAAAAATGGCATTAAGCCGAGCATAGCCCCATCAAATTGGGTGCGCGCTTCGGGCGTAAATGAAAATTCTGGATTGTTTTCTTGCAGCCGCGCGACAAGCTCATCGAGCACCGGCTGCATAAGTTCTTGGCTATAATTCACCATTATGCCGATAACGATAAATGCGCCGCCTATGATGATGCACAAGCGCAACATGACATCCGACAAGGGAAACCAAGCAAGCGAGCCCTGCTTGCCGCCGATTTCGTCTGCGGGACGTGATAAGGTTAGCCAATGGGCGCTAAGCGCAGCGGGGAGAGCCGTGGTCAAAACCACGAAGAGAGCGGTCTGCTGGTTTGCGATCAAGATGACAGAAAGGGCCGCAACCGCAACGCCGATCACAGAGGCACCGAGACCCCAGCCAAGGCCAGCAGTCATGATGGGTACGGCTGACAGAAGGTATAAGAGAACCGAAAGACCTGAACCGGAAGCCATGCCAAGGCATAGGATGGCGGTTGCCGCGCCGGCGAGCACTCCAACCAAGATATTGTTCAGATCAAATTTCATTTCGCTGTCCTGCGTGGTGCAGTTAGAGGCATGGTTTTGCCCCAACTTTATTCAAATATCGGCAGCGCGAAGACTGCCGATGATAAATTTAAAGGCGTTAGCCCACAACGTAAGGCAAAAGACCCAAGAAGCGCGCGCGTTTGATGGCTTTTGAGAGCAAACGCTGCTTCTTCAAGCTAACGGCGCTAATGCGCGACGGAATGATTTTGCCGCGCTCAGAAACATAGCGTTGCAACAATTTGACGTCCTTGTAGTCAATCGCCGGTGCTTTATCGCCCGAAAATGGGCAAGTCTTGCGGCGACGGCTAAAGGGACGGCGTGTCGGAATCTGGTTAATATCCATAATTATTCATCTCCACCATTGTCGTTGTCACGCGCGCCATAGCTCGGACGGTCACCATAGCTTGGGCGGTCGCCGCGAGGGGGACGATCGTCGCCGCGCTTCATCATTGCCGATGGGCCTTCTTCGAAAGCGTCCACTTTAATTGTTAGATAGCGCAAAATATCTTCATGAATGCGCATCAGGCGCTCAAGTTCATGGATCGCTGCGCCCGGTGCATCAATGTCCATAAGCACATAATGTGCCTTACGGTTTTTATTGATCCGGTACTGGAGAGATTTTAAACCCCAGCTTTCAACGCGGCCAACTGTGCCGCCATTTGCTTCCAAAACACCTTTCCAGTGTTGTGTAAGCTCTTCCACTTGCGCAGATGAAATATCCTGACGCGCCAAGAAGGTGTGCTCGTATAATGCCATAATTAGCCTTTCCTTTGTTAAGCCACTCAGCGCGAAGCCTCTGCAACAAGCCAACCGCACAGAGGCGGAAAGGAAAGATGCGTAGTTCTCGGGTTAGTCGAGAGCGGGAACACGGGAGGTCAGAAAATCTGTATTTCTTGTGATTTGAACCCTCAAATCACCCTCCGTTCAGCCCCCGGCTGACTGGCAATGGCGGCCTTATACAGTTTTTGTAGGCGGGTGCAACCAAATAACCAAATAAGATGCAGCAGAAAAAGGTTTGCCAATCCAAAAGCACCCTTGCAAGAACCACTTTGGCACGAGCCACCTTGACAAGTTTTATGCATATCCCCATGCACAAGCGCACAATAACGGGATTTTACACATGACTTTAGCCTTTACATTTCCAGGGCAGGGCAGCCAAGCCGTTGGCATGGGCAGGCAGCTAAGCGATCAGTATTCAGTTGCCAAAGCAGTATTCGACGAAGTTGATGAGGCGTTGGGCGAAAAACTATCTACCCTGATGTTTGAGGGGCCTGATGATGCGCTGACATTGACAGCAAATACCCAACCCGCCCTCATGGCCGTATCGGTGGCCATAACCCGTGTTCTGGAATCGCAAGGGTTCGATCTGAAGAGTAGAGTTGCTTTTGTGGCAGGTCATTCGCTGGGCGAATACGCGGCTCATGCCGTTGCGGGCACTTTTGCGCTGGCCGATACGGCGCGCCTCTTGCGCATTCGCGGTAATGCCATGCAGGCGGCTGTTCCGGTAGGCATCGGCGCCATGGCCGCCATCATCGGCTTAGAAGATATTCAAGTTGAGCAAATTTGCCGCGATGCGGCTTCAAGCACTAAGGGTGCTGTTTGCCAAATTGCCAACGATAATGGCGGCGGACAACTGGTGATATCCGGCGATAAAGAGGCTGTAGAGCTGGCTGCAGAGGCGGCAAAGGAAGCGGGGGCAAAACGTGCGCTTATTCTTCCGGTCTCAGCACCGTTTCATTGCGCCTTAATGCAGCCGGCGGCTGAGGCTATGGCGGTTGCGCTATCCAAAATAAGCGTCAATTCGCCCTCTATTCCAGTTGTGACAAATGTCGGTGTCATGCCCGAATCTAACCCTTCGGCGCTGGTTGATTTGCTCGTAAAACAGGTGACTGGCCAAGTGCGTTGGCGCGAAACTATTCAATGGTTCGGCAAAAACGGTGTCACCCATCTGGCCGAAATCGGTTCCGGTAAAGTGCTTACTGGTCTGGCGCGCCGCATCGATAGTCAAATTGCGGGCGTTGCCATTAACGCTCAAGCCGATATAGAAGCGTTTTTACAAGCACACGCATAATCTAAGGAAGTTTCGATGTTTGATCTGACGGGGAAAAAAGCGCTTATTACCGGCGCATCTGGCGGTATTGGCGAAGAGATCGCGCGTGCTCTCCATGCGCAAGGCGCAATCGTTGGGTTGCACGGTACGCGCGAGGAGAAATTGAACGCTTTGGCCGCAGACTTTGGCGACCGCACCCATATTTTCCCGGCAAACTTGTCAGATCCTGAAGCAGTAGTAAAACTGGGTGCAGATGCCGAAGCGCAGATGGAAGGTGTGGACATTTTGGTCAATAATGCGGGTATAACGCGCGATGGCCTGTTTGTACGCATGTCCGATGCGGACTGGGATGATGTTATAAATGTCAATCTTTCAAGCGTTTTTCGCCTAACACGAGCGTTGACGCACCCGATGATGCGCCGTCGCTGGGGCCGCATTATCAATATCACATCGGTTGTTGGCGTTACCGGAAATCCTGGCCAGGCCAATTATTGTGCTTCAAAAGCCGGCATGATCGGGTTTTCTAAATCGCTTGCGCAGGAAATTGCCTCGCGCAATATAACCGTCAATTGCGTGGCGCCTGGGTTTATAGAAAGCGCGATGACAGACAAATTAAATGACAAGCAAAAAGACAGTATTTTGAGCTCGATTCCATCAAAACGAATGGGAACGAGCGCTGAAATAGCGTCATCAGTCGTCTATCTTGCTTCATCGGAAGCGTCCTATGTGACGGGACAAACGCTGCATGTAAATGGCGGCATGGCGATGATTTAATCAGTTTTTGCACAAGAATGCTCTTGTAAGAAAATTGTTGTGCAGTGTATTATGGGCTTGATTAGAAGACGCTGTGTCGCTAGTCACGCAAAGGGTTCAATAAAATTGAGGACGCTGAAATGAGCGACGTAGCTGACCGAGTAAAGAAAATTGTTATAGAACACCTTGGTGTTGATGCTGATAAAGTTGCCGAAGGCGCGAGCTTTATCGACGATCTAGGCGCAGACAGCTTGGATACAGTTGAGCTTGTTATGGCTTTTGAAGAAGAGTTCAGCGTTGAGATTCCAGACGATGCAGCAGAAACAATTCTGACTGTTGGCGACGCTGTAAAGTTTATCGAAAAAGCAAGCGCTTAAGCAATTATTTGGGGCCGGGCTGACTAAGTTCCGGCCCGAATTGTGATATGACATTACGCAGGGTCGTTATAACAGGTGCAGGCATGGTTTCGCCATTGGGTGGAAACCTAGAAACGACTTGGGCCAACATTTTGGATGGCAAAAGCGGTGCGGCGCGCGTTACCGACTTCGAAGTGGATGATATATCCGCACAGATTGCCTGCCGGATCCCTCGTGGTGATGGAACCAACGGAACGTATAATCCGGACGACTGGATGGAGCCGAAAGAGCAGCGCAAAGTCGATGAATTCATCGTTTATGCGGTTGCTGCAGCTGATATGGCGCTTAACGACGCCAATTGGCATCCCTCAACCAGATGACGACCAGTGTGCAACGGGCGTCTTGATCGGGGCAGGCATTGGCGGCATCGAAGGCATCGTCGAGGCGGGCTACACACTGCGCGATCGCGGCCCGAAAAGAATTTCTCCATTTTTTATCCCCGGACGTCTTATTAACTTGGCCAGCGGCCATGTATCCATAAAGCACAAGCTTAAAGGCCCCAATCATTCCGTTGTTACCGCTTGTTCAACCGGTGCGCACGCCATCGGTGATGCGGCACGTTTGGTGGCACTTGGTGACGCCGATGTGATGGTTGCCGGTGGCGCAGAGTCACCCATCAGCCGCATTTCGCTGGCCGGGTTTGCCGCCTGTCGGGCGCTTTCAACCGAGCGCAATCGCGAGCCAACGAAGGCGTCACGCCCCTATGACCGAGACCGCGATGGTTTTGTCATGGGCGAGGGGGCTGGCGTTGTTGTGGTCGAAGAACTACAACATGCGTTAGCCCGCGGTGCAAAAATTTATGCAGAAATTGTTGGATATGGATTGAGCGGCGACGCCCACCATATCACCGCGCCGTCAGAAGATGGAGAAGGCGCAGAGCGGTGCATGCGTGCAGCGCTTAAACGCGCGGGATTACAACCATCAGACATTGACTACATAAATGCTCACGGCACGTCCACGATGGCTGATACAATTGAACTTGGCGCGGTGGAACGTCTTCTCGGTGATGCTGCGGCAAATGTCTCCATGAGCTCGACGAAGTCAGCTATCGGCCACCTTTTAGGGGCAGCGGGTGCAGTGGAAGCAATTTTCTGTGCCCTTGCAATTCGCGATCAGGTTGTACCACCCACCATCAATCTCGATAATCCGGAACGGGAGACAAAAATAGATCTCGTGCCACACAAAAAACGGTTTCGCAAAGTGGATGTAGCGCTGTCGAATTCATTCGGGTTCGGCGGCACCAATGCTTCCCTTGTTCTAAAGCGCTTTGTAAATTAATGTCTTCACTCACTTTTCGCCACATTGGTTTTTTAGGTGGTGCCAAGCAGTTTGATTGAGAAGTGTCGACAAGGCTCAAAATAGCCGGTTTAGGTCGATACAGTTGTGCGAAGTATTAAAGGGTTCAGCGATGAACGATCAAGTACCATTTGGACGGGGCGGCGATATGAGCCGTAATAATGGCGATCCTGTTGCCATGCAGCGTGATGCTAGTCAGTTGCCGCGTTCTGAGGCACAAGCGATTAAGGCTGCGCCTGGTGTGGCGCCGCCTAAAAAAATGCGTGCAAAACAAGCCCGAAATCAAACGGTTATTTTTTTCAATTTTTTATTTTCGATCTTTGTTTTTTGCCTCATCGGCTTGGGTGCATTGATCTACTACGGTAAAGCTGAATTTGAGCGCGCAGGCCCTACTGAAACTGCGATGAATTTTGAGGTGCGAAGTGGCACCAGCTTTACACAGATCACCAATTCACTGGCACGGCGCAACTTGATTACGGATGCACAAATATTCACTTGGGGTGTGCGGGCTTACGGTAAGCAAAACGCCATGAAAGCTGGTGAGTATGAGATTAAAGCGGGTGCTTCTATGAAACAGATCATGGAAACCTTGGTCGAGGGTAAGGCAATTTTGCATGCCTTGACCATCGTCGAGGGCAATACCGTATTCCAAGCCATGCAGAAAATTGCTGCCGATGAGATTTTGACCGGCGATATGCCAAGCCAGCTTCCACCGGAAGGATCGCTTATTGCCGACACGCAGCGGTTTGGCCGCGGAACCACGAGACAAGATATCATCGAGCGCATGCAAGCGCAGCAAGCAAAGCTGGTTGAACAAATATGGGCAAAACGCGCGCCAAATTTGCCATTTGAGACAATAGAACAATTCGTTGCATTGGCATCAATCGTTGAGAAGGAAACCGGTGTCGCAGAAGAACGCCCACAGGTGGCGGCGGTGTTTGTCAATCGCCTGCGCCAAGGCATCCGCCTTCAGTCTGATCCGACCATTTTGTATGGCATCTTTGGCGGCGAAGGTCGCCCAGCAGACCGCCCAATTTATAAGTCGGACATCGAAAAACCAACGCCTTATAACACCTATACCATCGACGGTATTCCGCCCGGGCCGATCGCTATTCCGGGCCGCGCATCGCTCGAGGCGGTGGCAAACCCCGCACAGACCGAGGATCTGTTTTTTGTGGCCGATGGAACTGGTGGTCATGTGTTTGCCAAAACATTAAAAGAACACAATGCAAATGTTGCCAAATGGCGTAACATTGAAAAAGAACGCAAAGCTGCGGAAGATGCGCCGAAAACGAGCAACTAAATTTCCTGCGTAACAGTTGAGGCTCGGTCATGAAAAAATTGCAATCAATGACCGGCTTTGGAACCGCAACAAAAGCCAATGCGCGTTTAAGCGCCACTTGCGAAATGCGTTCCGTCAATGGCAAGAGCCTTGATTTGCGTTTGCGTGTACCGCCTTCTTTTGAAGAGCTGGAACCGGCGATCAAAAAACGCATCGCGCAATTTGTTGAGCGTGGCAACATTCAAGTCAGCGTGACTATTGAAGAGCTTAGCGCAAATCCTGCGATCCAGATTGATGAGCTAACGTTCTCCGCTTTGGCCAAACAGGCTGTTCGACTTGCAAAACAATATGGTGTCGCGCCACCGACCGCCGACGGCATATTAGGCGCGCGCGGCGTCATTTTATCGCAAGACAATAGAGCGGTTGGTTTTATCGATGACGCTGAGAAAAAGCGTGCACAGGATCTTTTGATGGCAACCGTAGAAGCGGCCACGGTCGAATTGGTTGATATGCGAGAGCGGGAAGGTGATGCCTTGCACAAGGTTCTCAGCGATCAGCTCAATATGATTGATCGCTTAGTAATAAGTGCCCGTGAAGATGAAGCGAGCAGACCAGCGGCCATGATGGCTAGATTGGTTGCGCAGGTCGACGCACTGCTGGCCGCAACGGGCGCGAGCGCCGATAAGCTCGATCAGGACCGACTTCATGCGGAGGTAGCGTTGTTAGCCACCAAAACGGATATTCGCGAAGAAACGGATAGGCTCAGCGCGCATATAATCGCGGCGCGCGAGTTATTAAATCAAGGCGGCGCCGTGGGCCGAAAACTCGACTTTTTATCGCAAGAGTTCAACCGCGAAACGAACACGATCTGTTCGAAGTCAGTCAGCACTACATTGACCGCAACAGGTCTTGCGCTTAAGGCTGTCATCGACCAATTTCGAGAACAAGTGCAAAACTTGGCTTAAGCGAGCAGGCAACAATGACGGCAAACCAAGGCGAAACAGCGTATGCAGGCGATGACATAAAACGCCGCGGTTTGATGCTGGTTTTGTCATCGCCATCAGGCGCGGGTAAATCTTCAATTGCGCGCAACTTGCTCGACGAAGGCACCGGTCTTGAAATGTCGGTTAGCGTCACAACACGGGCGCGCCGTGGAAGTGAGATCGCCGGCAAACATTATCATTTTATCACTATGCGTGAATTTGAGCGTCTGCGCGATAATGACGATTTGCTGGAGTTTGCGGAAGTTCACGGCAATTTTTACGGCACGCCGCGCGAGCCCGTAGAGCAGGCCATGCGCGAAGGCCGCGACATGCTTTTTGACATCGATTGGCAAGGCGCCGAACAGCTGGCGCAAAAAATGCGGACTGATGTGGTGTCGATTTTTGTTTTGCCACCCAGCATGGCCGAACTGCGTGATCGACTGCACCGCCGCGCCGAAGACGACGAGGCTGTTATTTCCAAACGTTTGAAAAATGCCGTCGCCGAAATAGAGCATTGGCGCGACTATGATTTTGTCATCATCAATCGCGATTTAAGCGCGGCTTATAGTGAGGTGCAGGCGATTTTGCAGGCAGAGCGGCTGCGCCGAAACCGGCGACCTGGTATGTTCGAATTTGTCAATTCGTTGTTGAGCGAAACGATTTAGACCGCCGACTAATTTGTAACATAAGCATTGGCTAGCGCGCAGAACTCTGCGACCGTCAGAACTTCGGCGCGGCGTGTTCCATCAATGCCCACCTTATCGAGCAACTCTTGGCCACCAATCGCTTTAAGGCTCTGGCGCAGCATCTTCCGGCGCTGGCCGAAAGCGTTGCGAGTCACCGTCTCCAGGGCTTTGGTATCGCAAGGGATTGGCGATAAGTTTGGAATGATGTGCACGACCGAGGATGTCACCTTCGGCGGCGGCCAAAAAGCTTGAGGCGGTACATCAAAGGCGATGTGCGCATTGGCCCGCCAGCCTGCTAACACGCTAAGTCGGCCAAAATGATTATCGCCTTCTTTTGCGACGATCCGCTCGGCGACTTCGCGCTGAAACATCAGCGTCATCGATTGATAAAATGGCGGCCAGTTATCGAGGCTAAGCCAGTCAAGCAGCAGCTGTGTGCCTATGTTGTAGGGAAGATTGGCGACAATGATGGTCGGCCCATCGGACAATTTGGCTAAATCAACCTGCAGGGCATCGCCTTCAATTACGCTTAGGCGTCCATCGTAATGCGCCGCAATCTGTGCAAGCGCCGGCAAGCATCGGGGGTCTGTTTCAACGGCGATGACCTTTTTGGCCCCTGCCATCAACAGCGCGCGGGTTAAGCCGCCTGGCCCTGGCCCGACTTCAATCACGGTTAAATTTGTCAGATTACCCGCCGTGCGCGCAATACGTCCTGTCAAATTGAGGTCCAGCAGAAAGTTTTGCCCAAGCGCCTTTTTTGCCGCTAGACCATGATGGTCGATGACGGCACGAAGCGGCGGCAGGCCATCGATGCTGAGTTTTTCGTCGCTCATCGGGCTGAATGTTCTTGCATTTTGTACGACGCCATCTGTGCTGCCATTTTAAGCGCAGCGATAAAACTGTCGGGCTTGGCAATTCCTTTGCCGGCAATTTCAAACGCGGTGCCATGGTCTGGCGATGTGCGAACGAAGGGCAGTCCAAGGGTTACATTGACCCCGTCATCGAAACCAAGCGCCTTGGCAGGGATCAGCGCTTGGTCGTGGTACATACATATCGCGACATCATATTTTGCACGCGCTGCGGCATGAAACATCGTGTCCGCTGGAAGTGGGCCGACGGCCTCTATACCCATATTTTTAAGTAAGGCGATTGCGGGCATTATTACATCAATATCTTCGCGTCCCATGGCACCATTTTCGCCCGCGTGGGGATTAAGTCCAGATATGGCAAGGCGCGGCTTTTCTATGCCGAAACGGGTGCGAAGATCGTGGTCTGCAATACGCGCAGCTTCAACAATAGCCTCCTTCGTCAATGCTCCAGATACTTCATGCAACGGGATATGGATTGTCACGGGTATTGTGCGCAATTGCGGCGCAGCGATCATCATGATCGGCGTTGAAGCCCTGCCATAATGCTGGTGTGCAAGATGCGCCAAATATTCGGTGTGACCGGGGTGGCGAAAGCCAGCATCATAAAGCGGTTTTTTTGCGATAGGCGCAGTGACCATCGCGCACGCCGCTCCAGTCACACAGTCTGCAACAGCGCGATCAATCGCCTCGATAATACCCCCGCATTTTTCGTTAAGGGCACACCTGCGTTATCGATAAGCGTATTTTCCAATGGATAGACGGGCAGGGCATCCGCAAATTTCTTCTCTGCTGATGCTTGGTCGGTCGATGCAAGTGGCACATCAAGCCCAAGCGCAGCGCTGGGCGCGCAGTTGAGCCACGTCACCGAGCACATAAAATGGCGGTAAGTTAAGTGACTGGCGCTGGAGCCAAGCTGATAGAATGATGTCAGGCCCTATGCCACTAGGATCGCCGCAGCTCACGGCGATTGGCTTTAAAAGATGTGTGCTGCCCAATTTATGTGACTATCGGCGTGTGATTTTGGCTGCGCTGCGCAATTCATCCAGGAATTTTTTCCCCAGATCACCGCCAGCACTTTCAAGGGCTTTTGTTGAGAACTCTAGTTGCGCAACGCGGTCATCGGAAACAGCCTTTGCACGGCATACGACGATGAATTCCGCTCCGCGTTCTGTATCTCTCACGCGCGTTTTTTGCCCAGCCTGCAAGCCTTTTATGTCTTTTGCCCATCTTTCCGGCAACTGAAGTTCCAATATGCGGCCGAGGTCACGCACAGACACGTCTCGAACACGCCCCGCCAATGCTTTGCTGTCATCACAGCTGTTTATCTGACCACGCATGTTGTTGGCTTCAGCGATACGTTTTTTAAGTTGGCTGGACCGCTTTGCTTCCGGCACGACAAATATAACTTGCTGCAACAGATATTCCGTCGACGTTGGTTTTGGCCCGCCCTGCTCAAGCATTTTTGCCACAACATCTTGCTCGTTCATGAGTTGCGATGATCGTTGGCTTTGCACTTGAACCGTTTGTCCCCACCCGATTTGCAGCCGGATGAACTCTTTAAAATGCCCGGGCGTAACACCAGATCGATTGAGAATGTCAGACAATTGGCTGGTTGTAAGTTTATTACCCTTCGCAAAGTTTGCAAAAGCAGAATCAACATTGCTGTCAGGGATACGAATACCGGCTCGCCGGATTGCTCCGCGTTTTAGCGCCTCTTCCGTCAATTCTTCGATGGCAGCACTGTTCAAGTTGCCCTTTTTATTCTGCAATTTCAAAAAAGCCGCGCGCCGCGCAATGTCGTAGCTGGTGACGACTTCATCATTTACAACCACTTTTATTTCCGAGGCATGAGCGGTGGAAGTGGCAATAAACTGAGGCGAAAGCTGAACAAAGCCGAAAGACATTGCGATTAACCATGCAGAAAAGTTAAAGCGCTTGTTCGTGTCGTCGTCTCCCGATGCCTTCTATAAAATTAGTTTCGAGCAATATACGTTTTAATTTGCCGTAAAGTACCGAAGTCTTTGTTCAAACCATGATCTTGTTTAAACCATGACCAGAGTCTATTGATTGGCAAATTCATCACTTTTTACGCCAAAATCACCCAAGGTACGCAAAGAAATAAACAGCTGATATTTTCGCTGTATCGCTTGATTTGGTTCGCGGTCTTCCGTGTAGCTGGCGCGGACATTGAAGCAATCACACACATAACCAACGCCGACTTGATAATTATCGAGAAAGCTGTTTTCGATGTCGTAGGTTGCGCTGCCAAAAACACTCCAATGACGATCAAAATTATACGATGCAGACGCTTTCAGTTCTTGTCGGCTGCTCGGGTTAGCCCTTCGCAAACGCATAGCTACGTACGGGCTTGCAACGCACTTCCGGTAAATGACGCGCCGATTTCAGCGCGCTGCAGTTCGAATGTTCGCTCATTAAAGCGCGCGCTAGCAGTCACAGATTCGAAGCCAGCACCGTTGGTCACATTAAGACCAGCAACAAAATCCGAACGGTTTGTTTCAAGGCCCGAGATCCTGCACCAACATTTGTAGGGTCAGCGCAGCGTGTAAGGATTTTGACGCCAGCCAAATGGTAAGACTGACCTGCAATCGCACTTATGCCCCAACCATTGTTGAAAGTGCCAGTGTAGCGCAGCCCGATATTAGCGCGGGTGCCGCCTTCTGTGCGGTCATAGCCTGAAAATTTATCACGCGAAAACAAGTTGGAATAGTCAAATACAAGGCTTTGAGCATCTTCATTCGGCAAAACACCTGCGAGCATTTCATTTGGCCGAACATAAATTTGTGCAATTGGCTCAAGCACGTGGCGTGGCGCTGGCGGTGGAAAATAAAATTGGATAACGCAACTCAAGTCCAGCGGTCACCATGCCGCGAAACGATGTGCCACCCCCGTCAAGGGGTTGCATTGGTGCCTGAAAGTTGCTCCGCCATGTTCGATCATCGACGCTCACAATATCACCGCGACCGTGCAACATTGGTGTGATCAATAGGCCGCCTGATGTGACGAAGGTTCGCTGCCATTCGCCCTGCGCAGTCAAACGCCAGCTGTCCGCATCAATGCCAAGCGTTGCAAAATTAGTATTGCCAACACCGCTGTGCGCTTCGCGGCGGATGATGCCACGCGTATTGACATCGAACGAAAGTTCACCGCCGCCAACCGCACGGTCAACCACATAATTATAGTCGACGCTGGGCAGCACGATGCCCTGTTCTTTTTCTGCTTTGCTGGTGATGCTGTTTCTGCTTATCAAAATACATAGCGCGCGCATCAAAATAGCTGCGAGAACCAAGGCCAGTCAGATAAATGTTATTTTCGAAACGTTGCTGCATCAAAACCGTCGATCTCATAGGTGCGCGAAAAGTTCGCATCGCTTTGCAGCATACCATTCCAACCAAAAGCCCAGCGCGGGTTGATTTGAAAACGTCCTGTGGTGCCGATCATACCGCGATTAAGAACGGATGAATCGACTGTATTATTCGCAAACGCATTTTTAGTAAATTGATGAATCCCAGCAACCTTGAGCAGTGACTATCCCCATTCTCAAAGCGCTGCCCATAGGCAGCTTCACCCAGAAAGCCCTGCCGCGTAAAAGCAGTTGTAGAAAGCGTGAGGTCACGGTCAGGCGCAATATTGACAAAATAAGGAACGCGAAGACCAAAACCTGTTTCTTTAGAATAGCGGAAATTCGGTGCTAAAAAGCCTGTTTTCCGCTTCACGCTTGGATCGGACGTTGTGAAAACAGGAACGTATGCGATTGGTACGCCTAAAAACTCGAAGCGCGCCTGTTCAAATCGAATGGTCTTTTCTTCACCATTCCAAATGGTCCGCTTTGCTTTGATTTGCCAGAGCGGTGTTCCATCTTCGCGCACGCACTCGTTACAGGCCGTGTAGACACCATTCACGAAGGTCGTGACATTTCCGTTTTCGCGCGTCGCGCTTTCGGCGGCAAACCGAGTCTCATCGACAGATACGACACGCAGGGAATTCAGGAAACCATCGCGGAAATCGTCTGTAATATCAATCTCATCGGCAAATATACGTGTTCCGTCCGGCTGTAGTATTTCGACATTACCAACGGCTATCATTCGCGCAGTTTCTTGGCGATAAACGACGCGGTCTGCAATTAAACGCGTCCCGTCATAATCAATTCGCACGCCGCCGAGGGCCGTTATCGTCTGATTATCATCGTCGTAAACTAATTCGTCTGCTTGTAACAAAAGCTGCGCATTCGGATCTGATTGCGACGAGTCGCTTGAAAAAGGATTTGAAGATTGTCGCAAAGGAGGGGGCAGAAAAAAGCACAAAAAAGCGTAAGTGCGCTCACGGACCTAATAGTGCCGCACGCAACATGTAATTACTGTGTCGGAGCGAATTGATTATTCCGCCCGAAACTGTCCCAATTCAAACTTCAACTAACCGTCCTCACGGTGCAACAAAAACACGACACCAAACAATCCTGATACCAATACGGGCAACCATGCGGCTATAATTGGTGATATTATTCCTGCGCCACCAAAAGAACTCGTAACCTTTACGAGCACATAAAGCACAAACCCAGCGATAATGCCACCCAAAACCATCGCTGGAGATACCCCAAATCGCACAAATCTTAATGAAACCGTGGCCCCGATAAGCGTCATTGCCACCATAAGACCCGGCAGTGACAGCAACGAGTAATATTGCATCTCAAAAGCGCTGGTTTCTACGCCAAAAATGCGCGCGTTTTCGATCTGTCTGCGCGAAGATCAATAGAACGGGACCATTTCCGGGGATACCAACGCCTGCGTAACAAGGGATGGGGTTAAGAGTTGTCGGAACCTCTAGTTGACTTCGAGCCTCGCCAACCTGTCCGATTTTGCTCAGCACAACGTCCGCAAAAGCCATGATCCATCTTGCAGCTGAGCAGTTTGCGCGTCGTAACGCTCTAAAAAGTTACCGTCTTTATCTTGCAAAATGAACTTTGGCTGCAGTAATAGTGTGCCATTAGATACACCTTCTGCGCCTATAAGGATACTTCCACCATCTTCAATCTGCTGTCGAAGCCAGGGATTACGGTCAGAAAGCGGTCCAGTAGTCGGTGGAGCGCCCCCTCATACGGTTTTCAATTTCACTCGCAACGGAAAATCCATAGGTTGCAGCTGGATTGACGACTAATATGATAAAACAACCGGCTAGGAATGCGAATACCCATATCGGCGCGAGAAACTGCCAAGCTGATACGCCAACAGAGCGGGCGATAACTAGCTCATTTTTTTTATTAAGCTGCATCAATGTAGCCATTGTCGCACTTAGAATAAAAAGGGGAAATGCCACCTGTAAAATGAACGGTAACCGCATCGCGGAAATTTGAAAGGCTAAAGCCAAACTATAGTCTTGGCTTCGCGATAATCGGTTGCTGAGTTCGCTGACATCGATCAACATGATCAATATCGAAATTGCCAATATGAAATAAAAAGTCATTTTTAGCATACGGAAAAAAATGTAAACCTGAAGGGTTCGATTTAACATTTACGCGGCTTTCCGCTGTGCAAAAGATAAGCGCATTCGTCTGATTCTTGCGGCCGTTTTGTCGTAGGCTGAAATAAGAAAAATCGGCATACGCACCGTGTGTCCAGAACCATACATCCAAAGGCAAAAACTGATTCCCAAAAGTGGAATAGCATAGAAAACCCACAATTGATCAGGAACAACTTTATTTAAATTATAGGCGGCGCCCGCGCCGCCCCGATAAAGCAGCATAAACCAGAAGGCGAACACAAAGGCGCTAAAATGGCCACTGCGGTGAGATTGCGGTTTTGCCGCTAAAACTAATGTAAGCACCCCTGCAAGCAGGATATATAGCCAGTCTGTCATTCGCCTATGAAACTCTGCTGAAGCTTCGCCTGGAACCCATTTTAAAATGGCGTCGTTTGGATCGGGATTTAGCAAATAAGATGTTGGCCGTTGATTGACGTTGTACGTGCTCTTGCCGTCGGCTTGTTTAAATTGGGAGAGGCTGAGCGCATAGGATTGAAATCGAATGAAAGTTATATCTTTATTCCCGCGGGTTTTGCGTTGGATCTGCCCGTTGTTGAGTAGCAATATCGATGCCCCATCGATTTCTACAATTGAACCAGTTTGTGCAAATTGTACAACGTCAAGATCGGGATCGCGCGCATCCGAGATCATGATACCTTCGAGACCATCAGGCGTTTTCTTCTCAACGAATATCGTGAGTTTTTTATCCAGTTCGGTGAAGCGCCCCTCACGAATGAGCGTTTTGAGCAAGTCCGAGCGTGCCTGTACCGCAGCGTCATGTGACTGGGCATTTGTATATGGTTCGATAAAATGGCTGGAGATAAAAACATAAACCGAAGCAAGACCGCAAAAAATCATAATTGGTCGCGCAATGCGCCACCGGCTAACGCCTGCGCTTGCCAATACAGGCGCTTCTGAATCCATATTCATCGTATTGAGAATTTGAACGATGCCAATTGCCAGACTGAATGGTAAAACGGAGGTAAAAAACTGCGGTATGAGCAGACCCATGAAATGGACAAGCGACGCAATTGAACCGCCTGAGTTTGTTGCAAAGTCAATTTGTGTAAGTGCTTGTGAAATCCAAACCAAGCGCGACAATCAATAGGCTTGAGCCGATGCTCGCCACGACAACTCGTTTAAAAATATATCGCTCTGATGGTTGTCAAAAATAGTTACCAATCAATAGTCAGAGGAGATAAAATGTTAGCGCGATCAGCAATTTTATATTAACCAATAATAGCAGTCGAATAACACTTACCCAACAATGTTGGTTAACAGCAATTTAAAAACACACTTGAGCCTGAATCAGCGCACAACTTGCACAGATAGTGACCCAATGTGACAGATACTTAAAAAGGGCTTCTGGGATGTCATCTATATCTTCTCCGTCAACTTTATGCAAAAATATCATCGCCGCAAAAAGGTGCAATCGTTTTTGTCGTCCACGAGGGCGAAGAAATGAGCGCGCTTACGCAAAACACCGATCAAGGAGCGCTGCTGGATGCAGCGGGCAAAGCGGCTAAATTTACAGGTAAGAGTAAGTCCAAAATCGATCTGTTGGCACCTTTTGGGTTTGACACGCATAGGGTGATAATTCTTGGTTGCGGCACGAAAGACGAAAACAAGCCAACGGATTGGATGAACCTGGGCGGCGTCGCCTGCGCGATGGTGTCATCCGAGGAAACCGTTAGTATTCAGATGGAGTGCGATGGCGGAATGCGCGGCGGCTTTTGCCCATGGCTATGCACTTCGCGCCTACAAGTTTGATAAATATAAAACTAAAAAATCCGATGACGATAAAAATAAGCCAAAAACCCAAAAAGTGACGATTATGCTGGATGATGCGTCCGGCGCAAAAAAGGCTTGGGCTACTCACGAGGCCATTGCCGAAGGAACGATGTTGGCGCGTGAACTGGTGAACGAACCACCGAACGTTCTAACGCCTATTGAGTTTGCAAAGCGTGCAGAAGCATTGAGTAAGCTTGGCATTGAGACCGAAACGCTCGACGAAAAAGCGATGAAAAAGCTGGGCATGGGCGCGCTGCTTGGCGTGGCGCAAGGATCGCGCAATGCACCGCGCATGGTGATTATGAAATGGAACGGCGGCAAGGCTAAAGACCAATCTGTTGCATTTGTCGGTAAGGGCGTGACTTTCGACACAGGCGGTATTTCGCTTAAACCCGGTGCTGGCATGGAAGACATGAAGGGCGATATGGGCGGCGCGGCGGCTGTTACTGGCCTGATGCATGCGCTGGCATCGCGCAAAGCAAAGGTCAATGCCATCGGTATTATTGGCCTCGTCGAAAACATGCCAGACGGCAACGCGCAGCGCCCCGGCGACATCGTTACGTCAATGTCGGGCCAGACGATCGAGATCATCAATACGGACGCAGAAGGCCGCTTAGTGCTCGCCGACGCGTTGTGGTACTGCAAAGAGCACTACAAGCCGCAATTCATGGTCAATCTTGCAACATTAACGGGCGCTGTTCTTGTGGCGCTTGGACAAGAGCATGCGGGTCTGTTTTCAAACAACGATACGCTGTCTGAAAACCTATCCAATGCTGGCGTCGCGTCCGGCGAAACCGTTTGGCGCCTGCCGCTCGGCAAAGCCTATGACAAGATGATCGATAGCAAGTTTGCCGACATGAAAAACACCGGTGGTCGCTATGCCGGTTCAATCACAGCGGCGCAATTTTTGCAGCGCTACGTCGGCGACACGCCTTGGGCACATCTTGATGTGGCGGGCACCGCGATGTCATCGCCGTCAACCGATATCAATACATCTTGGGGATCAGGCTATGGTGTGCGCCTGCTAAACCAATTGGTTGCAGACTATTACGAGAATAAATGACCGACATTGTCTTTTATCATCTGACGGCAACTACGCTCGACGAGGCACTACCGGTCCTTGTTGAGCGTTCGCGCCAGCGCGATTGGAAAGTTACCATTCAGACAAATTCTGACGGCGCACGGGATCGCCTCGATGGGCGCCTCTGGAGCTACGCCGCGGAAAGTTTTTTGCCCCATGGCCGCGATGGCGATGCCCATGAAAAATTGCATCCAGTGTTTTTGACGACGCAAAAAGACATGAATCAAAATGACAGCCAAATCCGCTTTGTTGTTGAAAACGCTGCACTTCCAGATCAGCTCAATGTATTTGAGCGGGTTGCGATTATGTTTGATGGTAATGACAGCGATGCAGTCGATCAGGCGCGCGCAAATTGGAAAGCGCTGAAAGCGGATGGCCATCAACTGACCTATTGGAAGCAATCAGCTGAAGGCAAATGGGAGCGGGCAAGCTGATGCGGTTTATCGCTTTTATTTTGATGATCGCCGGACTGGGGGCGGCTTTCGGCTATCCCTATTATTTTGCCAATTACGCAAATTTTGAGATCGGAAAATACACCGTTTACGATAAGACCAAGGGTTTCACGCAGCCAGTAATCAGTCTGTCGGAAAAAGATTCGCCCATCGATATTCAGTTTGTTGCGGCGGCAGATACGGTCGAGGTTAAAGGTGGATCTGATGTTGCCATCAAAATTTCAGTGCTCGATTCTGAAAACCAAAATCTTATCAACGAAACGATAAGGTTTTCGGGGCCAATGGGTGATACGAGTAAGGCCGATACATCCAGCATAGAAATGAACGTCGGTTTAAAACGAGTTCGCGTTAAAAATACGTCGCTTTATACCTTTGATTTCGCTGAGACAGATGTTCAAGAAATTCCGCTGTCAGCAGTCACTATGACGGTCATTGGCAATGTCGCTGCGATGAATGAGCAAATGCCAACAATCGGGTTTGCACTGCTTGGTTTTGGCGCTCTATTATTCATTTTTGGTCGGCGCGGCGCGCGCCCCAATGTTGGTAACGCACCCATGGGACAAGGTAGCAAAGCATCGCGCATCGGGCGTTCCGTTGACGTGGCACCCCCAAAAGCGGTAGCGCCTGAAAAGCCAAAATCCAATCAAAAGTGGGGTCGCGGCGAATAGGCCTCATTCCATCAAGTTTGTGCCGGTCGCCTCTTCATACTGCGTGCAAAGATCCATCCACTGGCTTTCCCAGTCAGCGATTTGTTTTTCAGTTTTGCCGCGCTTGGTGGTGAGCTCGGCTACTTTATTAGCGTCGCCCAAAATAGCTGGCGTCGCAAGTTCTGCATCAATGGATTGAATCAATTTAGCAGCCGTCGCCATTAACCCTTCAATATCATTGATTTTATTGCGCACAGGCTTCATGCGCTCGCGCGCCGCGGCGGCCAGTTTTCGCCGTTCTTTACCTGACAGGCCGTCGTTCTTTTTGCTAACCTGCTCTTCGTCGTCTTTTGGCTTTTGCGGGCCTTTTAAGATCAATGTGCGATATTCATCCATATCGCCGTCATAGGGTTTCACCGTGCCATCGCCGACAATCCAAAGCCGTTCGGCAGTAGCCTCCAACAGGTGGCGGTCATGGCTGATGAGCATCACAGCACCGGTATAATCGTTGAGCGCCTCAATCAAGGCCGAGCGGCTGTCGATGTCGAGATGGTTGGTCGGCTCGTCCAGGATGAGCAGATGTGGCTTATCAAGGGTTGCCAAACCAAGCGTAAGGCGCGCGCGTTCGCCGCCCGATAGTTGCGCGGCCTTGGTGTCCATCTTTCTCGGTTCCAAGTCCAAGACCCGCAACACGCGCCCGCACTTTGCTTTCCGGCTCTTCAGGCAGCACAGCGCGAAGGTGTTCAAAGGCCGTCCAATCCGCATGCAGATCATCCATCTGATGCTGCGCAAACATGGCAACGCGCAATTTATCGGCCCGCACGATTGAGCCGTCTTGCACTTTCAAGCGGTCGGAGATGAGCTTGGCAAATGTCGACTTGCCATTACCGTTCGCGCCCAAAAGCGCGATGCGGTCGTCATGGTCGATACGCAAGTTAAGATGGGTCAGGATTGGTTTATCCGCAGCATAACCAACGCGGGCTGATTCCATCGTGATAATTGGCGATGCCGCTTCGCGGTCTGGCGATGGAAATTTTAGCGGTTTGACGCTCTCGTCAATCATCACCGAAATATCGCCCATTTTTTCAAGCGCCTTCAGGCGGCTTTGTGCCTGTTTGGCTTTTGAAGCCTTAGCACGGAAGCGCTCAACAAAGGCGGCCATATGCTTTTTCTTGGCGTCTTGCTTTTCTTTGGCTTTTGTTTGCAGCGAAAGGCGTTCGGCGCGTGTGCGGGCGAAATTATCATAATTACCGCGATAAAAAGTCAGCTGCTTATTTTCCAGATGTAAGATCGAAGTCGCTGCAGAATTAAGCAAATCGCGGTCGTGGCTGATCAGAAAAACCGTGTGCGGGTATTTTTGGATATAATTTTCAAGCCACAAGGTGCCTTCAAGGTCGAGATAGTTGGTCGGCTCATCGAGTAACAAATAGTCAGGCTCGAGAAAAAGCACGGCGGCCAAGGCAACCCGCATGCGCCATCCACCGGAAAAAGACGAACACGGCCGTGCTTGCGCCTCGGCATCAAAGCCAAGACCGTTGAGAATTGAGCCGGCGCGCGCTTCGGCGCTATGGGCTTCAATGTCTGCAAGACGAAGGTATATCTCTGAAATTCGGTGCGGATCCTGCGCGGTTTCAGCTTCTGCCATCAATGCGGTGCGCTCGGTGTCCGCTGCGAGCACGGTTTCAAGCAGGCTTAGCTCTGTGCCCGGGGCTTCCTGCGCCACTTGGCCGAGGCGCAGGCCTTTTTGCAGTGATATTTCGCCCGATTCTGGCGTCAAATGACCCGTGATCAGTTTGAACAGCGTCGTTTTTCCGGTGCCATTGCGCCCGACAAAACCGCATTTTGAGCCGGTCGGAATTGTGGCCGATGCGTCCTCAAACAAGGGACGGCCCATCATGCGGAAAGTAAGATTGGTAATTTGTAACATGGGCGCTATTTGGCGCGGATTGACTTGTGGTGCAAGGTGCAAATGCGCTAAACGGATATACCGATTTAAGAGATTTATGATGACCATTAAACTTTACGAATTATGCGCCGCAGACGATCAATTGGTGTTCAGCCCCCATTGTTGGAAAATCCGGATGGCGCTCGCCCATAAGGGACTTGTATATGAGAGCGTGCCAGTGCGCTTTTCGCAGGTTTCAAAAATTCAGAACGGGGAGGGGCGCTTAGTGCCGGTTCTCGTCGACGATAACAAAGTAATTGAGGATAGCTTTGCGATCGCGCTTCACTTGGAAGAAAAGTACAGCGATCGGCCAACTTTGTTTGGTGGTGAAGGCGGCATTGCAGCCGCCCGCTTTGTGGAAAGCTGGAGCTTTACCCAAGTACACCCGGTGATTACGCGGATGGTTTTTATGAAGATATTTCATTCTCTCAAGCCAGAGGACCAAGCGCATTTCCGCATCACCCGCGAGAAGCGTTTCGGCATGACACTCGAGGCGTTTGCCGCTGCCCATGCGACAACGATTGGTGACGTTCAAAATGCGCTTACACCGCTTGAAGTTATGTTGGCCAAGCAGGCCTTTATCGGCGGTCAAACGCCGTTATTTTCAGACTATATCGTCTTTGGCGCGATCCAATGGCTGCGCGTTTTCCACGGTGAACCGGTCATGAAAGAGGGCAGCAAAACAGCAAGCTGGGTAGAAACGATGTTAGACCTTCACGGCGCCGTGGCACGAAAAGCCAAACTCGCTGCTTAAGGTGGTTTGACCAAAATTTCTTTAGGGCTTGGCATTATGCGCAGCGGTCGCTATAGACCGCGCATCATCCTCCCCAACCGATAGAATAGGAATATCACCCATGGCGATTGAACGCACATTTTCAATGATTAAACCGGACGCAACACGGCGCAACCTAACAGGCGCTATCACCAAAGTTTTTGAAGACAATGGCCTGCGCGTTGTTGCATCAAAGCGCGTTTGGATGAGCAAAAAACAAGCAGAAGCATTCTACGCGGTGCACAGCGAGCGCGGCTTTTTTGGCGAGCTCGTCGAGTTCATGTGTTCTGCGCCAACAATCGTGCAAGTGCTTGAAGGTGAAAACGCTGTTTTGAAAAACCGCGAAGTGATGGGTGCAACGAACCCAGCTAATGCGGACGAGGGCACAATCCGCAAGATGTTTGCTCTATCCATCGGTGAAAATTCTGTCCATGGTTCTGACGCGCCCGAGACTGCGGCAGAAGAAATGGCATTTTGGTTTGCCGGCCACGAAATCGTTGGCTAATTTGATTTCAGCCTAAGATATCTAAATAATCAAAAGAAATCTATAAACCTGATCGGGAAACCGGTCAGGTTTACCTTATTTGCAGGTTCTGCTCGTCACCGTCGTCAAATCATTGCAACAATTCGTTCATAGAATTGGCGCAAAATGAAACAAGCTTTCAGGTGAGCATACGGATGACCGCAAAAACGATACTAGACGAAGAAATAGTTCATACCGCACCTTCATTCGTGTACCCCAACTACACATTTGAAGAGCGGTTTGCCGATGGCGTTGTCCATGCGGTGGGTGTTATTGGGTCAATTATTGCTTTTTGGATTTTGTTTTCTCAGGCGGCCATCGATAAGAATATCACACCTTGGCTCACCGTATATGCGATGTGTGTTATCGCTTTGTTTTGCTTTTCGGCCGCTTACCACATGACGCCATGGCCGCAATATCGGCCTGTGCTGCGCCGTTTTGATCAATCAGCGATTTATTTCAAAATTGCTGGTACTTACACACCGCTCGTTTTTATTGTTGGCACAACTTTTTCCTATTCCCTGTTGGCGGCCATATGGGTCGCAGCGGCCCTTGGCGCAGGTGTAAAGTTGTTGACGGGCGATAAGCTCGATAGGCACACCGTGATGATCTATCTCGTTCTCGGATGGTCAAGTGTTTTGCTGATCTGGCCGCTATATAACAACTTGCCCACAGCGGATATTGCGCTGGTTTTGCTCGGCGGTGCGCTTTACACCGTCGGCGTCTATTTTCACCAATCAACGACGATTAAATTTTCGGTGGCAATATGGCATAGTTTTGTGCTTGCCGCTTCTGCCTGCCATTTCATAGCGATTGCGGACGCTGCCACACGGCAATTTTAAAGCTGTCGGATGTTTGTCTGCCAACGGTTCAGATCTTCAAGATCTTTTTCGTGAGCTTCTACCCATGCACCAGCTTGTCCATCGCTCAGATGTTCTTTTTTCCAAAATGGCGCATTAGACTTCAAATAATCCATCATAAAATCAGCTGCCTCAAAGGCAGCGCGCCGGTGGCTAGAGGCAGCAATCACCGCGACGATGTTTTCGCCCGGTAAAATTTTGCCATACCGATGGATCACAGTCAGACCAGTGAGGGGCCAACGCTCAATTGCCTGATTTGCAATCCGCAAAAGTTCAGCCGCCGCCATACCTGCATAATGCTCCAATTCAAGCGCTTCTAATTTTCCACCTTCATCGCGGCAGAGCCCAGTGAATGATACGATAGCGCCCACATCTTTGCGGCCAGCGGTCAACAGAGAAGTCTCAGCGGCCACATCAAAATCTTCAGCTTGAACCGATATCCTTGGCAAAATCATACCATCATCCACCGGTCATTGGTGGAAACAGGGCAATTTCGGCAGCAGAAATATCACCCAGCGCATCTTTGTGGTGAATGTGCTCTTGGTTGACCGCAATGCGAATGGCGTCGCTGTTTTCTAGCGCATATTCGTAGTTTTCACCGCGTGTCTTAAGCCACGCCATCAGGTCATCGCCTGTTTTGATATTGTGTGGTAGGGTCACGACTTCATCGCTGACGCCAATCCGTTCGCGCACCCAAGCAAAATAAATGAGTTTGGTCATGAGTGTTGTCCATCATCGCCGTCTATGACGTGTTTTATGCCAACTCTAAAATAGTCCCAGCCGGTATAGAGCGTCAATAACGCAGAAATCCATAAAAGCACGATCCCGATTTCTGAGGTATAAGGCAAAATTTTATCGCCAGCCGGCCCCGCCAGTAAAAACCCAATTGCCACCATCTGCGCTGTCGTCTTCCACTTGGCCAGTTGTGTCACCGGCACGCTTACCTTTAAAGCGGCCAGATATTCGCGCAGACCCGAAACCAAGATTTCGCGGCACAGTATGATGACCGCCGCCCATAACGCCCACCCAGCGATAGAACCTTCGGCGGCGAGTAATAAAAGCACAACAGAAACGAGAAGCTTGTCAGCAATCGGGTCAAGCATACGCCCTATGTTGGAAATCTGTTTCCATTTGCGCGCCAAATATCCGTCAAAAAAATCTGTTACACTTGCAATCACAAAAATCAGCAAGGCCGCCCAGCGCGCAAAATCGGTCGATTGCAACTTGCCCTCAATGAAGAAGCACAACACAATAAGCGGCACAGCCAAGATCCGCAGATAAGTTAGCAAATTTGGTATCGAATAAGTAAGCGATGGTTTTTTCTTAGCCATAAGACTTGCTACAAATTTATTTCGTCTAACTCAACAACAACCTGAAGATGCAGCTGGATATTGAAGCGATTTATGCAGCTCCATCGTGAAAATGATCGTGCACAAGCTTTGCCATGGCCTCTGAAATACCCTCTACTTTGGCAAGATCAGAAAGTGGCGCGCGCGCCACCGCTTTGGCGGTACCAAAGTGATGTAAAAGCGCTCGCTTGCGCGATGGCCCGATTCCGGCGATTTCATCCAGAGGGTTTTTGACCAGCTCTTTCTTACGCTTTGCGCGGTGCGTACCGATGGCAAATCGGTGCGCTTCATCGCGCAGCCGCTGCGTGAAATAGAGGACAGGATCGCGCGGCGGCAGGCTAAAATCCGTCTTTCCATGCATAAAAAAGCGCTCGCGGCCCGCATCGCGGTGGGCTCTTGGCGACACCGATAAGATCGACGACATTTTCAATGCCGAGGTCTTTAACGATATCGCGCACGGCATTGAGCTGCCCAAGTCCGCCGTCAATGAGCAGCAAATCAGGCCATGCGGGCAGAGCATCATCATCCGCATCAGCTTCCGTGGAGCGGTCTGGAATGCCATAATCTTTGATCAGCCGTACAAAGCGCCGCTCAAGCACTTCCTTCATCATGCCAAAATCGTCACCCGGCGTGATCTCGGTCGATTTGATGTTAAACTTGCGGTACTGGTTTTTAACAAATCCCTCTTTGCCTGCAACAATCATACCGCCGACCGCATTGGTGCCCATGATATGCGAGTTGTCGAACACCTCGATGCGTCGCGGCACGCGGCTCAATTCGAAGGTTTCGGCCAGCCGTTTCATCAATTGAGTTTGGCTTGACGTTTCGGCAAGGTGTCGCGCGAGCGATTCTTTTGCGTTGGCCAAAGCGTGCATCACAAGATCGTATTTCTCACCGCGCTGCGGTGCCGCGACCACCACTTTGCGCTCGGCCTTCAAGCTAAATGCTTCGCCGAGCAGTTCCTGATCTTCAACTTCATGAGAAATCAATACAAGACGCGGGCAGGGCTTATCATCATAGAACTGGGAGAGAAACGCGCCCAAAACCTCTGGCGATTCGAGTGAGGAATCCGCCTTTGGAAAATAGGAGCGGTTGCCCCAGTTTTGTCCGGTGCGAAAGAAAAACACTTGAATGCAGGTGGTGCCACCTTCTTGGTGGATCGCAAACACATCGGCTTCTTCTACCCCTTGGGGGTTGATGCCCTGATGGCTTTGGATAGATGTTAGCGCCGATATGCGGTCGCGGTAAAGCGCAGCCCGCTCGAAATCAAGCTCATCTGAGGCCTCTGTCATCGTCTGCGCCATTTGCTCTTGCACGGCACGGCTTTTGCCGGACAAAAAACTGTCCGCTTCACTGACAAGCTGCGCGTAATGTTCAGATGAAATTTCGCCTGTGCAGGGGCCAGCACAACGCTTGATTTGATACAACAAACAGGGGCGGGTGCGGCTTTCATAAACGCTATCGGTACACGTGCGCAGCAAAAATGCCCGCTGCAGCGCATTTATGGTGCGACCTACAGCGCCAGCCGAGGCAAACGGGCCAAAATAACGGCCTTTTTTCGATTGCGCACCGCGATGCTTGAAAAGGCCCGGTGCAGCGTGGTCGCCTGTCACCAAGATATATGGAAATGATTTGTCGTCGCGTAGCAACACATTGTATTTTGGGCGCAACCGCTTGATCAGATTGGCTTCCAGCAGCAGGGCTTCGGTCTCGCTGCGGGTTGTCACAAACTCCATCATCGCTGTTTCGCGGATCATCCGCGCGATGCGGTTTGTGTGCCCACCGTGGCGGCCATAGCTGGTGACGCGGTTTTTAAGCGATTTTGCTTTGCCAACATAAAGCACATCGCCGCCCGCATTAAACATGCGGTAGACACCGGGCTTATTGGGCAAGCGCTTCACATAGGCGTTGATGAGTTCAGCGCCCGAAAGACCTTCAGCAATGGACGCATTTTGCTGCCAATTTATGTCAGCGATCGGGGACAACGGCGGATCGGCATCCTCGCCTTCAGAATTTTCAAGTGTATCGATATCTGCAGGAATCATGTCTTCAATATGGGACGTATTCATGCGCGGTATCAAGCCGCGCCCGCTATGACGGCTATATTTTTGTCGCCTTGCCCTCGCCATTGCTGACAATTATTCTTTGGCAAAGCTGTCGGGTGTTTGCCAGCTAAGGTGCTGTCCGCCATCCAGCGCAATCATTTGGCCAGTGATGGACTTTGCCGCCCAAAAATAGCGGATTGTTGCACCAAATTCGTCTAGCTGCGGCCCACGCTGTAAAATAAGCGTTGCGACCTGATCTGCGAAGTCTTGTGCGCTCTGGCGATCATTGGCGAGAGCCGGGCCTGGGCCAATCGCATTGACGCGAATTTTTGGGGCGAGTGCCTGCGCCATCGTTTGTGTCGCTGTCCAGAGGGCGGCCTTTGATAGCGTATAGGATATAAATGTTGGCTTTAGTCGCCAAACGCGGTGGTCGATGATGTTGACCACCAATGCATCTGCGCCCTTGTTTATCCGCGCCAGTTCCGCAGTCAAAAACGCCGGCGCTTTGAGGTGGATTGCAAAATGCTTATCCCACAATTCTTCATCAAGTGACGCCATATCGTCAGCCTCAAAGATTGAGGCATTGTTCACAAGGATATCGATATTTCCTGCAAGTGCAGTCGCTTTATCAATCAAGCCCATCGCTTCAGTGGTGTTTGTCAGGTCCGCTTGAACCGCAAATGCGCGGCCACCGCTGGCAGTAATTTCATCTGCCAAAGTTTTTGCAGCATCTATTGACGTATTCGCATGGATGACAACACCGAAGCCATGTGCTGCCAAATCAAGAGCAATAGCGCGGCCTACGCGATGCGCACCGCCTGTGATGAGCGCATTTATTTTCATTTCAGGCACAAAAGTCTCCGAAAAAATCTAGAACACGGAAACGATATAGGCCGCAAATGCAACAAGCATAGCGCTACCGATCACCTTACCCGTTGTAATTTTTGCAAAACAAAGGACAGCGAGTAAAATCCCGGCGCCAAGCATGACCCACATATCATAGCTTATCATAGAAGCTGCGACTGGGACTGGGATTATAAGGCCAGTAATGCCAATGATTGCGGCAATATTAAAGATGTTGGAGCCGATGATGTTGCCAAGTGCGACGTCGCCGCTTTTGCGCCACGCTGCCATAAGGGTCGCCGCAAGCTCGGGCAGTGAAGTTCCCACGGCGACGACTGTAAGGCCGATTGCGGCATCTGAAACGCCAAATATACGCGCGATACCCGATGCGCCGCTAACGGTTAAATGCGCAGCAATCGGAAGCGCGATAAGGCCGCCAATGAGATAGAGCGCAATCGTTCCGGTCGAATGAGGGGCTTCGCCAATATCGTCATGGTAATCGTGGACTGCATCATCAGAACCTTGCCCCATGATTTTACGCGCGCGCAGAATTTGTTCGCCGATATAAATACAAAGGCCGGCAAATAAAATGCCGCCTTCAATGCGTGTGATGACACCATCATTCATCATCCACATAAAGACGAGCGTGAAAACCAACATTACCGCAACGTTTCGCGAAAGACCGCGTTGATCAGCTGGAATAGCCATAATCAAAGCTGGAAGACCCATAACCAAAAGCACATTGGCAATATTTGAGCCCACGATGTTGCCAATTGCAATGTCTGGCACACCGGTCAGTGCCGAGTTCAGTGAAACCATCAGTTCTGGAGCTGAAGTTCCGAACGCCACAATCGTAAGGCCGATAATCAACGGTGGAATATTAAAATTTTCCGCAAGACCGACAGCGCCTTTGACCAAATAGTCACCGGCAAAAACAAGCAGGACAAGCCCGGCAACGAGCATAGCGAGGCTTAAAAGCATAAAAAACTCCACGATTCTGATATCTCAATCTCGCATATAGGTGGTCTTGCGAAAAAATACATCTGCTATTTGAGTTGTTCGCATATTGAAGGATGGCGTAAATACAACAACGAACACTGCCTTATTTGTGTCACTGAAACACCATTTTTTGGTAACTCAATCGCCGCATTCATCGTCCATAGGTGCTCATAGCTTGGGGGTTCGTTTGTCCGCAAGGGCCAACAAATCAAGCAGAGTAGGATTAAACATGAATAAGAACATATTGAAAATTAGCGCCGTTTTGGCAACGTTGCTGGCTTCGCCAGCGATTGCCGCCGATGCGATTGAATCACCGCCAGAGCCACCCATTTCTGCCGAACCGGTTTACATCACGCCCACATCAACTTGGTCAGGCTTTTATGGTGGCGTGGCTGCTGGCTACACGTGGGGAACCTTTGACAGCAGTGCCGGTGATATTGATGCAAAGGGATTGAGTGGTCTTGGTTTTGCAGGCGTAAACCTGCAAAGCGGTGCACTGGTCTATGGTGCTGAAGGCGACCTCGGCTATTCAGGGGTCAAGCAGACAACGGCGGGCGGCGTGACAGTCGACCAAGGTGTCTTTGGATCACTTCGTGCACGGCTGGGTTACGCATTTGACCCGATTATGATTTATGGCACTGGCGGCATTGCCGCAACGCAGGCAAAAGTCACGATTGGTGCTGCCGATGACACTAACACCCATTTGGGTTGGACAGTTGGTGCTGGCGCTGAAGCACTGCTAACCGATAATGTGTTTGGCCGTCTGGAATATCGCTACTCAGACTATCAAACCAAAGACTTCACTGTCGGTGGAACAGCCGTATCGTCTGGCTTTAGCGATCACACCGTGCGCGCAGGTGTCGGCCTCAAATTCTAACACCTCTTGGCGCCGAAGGCTTATCCTTCGGCGCCTTTTTAAGGTCAGGCCTGTGATTTGAGCATCTCATAGGCGGGAAATGCCTCAGCAAATCGTTGCATAAAACGGCGCAGTTTCGGTCGTCCCTTGCGCCAATTAAGATCGGGGAACCGCAATTCGACGTAACTGATCGCCGCCGCAACAGCAAACTGCCCGCCATCAATTTTGTTTCGAACGGGCGTGATATTGCTCTCCAGCCAATCAAGCGATCGCTCAACTTTCCGAGCTTGCAAATCCAGCCACTCTTGGTGGACTTTTTCTGCAGGTCGCATGCGTTTTTCATACACTTGCGCAAGCAGGCTATCGCACAGGCCATCGGCGGCCGCTTCAAGGCGTTCTGCGATGCGCCGCTTGTCGCCATTGCGCGGATACAGCACTTTGCCACCCATCCGGTCGAGCTCTTGCATGATTGCGCGGCTATCGAAAACCGCAAATCCGTCATCAAGTACCAGCGTTGGTATTTTGCCCAGCGGGTTCGCAGTAATCAGATCTTCCGGTTCATTCGTTGTCACAACGGTTTGAGCGGTGAGTTCGATGCTGCAATAGGCAGCGGCCATGCGCACCTTTGCGCTATAGGGCGAGGCAGGCGCATAAAACAAAACGGGCATTATTTTTCCTATCGAATCGGAGCAACAGCCATAGTGTTGCTTTTACAAGAATTGCGATCAACTTCAGCGCAAGACACAAAATTTGCAAGGTCTTTGCTCATACAAATCCGCACGTCGCGCATATAATTTCCTTTGCAAGTCACCGCGATAGCATCGGCTGGTACTGACTTGTTTTCCGCTTGAAATAGTTTTTCCACCGCTTGTGGCGCAATCGTTTTGGTTTCGCGCAAACCTGCAAAACTGGGCGGGGTTGTGATTTTACCAAACGCTGCGCGGGTTACATCAAAATAATCTTGCTGTGAAAGCCCGCTGCACCGCCCATGCTTTTTCCATTGATGCCGGATAAGCCCGAAACTGGGCATAATATCTGTCATCGACGTGGCGAGTTTGTTATCAACTTTTTCACCAAATGAACTGTTGCAATCTGATGGATAGCCACGCGCATATTGCGGCCAAAGGCCATGCACCACAAATGCATAGCGACGTGAGCCACCACATTGATTGGCATCTGCATCACCGCCTTCAGATGCGCAATAGCCGGGCGACCATGACAGAGAAAGAACGTAAAAATCAAAACCGGTTCCGAGCGGTACGACCTCAGACTTTGCTGAAGTCTGCTGCGTTTGAGCGTCACTGCACCCACCAACGAAGATCACAAGCGCAATAGCGATTAACAGCCCGCGCATGGGGTTTAACGCAGAGCGCGGCAGTTCGAATTGTAGACGTTCCATTTATCAAGTCCGTCGATGCAAAACTCGACATTGTGGATCGCAGAGCCATTGCCAAGGCCATCACGCACGCGTTGCTGCGCGCCGAGCCAGCTTTGGCCAAAACCCGCAAAGCCCATGCCACCCTCGATCAAATACCATATTTTGCGACTGGTTCCGTCATTGAAGTGCGCAGTTGCATGACAGTATCGGCGCGCGATGGCGCGTGATTTATGGACATCTTGCGGCTTGTAGCGATGCTGATGTGTATGGCTCAAGCCGGTAATCTGCCACTCTTGGCGGTGGTGAACTTCACGCGCTTGGATACGGAAGCGGTGCTGAATGGTTTTAATCAGCGCCGGTGTTTCGCAGGCTGCACTTGCCGCTTCTCGCACATAGGGTTCATGGGCAACGGCGACCTGCGCTGTCAGCGGCAGAACTGATACTGCCAACGCAAAAGCGACTGATTGTGATTTTTGAAAACGCATGGGCCAATACCTTCTGTTACGATCAGTTTAGCGCGGCAAAAGCCAAACGCCAAGTTGTGATATTATTCTCGAGCCGTATTCTCACCAACAAGTTCAAAAATTGATTGGCTCCCGCGTCCTTTGCCTGTCTCAAACAGGGTGACGAGCCAAGGCAACAATGCACGCAGTTCTTGTTCAAGGGCATAGGGCGGATTAACGACGACCATACCCGTGCCGATAAATTTCGGCTCGGTTGTTGGTGTATCAATCATCAAACGCACATCCAGCGTGCGCGGCAATTCCATGCCCCGCAAAACCTTTGAAAAACTGGCAATCATCGGCATATCCTTGATCGGATACCAACTCAAATAGGTGCCCTTGGGAAAGCGTTTTTGCGCATCGTATAGCGCGCGCAAAATCGCGTTAAACTCATCGCGGTCTTCAAACGGCGGATCAATTAACACGAGCCCACGTTTTTGATTGGGCGGCAGTTGCGCTTTCATCGCAGCCCAAGCGTCGAGGTGATGGGTCTTGGTGTTTGCGGCCCAATTAAAGTTGTCTTCCAGATTTGGCGTAATCATCGGGATGCAACTCAATAAGTGACAAGCGATCGGTGCGGCGGATCATCGATTGCGCAATCAGTGGCGAGCCGGGATAGACTTTTAGCTGATCGGGATTGAGCTTTGCAAGCAAGGCGACATAAGGTTCACACAGCTCACGAATGGGCTTTGGTGCGTGCGCCACGGCGTTCAAAAACTTGACAACGCCGCGCTCATATTCTTGCGTTTTGTTGGCTTCGGTCGCTGACAGATCATATTTACCAACCCCTGCATGGGTATCCATGACAAAAAACGGCGTTTCTTTGCGCATAAAATAAGTCAGCACGCGCGCCAAAATCAGGTGCTTGATGACATCGGCAAAATTGCCGGCATGGTAGGCGTGGCGGTAATTCATGCGTTTTTCACCAGAATAGCTTCGATCAATTTGGCCAAGGCGGCGGGATATAATTTATGCTCCTCGACGAGAACGCGCGCCTCAAGGCTTTCCGCCGTATCGCCTGGCAGGATGTCAACACGCGCTTGCGCAATGACCGGACCTTCGTCCATGCCCGCCGTCACATAGTGAACAGTCGTACCGTGCTCGGGATCGCCAGATTCGATGGCGCGTTTATGGGTATCGAGACCTTTAAACTTTGGCAAAAGGGAAGGGTGGATATTGATAAGACGCGCCGGCCACTTGTCGATAAATTCTGCTGTAAACAAGCGCATATAGCCCGCAAGGCACATCATAATCTCCTGCTTGCAAATCCTGCAAATCAAGTGTAGCCGAGATAACCTCATTGGTTAAAGATGCATCAAATCGGCCGTTGATTGCACTTCCACAGAAACCGTTTGCGGCAAATCGTTCATCAACATCAATTCAGGCGCATATTGAGTGACGTGTACAGGAACATCTTCAATAATTTTCCGTTCCGCTGGATTTGTCAGGCCGATGACATAGAACCAGGTAATGATGTAAAGCCGCGACAGCGTGCGGCAATAAACAAGGTCAGCAAAACATTGAACACGCCAATTGGGCAAATTGGTGTTTGGCACTACTTAAATAATGGCGCAAAGTAAAGCCAGACCGATAAAACAACAGGTCGCCTTGTGCCATTCGTTTGCGACTTGTAAAAATCAACCAGACGGGTACGTACTTCAAGAATGTCTAAATGGGTATACATATTAGCAAGATAGGTGATGGAAATGTGGCCTGTTTTCTTCGTTGACAACGATGGTAAACGCATCTGTTTCTTCGTTGATACCAAGAGGCCGCACGATGGCGCGCGTGCCAAAACGACGTTTATTGCCGTTAAGCTGTTGCTCTGTTAGTAAGGTAAAACGCACCCAGCTGCCATGATTTGTTCGCCCCCACAATAACAGCCCCATCACGCAAAGGCGAGCAATACGTAACGAACGGAAGTACAC
>JAXHNY010000014.1:0-63470 GCA_034519905.1 Ahrensia sp.
TGAGGCTACGTCAGCGCTGGATGCAGAAAGCGAGACGCTTGTGCAAAAAGCGCTTGAGGGCCTAATGAAAGGCCGTACGACATTGGTCATCGCGCACCGCTTGGCAACGATCTTAAAGGCAGATCGCATCTTAGTGATGGACGCCGGAAAAATCGTAGAAACAGGCAACCATCAGACTTTATCGAAGAAAAAAGACGGTGTTTATGCCCGGCTTGCCCATTTGCAATTTAACGCCGCGCAAACCATTGGCGCGGAGGCCGCTGAGTAATCAGCGCTCAGTCAACTTAAGCTCAATCCGGCGGTTACGATTACGTGCATCGCCAGTATCAGCTTCATCAAGGGGTTGAAATTCGCCAAAACCTGCGGCCACTAAACGGCTTGGCGTCACGCCTTGCGCAATCAAAAACTTGACGACTGATGTCGCACGCGCTGAAGAAAGCTCCCAGTTGTCACGGATGCGCCCAGTGCCCGACAACGGTACATTGTCGGTATGCCCATCAACACGCAAAACCCAGTTGATTTCGGCAGGGATTTCGCGCTCCAGCTGTGTGATCGCTGCAGCCAGTTTAACCATTTCTGTTTCACCGGCTGGATTGATGTCCGTTGCGCCTGAGGAGAAAAGCACCTCGGATTGGAAAACAAAACGGTCCCCGACGATGCGAATGTTTTCGCGGTCTGACAAAATTTCGCGCAAGCGGCCAAAAAAGTCCGACCGATAACGATTTAGTTCCTGAACCCGCTGCGCCAAGGCAACATTCAGCCTTTTGCCAAGGTCGGCGATCTTGGTGTTGCTTTCGGCGTCACGTGCCTCAGAAACCTCCAATGCGCCTTCAAGCGCAGCCATTTGATTGCGCAAGGCAGAGATTTGTTGGTTGAGCAATTCTACTTGGCTTTGCGCCCTTTGGCTCAGCTGCTTTTCATCATCAAGCGCTTGGGTTAGCGCACCAGCGCGCGCGGTGGCTGCAGCAGCAGCGCCCGCACCGCCTGCCAGCAATTGTTGTAACCGCGTCCGCTCATCTTCAGTCGATTGAAGTGATGATTGCAAGCTCCGCAATTGATCTTCAACATCTTGGGCATTGGCTTGCTCAAGCGCGAGTAGGCTCGTCAGCTCGTTAATTTGTGAGTTGAGCCTGTTTAGCACGGCATCCTTGCCGCTGATTTCTTGGCTGAGCAAAAATTGCGCGAGCACAAACACCGACAACAAGAACATAATCGCGAGTAAAAGAGTTGATAGGGCATCAACAAACCCTGGCCAATAATCAACGCCGCTGCTGCCACGCCTGTTGCGCGAAAGTGCCATTATTTTTCCTTCGACAATTTATCGATTGCGGCGGTCAGCTTGACCAGCGTGTCGCGTATTGCTTTTTGATCTTTAGCGGATGCATCGGCCCAGTCGCGCATCAATTGCTGTTCGTTGCGCATCGATTTGACAAGGCCCTGAATGCCTTCTGCAAGCGAGCCGAGTGCTTGGTTTGTGCGTTGATTTCCGCCTGTATCCTGCATTGTCGAAAGCGTAGCGGTGATCGCTTTGATATCCGCGCCGTTGCTTCCCGAACCAGAAACAGCAAGTGCAGCCCCTGAATCGGGATCTGCGACGGACGAAAGCCAGTTTTCCAGCTCTGTATAAAAACGGTTTTGTGCGCGACCAGCCTGCAAGTCCAAAAAACCGAGAACAAGCGAGCCAGACAGACCAAACAGTGAGGACGAAAACGCAGTCCCCATGCCCTCAAGCGGTGATGCAAGGCCAGCTTTCAGCGCATCAAGAATATCGTTCGTGTCGCCTGAGCCTGGATCAAGCGATTGAATGGTTGCGCCTATGGAGCCAATGGTTTGAAGCAAACCCCAAAACGTGCCAAGCAATCCCAAAAACACAAGCAGGCCAATGAGATAACGGGACGTATCACGGCTTTCATCAAGCCGCGTTGCAATCGAGTCGAGAATTGACCGCATCGACATCGTGCTGATTGAAACCGACTGTTGCCGGCTTAACAGACTGCGCATCGGTGCCAGAAGCACCGGTTCTTTGCGTGCTGCAATGAAGGTATCACCTGATTTAAAAGAATTTACCCAGCTGACTTCGCGGAAAAGCCGGATGACTTGTAGAAACACTAAAACCACGCCGACAACTAAAACGCCTAATATCAGCCCGTTAAGGCCAGGGTTCGTCACAAAAGCGGTCGAGATCTGCCGATACAAAATAGCAGCCAGAAAGCCAACGATCACCAAGAAGATGACCATGGAAAGCAGAAACACCTGCGGGTTGGATAATTTGTAAGGATCAAACTTGCGCCGCGCCTGCGCTATTGCTGCATCCTCCGAACCAGTAAAAGCCATCGACAGATATCTCCAAAAAGTGCGAGAAAAAACCAGATATGTCCCGCCATATGCGCAACACTGTAATGGAAACTATGGCAGAAATAAAAGACTGAATTTGTATGATGAAAACGAAAGTCGCGGGGCTATGCCTGTGACGGCTTGAACGGCGTGCGAACCACATCGCCCAATTGCTTGTGAATGTGCTCATTGCCACAAATAATATTGCCTGCATCAAGCATTTTTGCGCCGCCGCTCAAATCGGAAACAAAGCCACCAGCCTCGCGCACCAAAATAATGCCCGCAGCCATATCCCACGCGCTAAGATCATTTTCCCAGTAACCGTCATATCGACCGGCCGCCACATAAGCCAGATCAAGCGAGCATGCGCCGCCGCGCCGAACGCCGACAACATGGTTCATGACATTGCGCAGTTCGATCAAAAACTTACCATGGTCGCCGCGCCCCAGATGTGGAAGACCGCAGGAAACAACGCAGTCGGTCAATTCGCGGCGTGCCGCAACGCGCAAACGACGATCATTGAGAAATGCGCCGCCACCGCGTTCGGCTGTGTACATTTCATCGGTCACGGGGTTGTATATCAAGCCTGCCGTGATGACGCCTTGGCGCTCAAGCGCGATTGAAATCGCAAAATGAGGAATGCCATGCAGAAAATTGGTCGTTCCATCCAGCGGATCGATAATCCAGCGGCTTTGTGGATCGCTGCCCTGCTTAACACCGCTTTCTTCCATCAAAAAACCGAATGTCGGACGCGCTTTTTGCAGTTCGTCGTATAGTATCTTCTCAGCGCGTGTGTCCGCTTGGCTGACAAAATCACCCGGGCCTTTGACGGAAACCTGCAGGTTTTGGACTTCCCCAAAATCGCGCGCCAAGCCACGCCCAGCTTTCACCGCAGCTTGAACCATCACATTCATGAGCGCGGAGCGTGCCATGATAAATTCCTAATCGGGTTGGTTTATTCGGCGCGTTTCACATAAGTCACTTCGTCTGTGTCTACGATGATGCGCTCACCAGCGGTAACAAATGGCGGCACCATGACGCGCACACCATTTTCCATCACCGCCGGTTTAAACGATGAGGACACTGTTTGTCCTTTTACGACGGGATCGGCCTCAACAATCGTCAAGGTAACTTGCGCTGGCAGGCGTATGCCGATGGCCCTTTCTTCGTGGCTTTCAACGGTGACGATCATACCATCCTGTAAAAACGCAGCGCGATCGCCAACAAAATCTTTTTGCAGTTCAAGCTGCTCATAGGTTTCAGAGTCCATGAATATCAATGCATCATCTTGCTCATAAAGAAACTGATAGTCTTTCTGCTCAAGGCGCACTCTTTCCACACTTTCGCTTGAACGAAAGCGCTCGTTGAGCTTGCGGCCATCGATCAGATTTTTCAGTTCTACCTGGTTAAATGCGCCGCCTTTGCCCGGCTTAACAGCGTTGGTTCTAACTGCGACCCAAAGGCTATTTTGATGTTCAATTACGTTGCCCGGCTTAATTTCGTTTCCGTTGACTTTCATGGAAGCACTCTGTTTTTAAATATTTTGAAGGGACGCTGGTGATAAGCGTTGTTGCGCGGTTCAAGACCATAAAAGCAGGCAATATGCAAGTTTAATGCTCGAAGAGAATCATTGAAAAATCTTACTAAGGCAAACGGTTAGCCCGTTCAATGGCAGCCTTTTGGGTTTCGGCTGATAATCCTTCCCAGAAATCGTCCAAGACTGCATCGCGAAGCCCTGCTCGGCGTGCTCGTACGAACCACGCTGCAGCCAGCGATGAATCTGGCTCAACGCCGATACCGCCCCAGTATAATTTCGCCAAAGCCGCCTGCGCGGCGATGTTGCCGCTTGCCGCGGCCCGGTTAATCCAACTGAAGCCACCGTTTAGATCGCGTGCGCCACCAACTCCACTGAGCATCATATTTCCAAGCTCAAGCTGCGCAGTCTCGAAATTGCGCTGAGCTGCTTTTTCCAACCACTTCCGCGCACTTTTCAGATCTGCCACGACGTTGCCGCTGCCGAGCGCATAATACTGAGCGATCGCATATTGTGCATCGGCCACATTTTGGTTGGCAGATTTTTCAAAATACGTAAAAGCTGCGATTTGTCCATTTGATCCTGGTTGCGCCGCCAACAATAGCTGAGCGTAATTGAATTGGGCCTCAGCGTTGCCTGCATCTGCCGCTTGGCGCATCAGCTGAATTGCTTGAGATTTCACTGTGGAATTATCAGGATCGCGTTTTAGCAACATCAACGCATATTGGAATTGCGCCTCTGGAACGCCTTGGCGCGCGGCGGCTTCATAATACTTGCCCGCCTTATCAATATCGCGAGGAACACCCAGGCCGCGTGAGTAAATTTCTGCCAGTAACGTCTGTGCAGCAGCATCACCCGCCTCTGCTTTTGGAAGAGCTAAATTTCGCGCCGTAATGTAAAGTCCGCGCTGAAACGCGCCAAAAGCCTCATCTGGCGGCGCTGCACCAAAACGCGAGGGTGCGGGTGCCTGAACCTCAGCGGCGGTGGGCTGTTTTAGTATATCTTGCTCACCCATTTTTGTAGGGGATTGAGCAAGTGCAGTTCCCGTCAACACGGCAATAGACAACACAAGTGCCGAATTTTTAAGAAATCGTGCTGGGCGCATCAAGCCGCGTCATCCTCAAAAACATAAGCCGATAAAATAGAATTGGCATCGGCGCATACTCTCGCCGCATCAACACCGTCACTCAATATCGCTGTCGATAGTGCTACAAAATCGGCACCCGTTCCTGCAGCATCGGCTAAGGTCGCAAGATCGTTTCCGCCCATCAAAATGCAAGGCACAGCGACCACCTTAGACCACCAATCGGCTAATTCCAGGTTGCGTTTGTGAGGTGCTGCGTGTGTATCCTGACCGAAACGGCCAAAAAATACGTAATCGGGATTTTCTTCACCCAATGTTAGCGCCGCATGGCGTGTTTCTGGACCGCCGCAACCTACAATCCACTTTTGTCCAAACTCTTTTAAAGCCGCGCGCACTTCAGTAAAGCCGCCGGAGACATGAAGACCATCTGCGTTGCAGCGCCCAGCAATGCGCGTATCGCCCGCTGCAATGACCGCGGCTCCTGCTGTCTGGCCGATTTCAACCATGTGGCTCAACAGCTCCTGGTATATATCATCGCTCATATCATATTGCGGCACGATAATTGATGCGACATCACCGGCGCTGACAGCCGCCTTAAGATTGGTTGACAGGCCCGCCGCATCTTGGTTGGAAGGCGTAATCAACACGAGCCGACATCTATTTTTTACACGCTGGGTCATTTTATCTCCGCTTGCAAATGGCGCGTATCCACATTGCACAAAAAATAGCCAAGATTAGGGCATTTTGGCGATGCGCTATCTCGCGCAAATTTTGGATGGACGCAAGCATGGTTTTAAAGGGGAAATAAAAGAACTTGCGATAGTGTAAGTATTATCTTACATTATTAAAATGAGCAGCGATCCATTTTACGCAATTAGTGATCCGACACGTCGGTACTTACTCGAAACGTTACGCATCGGCCCAAAATCAGTCAATGAATTGGCAAAAGATCTGCCGATTTCCCGTCCAGCGGTTTCACAACATTTAAAAATATTGTTGGATGCGAATTTAGTCGCGGTCACCGCCCAGAATACCAGCCGCATTTACCGCCTTGATGATCTTGGTTTCATGCGGCTGAATATTTGGATTGATCAGTTTTGGTCTGAAGACCAGAAATAAATCTAGTGCTTGGTTTGCGCGGCGATTTTCTCAATTTGCTCTTTAAGGCGTAGCTTTTTCCCGTTTTAGCATCGTGATGCGGGTTTGGTCTGGCATTGGCCGCGCACTTACATTCGCAATTTCAGCCTCCAGCGTACCATGTTTGCGCTTCAATGATTCAAGATGGTTTTCGATTGTCATAGATGATTACCTCTTTACTGATTTGCCTACACTGTGAATCTGCGACGGTTTAAAAAGTCTGTCCAACATTTTTTAGTAGGATTTCTTATTTTGAAACTTTGTGCTAAAGGCGCTCAACTCACCGAAATATCAACAAAACTTTTATGGGTATGGATATGTCAGAGCAGGACCAAGCTGAACTGCGATTGGCTTATGCACGGTTAAAACTAGAGCATGCGGATTATGATGCAGCGGTCACCGCAATGGTCGAAACAGCGTGCAACCCGATGCAAATTCAGCGGATGAAAAAGAAAAAACTGGCTATAAAAGATAGACTGACGAGGCTCGAAGACGAGCTGTTGCCAGATATAATTGCCTAAAAGCCGAGTAGTAATGGACATTCAAATGATGGATTATGCGGCGCACAATAAAGTTGCAATTATTATGGGAAGCCAGTCGGATTGGCCTACGATGGAACATGCGGCCAATATTCTTGACGATTTGGATATTCCCTACGAAGCACGCATCGTATCTGCCCATCGTACGCCTGACCGGATGTATGAGTTTGCTAAATCCGCCAAGGACGAGGGTTTTTCTGTCATTATCGCCGGTGCTGGCGGCGCTGCTCATTTGCCAGGCATGACGGCTGCGCTTACCCCGCTCCCGGTTTTTGGTGTGCCCATTCAAAGCCAAGCTCTGTCGGGCAATGATTCGCTTTTATCAATCGTGCAGATGCCAGCAGGTATTCCTGTTGGTACTCTGGCCATTGGCAAAGCCGGTGCCATCAACGCAGCGCTTTTAGCGGCTGCAGTCCTTGCCATATTTGACCCCGAACTTGCCGATCGATTGGATGATTGGCGCGCTGCTAACACGGCCAGCGTCGCTGAATTTCCATCAAGCGGAAGCTGAACGCCGTCATGGTAAAAACCCTCTCTCAAGGTGCAACAATTGGCATTATAGGCGGCGGGCAGCTCGGGCGCATGCTTGGTCTATCGCAGCAGCGCGTTTAGGCTTTAAAACAATCGTGCTCGATCCTCAGAAAAATTGCCCAGCAAGCCAAGTTACGAATGATCATATTATCGCCGCCTATGATGATGCACAAGCGCTGTCGGCGCTTCGTGTGCGCTGCGAGGTCATCACGTTTGAATTTGAAAATATTGACGCGGCCGCAGTAGAAGGCTTGAGCAAACATGTCGATATCTATCCAAATGCAGCTGCATTGCGCATCTCGCAGGATCGCCTCATCGAGAAGAATTTTTTGGTCGCCTCTGGTTTGAAGACTGCCGATTATTTTGACATCACCGACGCTGCCTCGCTGCAAATAGCGCTCACTAAAACCGGTGGGCGCGGCATCTTAAAGACGCGGCGATTTGGCTATGACGGCAAAGGACAGTTACGGCTTACAAAGGAAAATGGTGTTTCCGTTGAAAAGGCGATTGCCCATCTTAGTGGCGTGCCGGCAATTCTAGAGGCCTATGTTGATTTCACCTGCGAAATTTCTGTAATCGCTACGCGTGGTCAAGATGGCGAGATTGCTTGTTTTGAACCGGCAGAAAATGTCCATAAGAATGGAATTTTATTTTCGTCGACGGTTCCTGCGCGTGTCTGCGACGCTGTTAAACAGAACGCGATTGCCGCAGCATCAAAACTGATCGAAGCGCTGGAATATGTGGGAACACTGGGCCTTGAATTTTTCGTCATGCCCGATGGCACGCTTATTGTGAACGAGTTCGCCCCACGCGTTCACAATTCTGGCCATTGGACGGAGGCAGCCTGCACGATTTCGCAGTTCGAGCAACATATTCGTGCCATCGTGGGCTGGCCCCTTGTGGTGTCCCATCGTCACTCCGATTGTGAAATGCAGAACCTATTGGGTGATGACATCAAGCAACTTTCAATTCTGGCGGCATCATCCGACGTGTTTTTACATAGCTATGGTAAAGAGCTGAGGCGCGAGATGGTCGAAAAATGGGGCATTTTACACGCATTTTTCCGATAACGTATCCATAATTGCAGCGATTTTAGCGGGTTTGTAGTTGACAGCCGCTGATAATTCCTTGTATCGCGAGGCAGGAAAATTTGGGCGCCTTCGGGCGCATTTTATTTGCCAGCTACATGCTCTATTGTTTGCTGTCATAAATTAAGAGTTGAGACCATGAAGATCACAAATTCGCTAAAAGCGTTGAAAGCTCGTGACCGCAACAACCGCGTTGTGCGTCGTAAAGGCCGTGTTTATATTATTAATAAGCAGAACCCACGGTATAAAGCGCGCCAAGGCTGATAGCCTCGCTTGTCGCTTTAATCACGTAATTTTGCATTTGACGAAACGCATAAGAGCAATACATTGCTTTTATGCGTTTTTTAGTTTTTCTACTCTCTTGTTTGATATTTTCTGCGTCGATCTCCACTGTGAGCGCGCAACCATCCGAAATTTTGCCTGAGCCCGAACTTTCTGAGCCAGTTGTGCCGGACGCAAATTCTATTGTGCCTTCGGTTGATGATGTTCCGCTTTCTTCTGAAACAACACGCAGCGATGCCCAAAAGCGTTTGGATGATCTGTTTGCTGAGTTGAGAAAAACGCGCAATGCGAACGCGGCTAACCGGCTGGCTAACAGCATTTGGAGCGAATGGTTCAAATCCGGCAGTGCAAGCATTGATCTTATGCTGGATTGGTCAAATGCAGCAGTTGAACGAAAAGACTACAACATCGCGCTCGATTTTCTGGATCAAATCGTCACTAAAATGCCTGAGTTTGCGGAAGGCTGGAACCGCCGCGCAACGCTGCATTACACAATGTCAAACTTCAGTAAATCGATGGTAGATATTCAAAAAGTGCTGGCGTTGGAGCCGCGACATTTCGGGGCGCTATCGGGTATGGCGACCATATTTGAGCGCACCGGCAACAACAAGGCAGCGCTCGATGCTTGGCAACGCGCGCTGGCCGTTTACCCCGCCATGAAATCAGGTCAGGAGGCGATTGTGCGCTTGTCTGACGTGCTCGAAGGCGACCCCACGTAATTTCTCAGATATCTCTGAGGCTTTTTGATATTCTGGGCAAAACTCCAGTCAGGCCTGACATTATATGAACCTCTTCTATGCATTCGTATTTTTTATCGTTGCGGTATTACTGCTGCTCGCTGCAGTAACGAGAGTTGGCGTATGGCAAATTGAACGCAGTTACCCGCCGGTAGGTTCTTTTAAAACCGTCAATAAGACTAAACTTCATTATGTTCACATCAAAGCAAGCGAAAATGCTGATTTGCCGCCGATCGTTTTTTTGCATGGCGCAAGTGGCAATCTGTTGGATCAGATGGCGGTTTATGGTGAGAAACTGAAATCACGCGCAGATCTAATATTCATCGACCGTCCCGGGCATGGTTATTCATCGCGCGGGCTAAAATCAAACGCTATGCCCGATGGTCAAGCGGCTACAATTGCTGCACTGCTTGATGAGCTTGGTATCGATAAGGCGATTATCGCAGGCCATTCCTTTGGCGGCGTGGTCACAGTCTCGTTTGCCTTAAATCACCCGAATAAAACTATCGGCACCGTGTTTATGTCGCCCGTAAGCCATGCGTGGCCTGGCGGTGTCACTTGGTATTACAATTTAACATCCATACCGATTATAGGACGAGTATTTTCAGAAACTCTGGCGCTCCCTGCCGGCCTTACGCGTCTTGTCAGCGGCACAGCCTGCGTTTTTGCCCCCAATGAGCCGACCGCAGATTATGGGAAGAAGACTGCAGTGCCGTTGGTGTTAAGGCCGTACCACTTCCGCAACAACGCGGTGGATGTTGCCGGGCTCTACGACTACGTGGTCAAAACATCCCCGCGCTATCGTGAGATAAAGACCCCTTCCATCATCATCACGGGGGACAAGGATACTGTTGTTTTGCCCGATGTGCATTCCCGAGGCCTTAATCGTGATATTGAAAATTCAGAACTCTATTTCATTCAAAACATGGGCCATAAGCCCGACCATCTTGCAGCAGATATGGTGGTTGCAGCACTGGAAAATATTGCAGGCGCAAAAAACGATCTCGCTTTATTGCGCGACCAAGTTCAGTTGCGCATTGCAAAAGATGCGTTTGGGCCGATAGAAAAGTGCCTTGATCCCGATAGTGTCATTGGTAAGAGCGTTCTCGGGCAGAAAGAACAAGCAAACTAGGGCGTTTCACATTTACCTTGAACCATAAGATATCACCTAACGCGTTGAAATCTGTGATTTCAGGCAGCGTTTGGTATATCAGTTTTAACGCGAAACGCTTTTAACCGAGAGATTTCTAAATTCCGGACATGCCATCCGAGCCAATATAGGCAATCCGCAGCATATTTGTTGATCCTGGCGTCCCAAGAGGCACGCCCGCCGAAATCGCAATGCGCTCGCCGGGTTTTGCAAACTCTTCATCAAACGCAATGCGGCACGCGCGATCGACCATGTCGTCTAAGTCAGTTGCATCGCTGGTGACCACACAATAAAGAGCCCCATGTGACCCCGGACAGTCTCCTCGCCCGTTTCGACGATGGGGGATAGCGCAATAATTGGCACCATCGGCCGTTCACGTGCTGCACGAAGTCCCGTACTACCTGAGTTGGTAAAACAAAGAATTGCTTTCAGGTCGAGCGTTTCGGCGATCTGACGTGCTGCTGCAGAAATAGCATCTGCGCCCGTTGGTTCGGGCTCCGCGCGTTGCGCAGCAATAATACCGCCATAGGTTGGATCTTTTTCGATTTTCTTGGCAATACGGGCCATCATTTCGACGGCTTCGACGGGGTAAGCGCCTGCTGCCGATTCAGCCGATAGCATCACCGCATCGGCGCCCTCAAATACGGCCGTTGCAACGTCAGAGACTTCAGCGCGTGTTGGTACGGGCGCTGAGATCATCGATTCAAGCATTTGTGTCGCCACAACGACAGGCTTGCCAGCCCTGCGTGCTTTGCGGGTGATCTGCTTTTGGATACCTGGAACAGACTCAAGCGGCAATTCCACGCCGAGATCACCGCGTGCGGCCAGCAATTGCATCCAGAAAGCTCAGAATGAAGGATTTTAGTCGAGTCCGCGTTCAACCAGCTTGTGGCTTTTCGATTTTAGACATTAGCCCGACGCGGCCTTTTGATATCTGGCGCACTTCGGCAACATCTTCCGGACGCTGAATGAAAGAAAGTGCCACCCAGTCAACGGGCTCCAACAAAACCGCATCAAGATCTGCGTAGTCTTTTGGTGTCAATGCGCCGGTCGCAAGGGTGGTGTCGGGCAGACTAACGCCTTTTTTGTTCGAAATATTGGTGCCGGAAACGACACGGCAGACTATCGATTTACCGTCACATTTTTCCGCAACTAAATTCAGTTGACCATCATTGATCAGCAATCGGTGGCCCGGCTGGACAGCTTCCAATATTTCTGGATGCGGTAAATATACCCGCGTGTGATCACCCTCCGCTGGATTATTGTCTAGCGTAAAGATGTCACCCGCCTTCAATTCTACGCTTTTCCGCCTGCAAAAATGCCAACACGCAGCTTAGGCCCCTGCAGATCGGCCAGAATACCAATCGGCCGTCCGACTGTGTCTTCTACATTTCTGATTTTCCGCACCAGATCGCGCATCCCATATCATGACTTGAGTGGCTCATATTGATGCGGAAGACATCAGCGCCCGCTTGATAAAGCTTCAGTATCATCTCTTCGGTGTTAGATGCTGGACCAATCGTGGCGAGAATCTTTATTTTACGGCCACGTTTCACTGGTTTTCCCCTTGGCTGATAATTGGTTGATTATTTTGAATAGTGTTTTGGTCGGTTTCTTCATTGACAAGTTGAACCATCCAACTTTGCTGGTTTCCGGTGTCATATTCACGAAAGCCGGAGCGCTGAAATCCGCGAGCGAACAGCTCATTCACGCCCGGTGATTTTAAACTCGCGTTCCGCGCGCACACATATTGACAGGGCCATCCCACGCCCACCGCGCAGTGCGTCTTCAGCGTACAAGTAATAATATCGTGAGGCGAGAGGGCTCTTGAGCGTTTTTGCATTTGGTTGGCTCCACTGCCACCAACCTTCAGTGATCCAGCCGGTGCGTGCGCGATAACCGATTGGTACGCCAACAAGCTCTCTGGGTAGCGTTGCACACCCGAAAATCAGCGCTGTGCGGCCGATGCGCTGCTTAGCAGGGTCATAGGCGTGACAAGCCAAGCGCCAACAAGCAATACACGTGAACAGTTATTTAAGGATTTCAACAAGTGAAGCATCACGTATAACTATCAAGGGGAATAGCAAATATCCAACGGCAAATTTCATTCATCAACTGAAACGACTTTAAGGCTCTAAATATCAATCGATTTAGTGAAGTGTGTTTTGCCACGGATTATCGGCAAGTCAATGCAGATGTATTTAAACTTGTTTTTAGATGCAGCATTTGCGTCTAATCGCCTGTATTGTTAAACGGGTTAAAACAACTGGCGAGTGATGAAATGACGAGAGGTAGATGATGCAAAAAGAATAGAGTTTGAAGCGGCTGCCTTTCGCCGGCTGGTATCTCATTTGCAAAAGCGGACTGATGTGCAGGCATATTGACCTTATGAACCTCGCGGGGTTTTGCCGAAACTGCCTCTCCAGATTGGTATAAAGATGCGGCTGATGCCCAAGGCATGAGACCTGACGAAGGACGATGCGCGCGAACTTATCTATGGCATGCCCTATGCTGAATGGCGCGAGAAATATCAGACCGAGGCAACCCCGGCGCAAGAAGCAGCTTTCAAGCATCCTTAGTGGTATCATGGAAAGGCCCAGACCCGAGGGGTTTACCGGTCCGATACCGTTGCAACCGTTTTTAATGGTCTAAGCTATGCATTTGGAATGAAATTCGAAAGAAATTGTCGAATGGTGACAGGGGTTTCTAGAGGGGGGGGGGGGGGGGGGGGGGGGGGGGGGGGGGGGGGGGGGGGGGGGGGGGAAGGCGTTCTTGAAGGGCGGCCTCATCCATTAAACTGAAGGAAGAACTTTCATCGTAAATGCAAGATTAGTTGAATTCGACGCGTCCCGTCATTTTAAAAGGATTTTGACTTAGTGAGGCGCAAATCCTTCGTGTCAGATTTCCATAGAAAGGCTGCCATGGCCTTGGCACAGGTCTTTGTGCCGATTGGCAAAACAAGTTGTATGTGTGAGTGTTTTCTACGCTCTGTTTCGTTTGAAAGGGCTGCGTTCTTGGGGAGAGAAATATGAGAAAAAATTTGTTTACAATAGCGACTATTCTGGGACTAACTTTGACAGCATCAGCCTATGCTCAGAACACACCTGCTCCGCAGGGGGCGTCAGTTTATTTCGTCAATATTGAAAACGGTGCGATGGTTACATCTCCGTTTAAGGTGATTTTTGGATTGACCGGAATGGGGGTTGCGCCAGCGGGTACCGAAAAGGAAAACACGGGGCATCACCATCTATTCATCAACCGAGCAAGCTTAGGTCAAGGGCCAGACGGTGCAGATGAATTAGTGAACGGTATACCGGCCGATGAAAATCACATCCACTTCGGTGGCGGACAAACCGAAAAAACGATTGAACTGCCTGCTGGTAAGCATACGCTTCAAATGGTGCTCGGCGATTTAAACCATGTGCCGCATTCGCCGCCGATAATGTCTGAAGTGATTACAATTACGGTCCAGTAGGTGTTATTTATCGATTAAGTCGATTGATTGACTGAGAGTTTTGCTCGATAGAGGATTACGCAAAACGCGTGGGCTCCGGATACCTGTTGACATGGATTTGTGTACTAGCCTAACAATACCAGGCGCTGAATAAAGGTCATCATGGGCTTTGAATTTTAACGGGAGAATTAAAATGAAATTATTTACACTTGCAGCAACAGCTATTGCCGTTGTTATGACAGCAGGCATTGCGTCTGCTATGGACGTTGACAAGACGGGCTGGCCTGCCAGCTTCACAGTGGGCACAGGCTCGCAAGGCGGTCTATACTTCACTTATGGTTCTGGCTTTGGCAAATTGATCTCTGATGATCTGGGCGTACCAGGCGCCGGTGAAGTCACTGGTGGCCCAATGCAGAATATGGCGCTGGTTCATGCGGGCGAAGCGGCATTTGGTATGACCACCATGGGCCCAGCTGATGAATCACTGAAGGGCAACAACGCAATTGCACCCGGCTTGAAAATGGACAAAGCATGCGCGATGTTCCCGATGTACCTAACACCATTTGGCATCACGACATTGTCATCAAAAGGCATCAACTCAGTTTCTGAAATCCCAGCGGGAGCAAAAATTGGATTTGGCCCAGCTGGCTCAACATCAGACACTTATTTCCCAGCTATGCTTGAGGCGCTTGGGCGTAAAATTTGAACGCCGCAATGGCGGTTGGGACGATCTTGGGTCACAATTGCAGGACGGCCTATTGGATGTTGTTGCCTTTGCGGTTGGTCTTCCGACACCAGCGGTCAGCCAACTTGAAGCTCAGGTTAAGGTAAATTTCATCGAATTTACATCTGAAGAGCAGGCGAAAATTGTCGGAACGTTTCCGGTTTCCGAGTTCACGATTAAATCAGGGACATACACAACACTTGACCGCGATCTGAAATCTGTTTCCATGTGGAACTTTGCTATTGCCAATTGTGACCTTCCAGAGAGTTTTGTGTATGAAGCCACAAAGGCGGTTATGGCCGATCATGCGCGCCTGATGACTGTTCACAAGTCAGCGGCATCTGCTCTTGTTGAAAATTGGGACAAAAACAAAGTCATGAAATGGCATGCAGGCGCAGCAAAATGGATGAACGAAAATGGTGCATCCATCTCCGCTGACATGATTTACGGCGGATAATCGCTGATTTTAATCAATTTTGGGGTCGTCAATTTGGCGGCCCTTTTTTTTCAATGTAATCACTTTGATCGTTGCACGAACAACTGAATGTTGTGCGTCGATTTGATTGATTGATTGAAACGGAAAGTTTCTTTCTGGGAGGGAAGACCATGCGTGATACGACTTTAGATGACCAGTTGATAAAACCAATTAAAGCGCAGGGTGTTGATGAGGATCCCATAGAGAGCAACCGCCGCCTTTTCACCGGCAAATTTGCATGGTTCATGGCATTTTATGCGGGTGCTTACGCGCTATTTCATATGCTCGCGCTGAATGGCGTGTCAATTTCCAGCTGGACCGGAATCACTGTCCCACTTCTGCCGACGTTTCCAGTTGAGACATGGAATTTTCGCATCATTCACGTGGCCGGTGCACTAGGCCTTGGGTTCCTGTTTTTTTCAGGGCGGGGTTTTGCCAGCGATACCGATGGTGTCAAATCGTCGTCAGTTTTCAGCATAATCGGCATTTTGCTTGGGCTTGCAGCGCTGTTCAGCTTGGGCATGGCGCTTTCGTTTGGCGTTGAAATTCAAAACGGCAAAATTTGGAATGGTATCGATAAGGCTATCAAGTTTAACGAAACATGGCTGTTTGGCGCGCCATTGATGGCAGCCACTGTTGGCGGCATTGTGCTCTCTTGGTTTGATAGCCGCACCCGCGGCAAGGTATCGATGTCAGACATCGTACTTGCCATCTGCGCATTTACCGTTGCTGTCTATTTGATTATTATTTTTGGCACACAGATGCGAAATTCAACGGGAACGCCTTTTGCCCCGATCGGCATGTCGATTGCTGCATTGGCGGGTGTTCTGCTGATTTTGGAGTTGACGCGCCGCGTTGCGGGTTTGGCTCTGGTCGTCATTGCTGCCGTTTTCTTGGTTTATGTTTTTATTGGCCAATATTTGCCAGGCGTATTAAACTCGCCAGCAATCACATGGCAGCGCTTTTTCAGCCAGGTGTACACAGACGCCGGGATTATTGGGCCCACCACTTCAGTATCCTCAACTTACATTATTCTGTTCATTATTTTTGCAGGGTTTTTACAAGCATCAAAGGTGGGCGACTTCTTTGTTAATTTTGCTTTTGCCGCCGCTGGCCGAGCACGAGGCGGCCCGGCAAAAGTAGCGATTTTTGCCTCGGGCCTGATGGGCATGATCAACGGCACGTCCGCGGGTAACGTTGTTGCCACCGGCTCGTTGACGATACCGCTGATGAAGCGGGTGGGATATAGCGCAAAAGTAGCTGGTGCTGTGGAAGCGGCCGCATCAACGGGCGGTCAAATCATGCCGCCAATCATGGGTGCTGGCGCGTTTATTATGGCGGAAGTCACGGGCATATCTTATCAGGAAATTGCGATTGCCGCGATTATTCCGGCGATATTATATTATGTCTCGGTCTATTTTATGGTCGATTTTGAAGCCGCTAAACTTGGCATGAAAGGCATGAAAAAAGAGGAGTTGCCGATTTTCGGCGAGCTTATCAAGCAAGTCTATCTGTTCATACCGATCATTATTTTGATCGTCGCCTTGTTCTTTGGCTATTCGGTTATTCGCGCTGGTACGCTTGCAACAGCTGCTGCTGCCGTGGTCAGTTGGTTGACTCCCAACCGCATGGGCTTGCGTTCTATCGCCAAAGCGTTTGAATTGTCCGGCATTATGTCGATCCAGATTATTGCCGTGTGCGCTTGCGCCGGTATTATCGTCGGTGTGATATCACTGACGGGTGTCGGCTCGCGCTTTGCCAACCTGCTGCTTGGCGTCGCCGATACGTCACAGTTTTTGGCGATGTTTTTTGCCATGTGTATTGCGATTTTGCTTGGTATGGGAATGCCCACAACAGCAGCCTATGCGGTGGCAGCATCCGTGGTCGCGCCGGGCTTGGTACAGCTTGGCATACCGCTTTTGACGGCGCACTTCTTTGTGTTTTACTTTGCGGTTGTCTCAGCGATCACGCCGCCGGTGGCGCTGGCTTCCTATGCCGCGGCAGGTATATCGGGTGCAAATCCGATGGAAACATCGGTAACTTCGTTTCGCCTCGGCATTTCAGCATTTATCGTGCCGTTCATGTTCTTCTACAACTCGGCACTGTTGATGGAAGGTACGAACGCAGACATAGCTCGTGCGTTTGTTACCGCTGTTATCGGGATTTATTTGCTGTCAGCGGGCATGCAGGGCTGGTTTGCAGAGAGGCCAGTGGTTTGGTTTAACCGAATAATCTTGACCGTGGGGGCGCTGCTTTTAATAGAAGGCGGGTTGATCACCGACCTTGCTGGCATAGGGATGGCGGTTTTAGCTTTTTTCATTCAGCGGGTAATCAAGCCAAAACCCGATGCCATGGTAACTGTGCGCGGTGCCGATTAAGCAAATATAAGAGCGCGCAGTGCATTTAAGGCGTGCTGCGCGCTTTCCATTTCAGTGCGAGGGTTATGCTTTTATAGTTGAACCTTCAATGGTTGCCTCTATGTGATCAACCAGCGCATCGGGGAGGGCTAATCTTCCCGCAAGCATATCAAGATAACCACGTTCTGCACGGCTATTTGGCTCTATCGCAAGGCGTGATGCCGTGTAGAGCTCGATCTTTTGCGCTTCGGTCTGAGCGGTGCGCACCAGCGCGTCAACATCAACAGGTTTGCTGAGTTCCGCGCGAATAAAGCTTTGTGCGTCATCGTCGAAACCGCCTAAGCTAAGCTTGTCAGCAATTCGTTTGCGCTCCTCGTCGTCGATGTGACCGTCTGCTCGGGCGGCCGCGATCATCGCTTTAATCAAAGAGATCGTAAACTCGTCTGCGCCTTGCGGTGCTGCTTCAGGGGCAAAATCGCTTCCCTTAGGTGGTGCTAATAATTCACCGTTAAGGCTGGCTTCCTCTACTGAAGGATTCTTACCTGCCTGATAATTTTGATATGCCTTATAGGCAAGACCGGCAACTGCAGCGACACCGCCAAGTTGAAGGGCAGATCCTGTAATAGAGCGGCCAGCGCCGGTGCCGAGCAAAACGGCGGCTATCGCGCCGGTGGCAAGGGGATTTTCTTTTGCTTTTTGGCCGAGTTGCGCCGCAGTTTCCTTTACCGTGTTGCCGGTGCCTGGCACATTTGAGCCCAAAAGGTCGGCCAGCAGTTTTTTCGCGTCAAGCATTTTTGTGTTCCTTCCAATAATGACTGCACACATGTGGGTACGCCTCGCATCAGTTACAATATTTTGTGACGCAAAGATGAAACGGCGCAAGAAAAAGCCGCTGTGAAAGCGGCTCTTGAGGATTATTGGATTTTGGGCGGCTCGTTGTTTAAGTTCAACGGTTGATTGCCGAGGTTAAGTTGACCCGGCAGGCTCAATCCTCCGCCGTTATTATTATTATTATTTTGTTGCTGATCAGTGCTTGGCTGCGCAGGTGGAGCGATAGGGTTAAGTGTTAAACCTGGCAATCCACCGCCGAGGCCAGGCAGCCCACCACCCAGACCAGGAAGGCCGCCGCCGAGGCTTGGCAATCCACCATTTTGACCGCCATTGCTCATGTCGCCGCCAAGACTTGGCAGTGTAATTTGTACATCATTGACGTTGAATTTTACCTCATCATCTTTGTAGTGCATCACCATACGTGGGTAGAATATAACGATCATAATCGCGATAAACTGGATGACGATGTAAGGCAAAACGCCCTTGTAGATTTCCGTTGTTTTAATAGCCGCAATACGCTGCCCGGTGACTGCGTCGTCCCAGTCTTCCTTGGGTGAAATGGAGCGCAGGTAGAACAGGGCAAAACCAAATGGCGGCGTTAGAAACGATGTTTGCAGGTTGATACCAAGAATGATGCCAAGCCAGATAAGATCGATGCCAAGCGCTTCGGCGGGGCCCACAAGCAGTGGAACCACGATGAAAGCGATTTCAAAGAAATCAAGGAAACAGCCCAAGATGAACACGATAACCGTTATAACAAATAGGAATCCTGTTTCTCCGCCGGGCAGTGCAAGAAGCAGTTCTTCAATCCAGAGATGGCCGTTAATGCCATAAAATGTAAGGCCAAACACACGTGCGCCGATAAGGATAAACATCACAAACGCGGTAAGCTTCGTTGTTGAGTCGAGCGCACCTTTTAACGCGGTTAAGTTCAAGCGTCTCTTGATCAGCGATAGAATAAGCGCGCCGGTTGCACCCATCGCGCCACCTTCGGTCGGTGTCGCGATCCCTAAAAAGATGGTTCCCAAAACAAGGAAAATAAGGGCTAGGGGAGGGATCAGCACAATGATCACTTGCTCCGCAAGGCGCGAGAGAATTCCAAGTTTGAAATGGCGGTTAGCCAGAGAAAAGGCGAGTGCAACTAATGTTGCAATTGTTGCTGACCAAACAAAACGGGTTTCGTATCGTAGGTCTCCAAATACGTAGTTGTATAGCGCATAGTGCAAGCCAATGCTCAACGCTAATACTGCAAATAGGGACAAAACACCGCCACCGAGCGGACGAGCCTCTATTGGTAGTGCCGGCACTTTTTTCGGCATGATGATCGTGAGTATGAAAATGTACAAGCAGTACAATCCTATGATCATAAGTGCAGGATAGAGAGCACCGACATACATATCGCCAACAGAACGTCCAAGCTGATCGGACATAACGATCAAAACAAGAGATGGTGGCACGATCTGCGCTAACGTTCCCGATGCTGCAATGGTACCAGTCGCTACAGAACGGTCATAGCCATAACGCATCATGATGGGCAGCGAGATAAGACCCATGGCAATCACTGATGCGGCCACTACGCCGGTTGTGGCACCTAAGAGAGCGCCGACAAAAATAACCGCAAATGCCAGGCCGCCGCGCAGTGGGCCGAACAATTGTCCGATTGTATCCAACAGATCTTCCGCCATGCCTGAGCGCTCCAGTATGAGCCCCATAAAGGTGAAGAACGGGATCGCAAGCAAGGTGTCATTGCGCATGATGTCAAACGTTCGGTTCATTAGTGACTGGATCAGCGGATAGAAGAGCCGAATTTCATTTGAAAAGGTGGAGAGTTCGACGCCGATAAAGAAAAATAAGAGGCCGCCTGCAGCAAGCGTGAATGCGACCGGATAGCCAATAAGCAGCATCGCCATAACGGACACAAACATGATCGGCGCTAAATTGTGAGCAATAATCTGAATCATTTGTTTTTCATCCGCTTGTCTAGGTCGGCTGCCGATTGCAACTCTTCGATCATTGGAGGGAGTTCGCGCTGTGCGGCCGGATCTTCGATAATGTTTTTGATAACCGCCCAGCGCTTGATGATTTCTGATAGACCTTGTGCGGTTAGCAGCACAAAGCAAGACAATATCAACAATTTGGCAGGCCAAATGACAAGGCCGCCGGCGTTTACTGATATCTCACCATTGTTGAACGAATTTATGAAATACGGCCAGCTTAGATAAAGCATGAGAAGGCAAAACGGCATCAGAAGGAAAATATGTCCCAGTAAATCGATCCAATCGCGTGTGCGTTTCGATAATCCAGACGTGGCGATATCAATGCGCACATGTTCATTGCGCTGCAGCGTGTAGGCGGCGGCAAGGAGAAATACTGCGCCGTACAGGTACCATTGCAACTCCAACCAAGCATTTGACGATGTGTCGAACACTTTTCGGATGACGGCGTTACCAGCGCTTACGAGCACAGCAACAAGAATAAGCCAAGAAACCGAGCGACCAATAAATGCTGTTGTCGCATCGATTACTGTTGAAAGCCGAAGCAGTGCTGTCATGGTTCCCCCTGTTTATATTATCGCATTTGTTGGTTTAATCTGACAACCACATTGAGATAAACGGCATTTTATCGATGGCCGCACAGAGAAGTGTAGGTGCAGCTTCTTGATAACGCAACAAACATATCAACGAGATGACGATTGCACAATCCAGTGGTCAACAATATTTACCAATTTATTGTGATTGACGATTTTAATGTTGCGCAAAGTGTAGTGATCAAGTGATATGAGTTGACGAATATCGACGTGATATTGTTAAGGTCTCCCAATGGAAGACCCTATATTTTCAGTTAAAGAATAAAATCTGCCTTGTAACCGGTGCATCTACGGGTATCGGCGGCCACCTGTCCCGTTTGCTGCTCAGTCGTGGCGCCGTTGTTGTGGGGATTGGGCTAAGCGAAATTGATTGGGACTGTAGTCACACCCAAGACCGTTTCGGTTATATAAGCGGCGATTTACGCGATGACATGATGGTTGATAAAATTTTTGAACATTTTCGGGAAAAATTCGGGCGGATTGATCTCATTGTTAATAATGCGGGCATATCGCAAATCGAACGCGCCTCGGATTTTACTTCTGACACCTTGAAAGACATATTTGCGGTCAACGTTATCTCAGTGGGGATGGTTGCGAGTAAGGGCGCTAAATTGATGCGAGATACCGGTACTGGTGGATCGATCATCAATGTAACGTCGGTTATGGCTGATAGTGCCATGATGGGACTTTCGGCCTATTCTTCGAGCAAAGCAGCCCTTGATCAAATGACGCGCGCAAGTGGCCAGCGAGTGGGCGCGTTTTGACATCCGCGTGAATAATTTAGCACCTGGGTGGTTTCCTACACCGATGACAAACGAATATTTGGAAAAGGGAATGGCTAGCCCATTGAAAACTCGTATCCCCATGGGGCGACTTGGTGCAGTTTCGGATCTAGATGGTGCATTTCTCCTGCTTGCGAGTGATGCGTCAAAATATATGACGGGTTCGACGTTAACCGTTGATGGTGGTTATTCAATCATCAATTGAATTAATTCAGCATTCTCTTTGTATTACATCTGTCATTTCGCTGAATTCGATCATGAATATTTAAGATATGTATCTTGGAGGTTTGTTTGCAGACAATATAGATTTGCATGTTTTACTGTATAAATAAAATATAAGATCTTAAAACCTATGAAGTTGTATTGGGTTTAAATAGATACTGTTCGTATTTCTTCAACTATAAACTTAAATTTAACAGATATGGCGGTATGTAGCACTGGGGACACTAGTGACATGGAAAATCGAAAGCTTGGAAAAAAGCAGAAAACCAGCCTCAGTGCTGGAGAGCAAGCCGCATACATTGAGTTTGTAGATAGCTTGTTACTGACTCCAAAAGCCTTTGGGTTGGAATTTTTCCTTCCAAAGCGCAGTTATTGCAGCATTTGTTATCGATACTAAGCTTTATGATGCCACATTTTTTGTAGGTGTCGTGCTAGCAACAGGCTATTGGCGCTGGCGTGTTTCGGTCGGGTATCATGAAGAAAAGGTGAAGTTCAACGCCTTTGATCTGCATGGGCGCGCGCAGTTGGCGAGTATCTGGGAGGATAAATACCTTCTTCCGAGCGTGTTGATGGCTGCTAATATCGGCTTTTTGTTTCTACAGTCTAAGCCACAGTAACTCTTCCTTCGCAATTACCTACACATCCATCTTGATGTTCACACCGCTTCCGACGATCGTCGGCCGGGTTTACGGTTCGCCGCGTTTGGCGCGCCTGATGCTAGCGGGTCTATTTGCGCCTATGATTATGGGCTACCTTTTTTCTTAGGTGGAGTGACCCATTATTTTCTAGCAGTTCTCTTTATTCCCTACATTGTTCCTACGTATTAAGTATGGTTAACAACGTACGAAAACGGGTAATTATAGCGGCTGAACAGAAATGCGGAAAAAGCTGAACTGGGGCGTCAATTCGATATAGCGCTCAGCAATATGTCGCATGGGCTCATGATGTTTGATGACGAACATCGTATTCTTGTTATGAACAACCAAGCATTCGACTTGTTCAATATTCCTTTATCAACGCCGACGAGCGGACGTACAATTGGGGTTTTGCTGCGTTTTGCAAGGCGCCATTCACCAATTCCGATCTCAAATCTAAAAAAGGTTAGAGAAGTCATTTAACGTGCTCTTATCGCGCGCGAAGGATCGTCAACAAGTGCGGATGGATGATGGCAGATTTCTTGACTTGTTGGTTAGCGAACATGCGGTTGGTGGTACTGTCATAACGCTGGAGGATGTGACCGAGCGTGTATTGTCAATAAAAAGATTGAGCAGATGGCTCGATATGATGGGCTCACAGGGTTGGCAAATCGCCAACACTTTTTTGAGTTTACTGGTTTCAAATTATTTGAAAGTTAAACGAAAAAACGATTATTGCGCTCTTCTTGTAGTTGATATCGACGATTTTAAGTATGTTAATGATGCGATTGGTCACGGGCAGGGCGATGAATTGCTGAGAAGCGTTGCACGTATATTGCAACCAGAATTTCAACCGTGGAATTTTGGCTGCCGTCTGGGCGGCGATGAATTTCTTGTTTTTGTAGGTGGATTTACCAGCGAGCAGCAAGCGGTAGAATATGTGGAACGCTTGTCTGGTTTATTGACGGGCATTCATCACTTACGCAATGAAGTCATATATTCCAGCTGCAGTGTTGGTTTTTTGGCTGAGCGCGCATTGGATTTCTGTTTAGAAACCGCGATGTTGTCGGCAGATTTGGCTCTTTATTCAGTTAAGAAAACACAAAAGGCGGGTTGCCGCCAATTTGAAGACTCCATGAACACCGAATTATCGCCGTCGTCAACAAATTAAAAAGCTCCTTGGAAATGCTATTCTTAATAGAGAGCTCTCCTTAATCTATCAGCCATTGGTTGATGCCAGAACAGGGCGATTAATAGCATGCGAGGCCTTGTCACGGTGGCACACTGAGGAATTTGGGCATATTCCCACCGGCAGAATTTATTCCGCTTGCCGAAGAAATGGGTGTCATATCGCAAATTACAGCGCAAGTTCTTGCGGTTGCAACCCAACAATGTTCCCAATGGCCGAAACATATTTCTGTTTCTGTCAACCTTTCTACAAATTGATTTCAGGTATGGTGACATAGTTTCCGTGATCATTTCTGGCGCTAGAAAAGTCTGGCCTTGAGCTCGGATCGTCTTTGAAATTGAGGTGACGGAAACCGCAGTGACCTACAACGAAACGGAAATGATTGATAAACTCCATGCTATTAAAGCGCTCGGCGTGCATATTGCGCTTGATGACTTTGGCATGAGGCAAATCATCTTTGGGTTATTTGCATCGTTTGCCGCTGGATAAAGTGAAAATCGATAGATCATTTGTTATTGGAATTGATTCCGGCAGAAGTCGCCCCTTACGATGTTGAATTGTATTACCGATCTCGTCGAACATTAAATTTGGACATTACCGTTGAGAGGCGTTGAAACTTGAGAGTCGCTGAGCTTTGTCACGCGTTCAGCTCATATTCACCGTATCCAAGGGTTTGTTTACGGCGCGGGTCTTCTCCCGCCACGGCATGAGACGCTTTAACCCGTCTCGGTAAAATGCCGTTGGTTAGGGATGAGCAGCGCGCGCTAAAAAGCCAGCTAATCAATTTGCTTTTTTAGACGCACAACCCCGTGTTTGTAAATGGGTTGCAAAAACCTCGCTGATCTAAAGGGTTTATTAACCTTAATTCATTGTTAAGCTTAAGATATTGTTTACATTCTGTGCCATTAGCTTACATCACGTCAATAGCGGTTTGATGAATAAGGTGCCAATTGATGTCGCAAGAAATAATCGAAAATATACCGCGCGTTCACTCAGAATCTCACGCTCGACTCGAGCATGCTTTTTGATGTGATGGATGATATCGCGTACCGCCGAATTTTATCGCCAGAAGATTTTGAAGCTGTTGGGCGACTTCGACAAAAAGCTTTCGATAAATATGATATTTATGAAGAGAAATTTGATAACGCGGTGATTGAGGATATTGACTTTGGATCCCGGAAACCAAAGTTTTCGGCGTTTACTATCGTGGTGAACTAGCGTCCACGGATCCGCGTGAAACGGGTAACGGCGTCAAATAGGGCCTTGCGGTGCGATGGAGATTTTCTCCTCTGTTCTTAATCCAATGCTTGATCAGGGGATGAGTTTTGTCGATCCGGGACGGCTTGCTGTCGACCAAGAGTTTTCAAAATTAGTGGCGGGGCTTAACCTATTGACAGCGAGACTCCCCATTATTGCTGGAATCCACCTCGGCGTGGATTTTGTATTATGGGCTTGTAAGCAGGAACATGGTGCTTTTTACCGCCGTTATATTCGTTCAACGCAGTTGGCAGGGCCCGTTGTCCCGACCGGCATGAATGTGAAGGCAATTTTGTTGTGCAACAGCAGGAACGACATAGACGATTTGTTTAATCGGCGGCCCATTTTCAGATTTACTAAGACTGAAGCGCGCCAATTATTTGACGCACCAGCTCTTAGACGGTCAAACGATCACAGTATTGCCTACAGCACGTATGGCTCTTCGGGCGGCCTAAAGGCATTGATTGATTATTGGATGCGACGTATTTTACGATTGCGGCGGCAGTCACTTTTAGATAACGCAGTCGCAACAGATTTTGAGGAGGTTACCCTATGGCAGATGATGCAAAACATAAGGCGAACGGTGTTATGGACTACGCAGAACACGATCGTACTTATAATATGTTTCTTTTTGGCGCCAAATGGGGCTCGATTGTCACCTGCGCTATTTTAATTGGAATGGCGCTTGGCTTTTTTGCCGGATTTGGTTTCATTGGTGGCACAATTGCCGCAATAGTTTGCGTCGTTCTTGCGAAATATCTTCTTTAGAAATTTGACCACCCAAGATTGACTAAACAATTTTGGCGCTTTTTTACTCAGCCGCCAACCCGTGAACAGACCGCTTCGAGCCGCTGTAAAAGTTAGCGTTCAGTTGGAGTGCGCGCTTGTAAGACTTTCGCGCCTTGTCCAATTCCTTCTTCTGCTCCCAAATCAGGCCTTGATTTGCCCAGCTTTCGGCGTTTGTTTCGTCAATACCAAGTGCAAAGTTGATATCATCAAACGCGTTATCGATTTGGTTCAGTGCGATGTATGAAATCGCGCGACCATTGTAAGGCGGGGTCGAATTCGGATCGAGTGAAATCGCCGTTGAAAAATCGTCAATCGCAAAATCGTGCTGGCCTCGGCTTTGATAGATTAGCCCACGCCGATGATAAGCGCGCGGATCGGTGGTATCCAGCTGAATGGCGCGTTGAAAATCTATAAATGCCTCATTGCTTCTGCCGGCCTGACGGTAAAGCTCACCACGCCCGATATAGGCTTTGTCATAACGCTGATTTATGCGTAGCGCGCTATTATAGTCCGCCGCAGCAGCACCTAAATCTCCGGTAAAACGATGAATAAGCGCACGGTTTGCGTAGGCTTCAAAATAGTTTGGGTTAAGCTGAATGGCTTTATCAAAATCGCGCAGAGCATCACGGTAATTACCAGACCGACCAAAAGCTGATCCGCGCACATTGTATGATGCCGGGTCATTCGGGTTTGAGCGAATGACGGCTGTCAAAGAAGCTATGTTTTCAGCACTACCTTGCGCTGTTTCAATAGTTGCGATTTGTGATGGTATTGAGCTGGAAGATGTACACGCGCCGAGACCAAGGAGCGCTAATAGCACCGCAGAAACAACGAAACGACGGGCGTTAGCCTGATCAAAGTTAATTCGAACGAAGCTAGATGTCATCATATTCCTGCCAGCACATTTAGTCTTTTCGACATAACAAAGCACATTTCATACAAAGAGTGGCGTGATCAATAGACCGCGCCACTTCACTGCATACCAAAAAAGACGAAAAGAGGGCAGCACACGAATGTGCTATACCTTACTTGGCTGCGACTTGGTGTCCGCCAAGAAGGCCTTCACGCTGAGCGCGTTTACGGGCCAATTTACGTGTGCGGCGTACGGCTTCAGCTTTTTCACGCGCGCGCTTGACAGACGGCTTCTCGTAGAAATCACGCAGTTTCATTTCGCGGAACACGCCTTCGCGTTGCAATTTCTTTTTAAGCACACGAAGCGCTTGATCTACGTTGTTGTCGCGTACCAATACCTGCACGTTGATTCCATTCCTTTAGTTTAAATTTTGCCTATCAGGCTAAAATATCGTTCTTATCTAAAACAACTCGTTTATATCGCTGCTCACATACAAAAAGGCCATGGACAACTCAAGCACTAAAGCTGCGATGTTCAAGGTAGATTGGATGCATGCACTGCAACAAGCCTTGCATTTTGTGAGCGCAATAACAGTTTGATCCGCCAAAGTCCAGTGTAGACGCGTTACTTTTGGAGCAAATCCGCGTCAAAAAATCACCTAGGCATGGCGCAAAATGACTGGAAGTTGCCATGTGGCCGTGTAATCTATCGTATGGACTGAAAATATTTCGACTTGGTAGGTTATTATGCGCCGTTATTCCGGATTTGCCGTCGCCCGAGAGGCCATGCGCGCCCACAAGGGTTGGGACAAGCAATGGGACGATCCGGAACTTAAGCCGGAATATGATGTTGTCATTGTGGGTGCCGGAGGCCATGGTTTGGCAACGGCCTACTATTTAGCCAAAGAGCACGGCATCACCAATATCGCAGTGTTAGAAAAAGGCTGGCTTGGCGGCGGAAATACCGGCCGAAATACGACGATTATCCGCTCAAATTATTTGTTCGATGAAAGCGCTGGCCTTTACAATCACGCGGTCAAGCTTTGGGAAGGTCTTTCCCAAGACCTCAACTACAATGTCATGTTTTCGCAGCGCGGCGTGATGATGCTGGCGCATAATGTGCACGATGTTCAGGTTTTCAAACGTCACGTACACGCCAACCGCCTCAACGGCGTTGATAATGAGTGGCTGACGGCGGAGGAAGCCAAAGCCTATTGTCCGCCGCTTAATATTTCTGCCACGGCACGATATCCGGTTGTAGGTGCAGCACTGCAGCGTAAAGGCGGCACCGCCCGCCATGATGCGGTGGCTTGGGGTTACGCACGGGCGGCGGCTGACCGCGGGGTGCACATCATTCAAAACTGCGAAGTGAAAGGCATTCGGCGCGGCGGCAACGGCCAAGTGACCGGCGTTGAAACGTCGCGCGGTTTTGTTGGTGCGAAAAAAGTGGGTGTGGTCGCTGCGGGTAACACATCCCACGTTATGCAGATGGCCGATGTTCGGATGCCGCTTGAAAGCTATCCGTTGCAGGCGCTTGTGTCTGAGCCCGTCAAGCCGTGTTTTCCCTGTGTTGTGATGTCAAATACCGTGCACGCTTATATCTCGCAGTCGGACAAGGGCGAACTCGTCATAGGCGCTGGTACAGATCAATACACGTCCTATTCTCAGACGGGCGGCCTACACATCATTCAGCATACACTGGATGCGATTTGCGAAATGTTCCCGATTTTCACCCGCATGAAAATGCTGCGCTCCTGGGGAGGTATTGTTGATGTGACACCGGACCGTTCGCCGATTATCGCAAAAACGCCTGTGTCAGGGCTTTATGTCAATTGTGGTTGGGGCACCGGTGGCTTTAAGGCCACGCCCGGCTCGGGAAATGTGTTTGCGCACACGATTGCCAATGATAACCCCCATAAGCTCAACCAAGCCTACACGATGGAAAGGTTTAATACGGGCCATTTGATTGATGAAGCAGCGGCCGCAGCGGTTGCGCACTAAGGTTGTTTTTGGGTTGATGTACAAATCTAGTGTTGAAAATATTTTGGGAGTTTTGAGCTTCAGTTATGGCCATTTTAGACTGAAGATTGTTTTGCTCGGGCTATGCGCGATTTTGCCAAACTTTAGTCTCGCCGATGAAAAGGACTTCTTTTATTTGCCCAAATCCGCTGACGTGCGCCAGCAAATCATTTCTCGCGCAGGAAACGAAAGGGATTGGCCTTTTACCGTCGATGAAGGCACACTAACTTGTCTTTATGCTGCCGGAACACCGCTCATTCTTTTCTGGGTTGAAGATGGGTTTGAGCTCGACGGTGTAACGCCAAAATTGCGCTCGGTGACGGTATCGATGGATCCGGTGGAGCTTATCTTTGGCAATATGTTTGTGAACGATCTAATCGCCGAAGATGGCGCTACACCTGAGCGGCGCATGGCACTTTTTCGGCCAATATACGAAGTCGGAAAGAGGCTCTGCGATCAGCCAAAAGGAAGTGATATTGGCCCAGGCGAGCTGTGACCAACCGGTGTTTAAAATGAAAAGAGTTTATAGATGCTGTTAATTCACTGTCCCTATTGCGAAGAGGAACGCCCTGAGTTGGAGTTTCGCCATGCAGGCGAAGCCCATATTGCGCGTCCAACCAGCATGGCTGATATTTCCGACGAAGAATTTGCTCGGTTTTTTTATTACCGCGGCAATCCCAAAGGCATCACATATGAACGCTGGCGCCATGTGCATGGCTGCGGACGGTTTTTCAACGCGGTTCGCGACACCGTGTCGGACAAATTTGTGATGGTCTATAAGGCAGGTGAACCAAAGCCAGATTTAGTTGGCGCAGGTAACGACAATACAGATTTAGGCAAGAACGAAAAGGTGGGTGGGCAATGAACGCCAAGGCAAACATTCAGCCCAACCGGATTGCCGGTAAAGGTCGGCTGACGCCTGCCAATCAACTGCGTTTTACGTTTGATGGCAAGACGCTGGGGGCATTTGCTGGTGATACGGTAGCCTCGGCATTGATCGCCAATGATTATCATTTGGTTGCACGCTCGTTCAAATATCATCGTCCACGCGGTATTTTGTCGGCTGGGCCAGAAGAGCCGAACGCTCTACTCGGCATTTCGCGCGATGTGACCCGTCATACACCAAATGTGCGCGCCACAACGCAAGAGGTTTTTGATGGGCTAAACGCTGCCAGTCAAAACCGCTGGCCATCGCTCAAATATGACATTGGCGAAGTCAATGATGTTGCCTCGCCATTATTTGCAGCAGGATTTTATTACAAGACATTTATGTGGCCTGCAAAAGCGTGGGACAAGCTCTATGAGCCCGTTATTCGCGCGGCGGCAGGCCTTGGCAAAGCTCCAGAGCATGTTGATCCAGATCATTATGCATCGCGTCATGCGCACTGCGACGTCATGGTTATGGGCGGCGGTGTTGCCGGTCTTAGTGCTGCACTAGCTGCAGCGCAGTCGGGCGCAAGCGTCATCATTTGTGATGAGCAGGCTCAGCTTGGCGGCGCCATGCACTATGAAACAGATACCGTGATCGACGGCAAAGACGGATACGCTTGGGCGCAGGAAGTTGGCGCACAACTCTCAGCCATGGACAATGTGCGCGTGCTGACCCGCACAACGGCATTTGGCTATTATGCGCAAAACCATATCGGCCTTGTTGAGCGGGTGACTGAGCATTTGTCGAGCCCATCGGCTGATTTGCCACGTGAGCGCCTGTGGGAAGTGCGCGCCAAGCGCGTAATCATCGCCACCGGAGCCATTGAGCGGCATATGGTGTTTGCCAATAATGATCGCCCCGGCATTTTGCTGGCCAGTGCTGCGCGCACCTATCTAAACCATTATGGTGTTGCAGTTGGTAAAAATGTCGGCGTCTACACGGCCAATGATAGTGCTTACGCAGCTGCGTTTGATTTGAAAGCGGCAGGCATAAAAGTGCCAGCGATCATCGATGTGCGCGACGCGCCAGATGCTGATCTGGTCGCAAATGCCGAAGCCCTTGGCATTCGCGTTTTGGCAGGCCACGGTGTCATCGCAGCGGGCGGCAAATTGCGCGTCGCCTCGATGGTGGTTGCGCCAAATGGTTCAAATAAAACCGAGATCATTCCCGTTGATGCCTTGATCATGAGCGCGGGCTGGACACCGTCGGTTCATATGTTTTCGCAGTCGCGCGGCAAAGTGCGATTTGATGAAGCAACCAACCGATTTTTGCCTGGCACCTACGCGCAGGACTGCATTTGCGTCGGCGCGTGCAATGGCACAGATCGTGTGAGCGATGTGATTGATGAAGCGATCAAGGCCGGAGACGATGCGGCAAAAGCTGCGCGCCCAAACGCATCGAAATCGGGCTTGAAAATAGCAGCTTCGAGCACGACCCGTTATACCGGCACATTGATTGGAGCAGCGCCGGGTGCAGAGGCGGATAAAGTTGTCAAAGCCTTTGTTGACTATCAAAATGATGTGACGGCAAAAGACATTCGCCTTGCTGTACAAGAAGGCATGCATTCGATTGAGCATGTCAAACGCTATACGACCAACGGCATGGCAACCGACCAAGGCAAATTGTCAAATATGCATGGTCTGGCGATTGCGGCGGAAGTTCTTGGCAAATCCATACCTGAAGTCGGGCTGACGACGTTTCGCGCGCCCTACACGCCCGTGACCTTTGGTGCGATTGTTGCGCATAATCGCGGTAAATTGTTTGACCCAACACGCACAACGCCGATGCACGAGAGCGAAGTTGCCATGGGCGCAGTGTTTGAAGATGTTGGGCAATGGAAACGGGCTTGGTACTACCCGCGTGCGGGCGAAGACATGCACCAAGCGGTAAACCGTGAGTGTAAGACTGTGCGCGATATAGTCGGTATGTTTGATGCATCGACCTTGGGAAAAATTGAAGTTGTCGGCCCAGATGCGGCTGAATTTTTGAATCTCATATATACGAACCCGTTTTCGAAATTAGGCGTTGGCAAGCTGCGCTATGGCATTATGTGCCGCGAAGATGGCTTTATTTATGATGACGGCGTTGTCGGGCGCATTGCGCAAGACCGTTTTCATGTGACCACCACAACGGGTGGTGCGGCGCGCGTCATGAATCATATGGAAGATTATCTGCAAACCGAGTTTCCGCATCTTAAAGTGTGGCTAACATCAATATCCGAACAGTGGGCCGTGATTGCGCTGCAAGGACCTAAAGCGCGGGAAATCCTTGCGCCTCTGGTCAAAGGCATCGATCTTTCGAATGAAGCCTTGCCGCATATGTCAATGGCCGAAGGTGAGATTTGCGGCGTTCCAACCCGCCTGATGCGCATGTCGTTTACCGGGGAGATGGGCTATGAAATCAATGTGCCAGCCGACTACGGTCAATCGGTTTGGGATATTGTATATGCCCGTGTCCATGAAGTCGGTGGCTGCGCCTATGGCACTGAAGCGATGCATGTGCTGCGCGCCGAGAAGGGTTATATTATCGTTGGTCAAGACACGGATGGAACGGTGACACCGCATGATGCGGGGCTTAGCTGGGCGGTCGGCAAAAATAAAACAGATTTTGTCGGCATCGGAGGTATGAAGCGCACGGATCTGGTGGCGGGCGGTCGCCGCCAATTGGTGGGCCTTCGCTCTAAAAATGGGCGCACGGTCTTGGAAGAGGGTGCGCAAATTGTGGCTGACCCAAACCAGCCTATTCCAATGAAAATGATCGGCTGGGTGTCGTCGTCCTATTGGTCCGAGAACGCGGGATCGCCCATTGCGATGGCGCTGATCGAAGATGGATTTAATCTGATGGGCAAAACGCTTTACGTGCCAATGGTGGGTGAGACAATTGAAGTCGAGGTATGCAAGGCGGTTTTTGTCGATGAAGAAGGAGGCCGCTTACATGGCTAATATTGAGCTTTTGGCAACGCGCAGTCATCCTCTGAGCACAAGGGTCTATGCAAGCAAGGGGGTTGCTATTACCCCGATGGCAGACACTTTTAGGTGCAGTTTGCGCTGTGACCGTAAAAACGCGACCGTGCTTTCGAAATTGCTTGGATTAACATTACCGACTGCGCCGAAGAAATCGGTCACCGAAGGAACGCGCACGGCGATGTGGCTTGGGCCCGATGAGTGGCTGATTATTGACGCAAAAAATGATCCGAATGCGGATTTGGCAGCATCAAAAGCGGTGCATTCTGCCGTGGATATATCGCACCGCAATAGCGCAATTCAGATCAGCGGCCCAGCGGCAGCCGATGTGATCAACGCCGGCTGTCCGCAAGATTTATCACAAGAGGCGTTTCCAGTGGGGGCCTGTTCGCGCACCATAATGGGCAAGATCGAAATCGTGTTATTGAGGGTAAAGCCGACTGTGTTTCGATTAGAATGCTGGCGGTCATTTTCCGGCTATGCATTCGATTTTCTGAGCACAGCAGCCCGGGATGCGGGATAAATCAGGATTGCTCTACCACTGCCAAGGTTAGCCAAGTGGCGGTAAGTGCTGGCTTTAAACTTCCATCGATCTCAAGCGTGACGTCGTAGGTCGAAAGCACGCGGCCCGATGGCCTAATATCTGCATCCAGCAATTTGAACACGGCACGCACTTTTGCGCCGGAACGTACGGGCGCAAGGAAGCGAATTTTGTCAAAGCCGTAATTGATTCCCATCGTTGCGCCTTCAAGTTCTGGAAGCGCTTCATAGGTAAGCGTTGAAAGCATGGACAAGGTCAAAAACCCGTGGGCAATTGTTGAGCCAAAAGGTGTCTCTTTACTTGCCCGTTCCGGGTCGCAATGGATCCACTGATGGTCGTCTGTGGCATCGGCAAATTTGTCGATCATGGCTTGCGTTATTTCGCGCCAATCTGATGTACCAACAATGGTACCGATTGCAGCAGGAATGTCGTCAATTGTGATTTTACGTTTTGTCATGGAAGCTTCTTTGCAGGCGCTTGACAGTTGATCAAGCGGATTTTGGCTTTTGATTAACCAGCCAAACACCGAGGACCACAATCATCGTGCCGATGATGAGTGGCAAGGTTAGCTCTTCGCCAAACAGCAGCCATGCTTCAATTCCAACCGTGGGTGGTATGAGATAAATAAGCGATGCGGCGCGGCTGACCTGGCCTTGGCGGATGAGATAAAGCAGCAGCATGATGGCGCCAAGTGAAAGGCCAAACACAGACCAAAGCATCGCTGCGATGGATTGAAGGTTTACGTCAAAACGCATATTCGGTTCCAGCAATAAAGTGGCCGGAACGAGCGCCAATAGCGCGCCGACATATTGCAGGGTTGCTACGGGAATGAGGTCACCTTCTTGTAGGTAGCGCTTTTGATAAATTGTGCCGATGGTGACAGAGACCATCGCAACTATGTTAACAATGAGCGGAATGCTCGCTGCCTGTAGCTCAAGGGCATTTAAAGACAACAGGCCTGGCATAATGGCAATTAAGAGACCAATGAGCCCGAGAATAATGCCCATGCTTTGCGTGCGCGTAAGCCGTTCGTTGATAAGCCAATAGGCCAGCATAGCCGTTAAAATGGGTTGCAAGGCAGCAAGAAGTCCGGAAATCGAAGCCGGAACCCCTTGTTTCATGGCCCACCATATGCCGCCAAGATAAATCGCGTGTAAAAACAGTCCCGAGAAAATCGCGTGCAACCAGCCGGATGTTGTTTTTGGCCAATTTGACGATAGGGCCAAGCTGATGCTCCCAAAGACTAAAATCGCCAAACCAAAGCGTATCGTTAGAAATGTGAGTGGGTCGGCATGGGCATTTGAAAACTTCCCCACGATCCAGCCTGTTGACCAGATAAGCACAAATAAGATGGGCGCGATGGTCGCAAGCTTAAATCTGTCCATGGCGCGCCTATGTGTTGTTCGTCCTTCCGGCTCACGTGAACGTAGCGGCTTTTTCTGTCAAGGCAAATAAGCTGGCGCAGATATTTGGGAATCGGATGGTGGGCGATACTGGGATTGAACCAGTGACCCCTTCGATGTCAACGAAGTGCTCTCCCGCTGAGCTAATCGCCCATCCGTGGCGCGATACACCACATAAACGCATTTGCCGTCAATAGCGCGGCGCGCAAAAACAAAAGCTATTACGCCGCACGAATGAGTTTTTCGACTTCGTCAACCAATTCCCGCAAATGAAACGGTTTTGACAGAACTTTCGCATCTCTTGGTGCGTCGCTGTCGGGGTTTAAGGCCACGGCTGCAAAACCGGTGATAAACATAACCTTTAAATCTGGATCAAGTTCGGTGGCGCGGCGCGCCAATTCAATACCGTCCATTTCAGGCATGACGATGTCGGTCAGCAACAACGAAAATGGCTCCTCGCGTAGACGCTCATACGCGCTTGCGCCATTATCAAAGTCAACGACTTGATGCCCGGCTTTTTCGAGCGCCTTGACTAAAAAGCGACGCATGTCGTTATCGTCTTCGGCGAGTAAAATTCGGTGCATGGTTTGTCCTGCTGATATTGTGCTAGACGGTCTGCGCAGTGATCCCTGTATATTAACCTTTCTGGTAAATATGAGGTTTATTTTTCATTATTGAGCTCAGTACTCTTACATCAAAATTAGATGATCTATCTCACTGTCTAAACTGGACAACTGCTGAAAGCGCTGTCACACAAGGTTAAATGCGTAATAGGTCGAAATTATAGATGTATGCTGCGCCAGATTATTTGGTTGAAAAAGCGTTCGAAATCATCGGGCAAGTACCGCAAACGGTGCCCTTTGTATTGAACTCGCCGCATAGCGGTCGCCTGTATTCGAGGCGTTTTATCGAAATGAGCTGCCTTGATGAAAAGACTATTCGTCGCTCTGAAGACTATTTTGTGGATGAACTGTTCGATGGTGCCACGGCTCTCGGCATACCCATGCTCAAAGCGCATTTTCCACGGGCTTATCTTGACGTGAACCGAGAGCCCTATGAACTCGATCCGCGCATGTTTAAAAATGGGCTTCCCGGTTATACAAACGTAAATTCATTGCGCGTAGCCGGCGGCTTGGGGACCATACCTGCGTCTGGTTTGTGAGGGCGTCAATATCTATTCATCTCGTCTTCCTTTTGAAGAAGCCCGCCAGCGAATTGATGGAATATACAAGCCCTATCATGCACAACTGCGTAGTTTGCTATCGGCGACATTTTCTCAATTTGGCCATGCGGTGTTGATTGATTGCCATTCGATGCCCGCATCAGTGCACCTTGGTGAACTTGGCGCTCAGCCGGATTTTATTATAGGCGACCGATTTGGCACCAGTGCGACTGCAGATTTGACCGCAGCAACAATGGAAACCTTTCGGGACATGGGTTATTTGGTGACTGCAAACAAACCCTATGCGGGCGGATTTATTACCGAGCATTACGGACGCCCGGCGCGCGGGCTCCACGCCATACAAATTGAAGTCAACCGAAGCCTATATATTGATGAGCATTCCCTGGTAAAACGGGTAGGGTTCGACGCCCTTAAAGCAGATATAGGTTCGGCGATCGCACGCATATCCGCTCTCGATTGTTCCATCTTTGGGGCCTATAACATCGCTGCTGAGTAACATGGGCATTAGTTGCGATCAGAGCCTCTGACCGTATTTTATATCTGCCAATAAAAGGCCTCCAAAATGTCTGTCGATAGTCCTGATATATTGTTTTTGAGGCGATTGGCTGATGCCGCTGCGCAAGAAACAATGAAGTATTTTCGCTCCAACTTAGCGGTCGATAATAAATATAAAGTCGGTTTTGATCCGGTCACAGAAGGTGATCGTCGTGCTGAAGCTGCCATCCGTGCAATTCTTGATGCGGAATGTCCTAACCATGGCATTTTGGGCGAGGAGTTTGGCGCGAAAAATACCGACAAAAAGTGCGTATGGGTAATCGATCCTATTGATGGGACACGCGCCTATTTGGCAGGCGTTCCTGTTTGGGGCACGCTTGTCGGCCTGATGGTTGATGGTCACGCAAAATACGGATTTCTTGATCAACCTTACACACGCGAATTTTATGTCGCCGATGGCAAGCAGACTTATCTTATTGAAGCTGACAGGCCGGCAAAAATTCTTTCAACGCGTCAGACTGCTGCATTAAAAGATGCCATTATTTTCACGACCTCGCCATTTCTTTTTAAAGGCCTCGAGCGTGAAGGGATTGATCGTTTAGAAGCCAAGTGCAAGTTGATGCGGTATGGAACCGATTGTTATGGCGCGGCGATGGTGGCATCGGGACATGCGGACATATTCATTGAAAGTGGCCTTAAGCCCTACGATATTGCGGCGCTTATTCCACTTATTGAGCAGGCTGGAGGCATCATATCGCGTGTTGACGGCAAGCGCCCAGAAGAGGGCGGCACGCATATTGGCGGCGGGTTCGAGGAGGCGCTTTATGAAGAGGCGCTTCATGTATTTTTAGGTGCGTAGTTCGCTAGAAATATTTGCTCCGTCGCTTCTGGGAAATTGCACATGTTTTTGCATCAGTGCCTTAAGATGGACAAATCGCAAAAACTAAACTAGCTGCTCCATAAAATTTTACGCTACGCGCAACCAAAGCGAATGACAAAGCCAATGGCCGAAACAGAACACTCAAATAATTTAAATTCTGCGCTCCGCACTGTCGAGATTGAACGTCGTGGATTAGAAGTTCTTGCCGGTGCTTTGCAAAACGGGCTTAGCGTACCATTTGATAAGGCGGTTAAGATATTAAAAGACATAACCGGGCGCGTCATCATTTCTGGTGTGGGCAAAAGCGGTCATATTGGCTCAAAAATCGCTGCAACTTTGGCGTCAACTGGAACGCCAGCCTATTTCGTTCATCCGTCTGAGGCAAACCACGGTGACCTTGGCATGATCGCGCCTGATGATGCGATTATTGCGCTATCATGGTCCGGCGAAAGCCGCGAGCTCGGCGGGATTTTGCAGTATTCCCGGCGCTTTCAAATTCCACTTATTGCCATAACATCGGGCGAAGCTTCTACCCTTGGCCGAGAGGCCGATATTGTGCTGGCTTTGCCAAAAGCAGAGGAAGCATGCCCGCATGGACTTGCGCCGACAACGTCAACTATCATGCAACTGGCTGTTGGCGACGCGCTTGCTGTTGCGCTGCTTGAGGCGCGAGGATTTACTGCCACCGATTTTCAAAAGTTCCATCCCGGCGGACAGCTGGGTGCAAATTTAAAACGCGTTGGCGAGATCATGCACAAGGGCGAGGAGCTTCCACTTGTTGAAGCGGGCACTTCCATGCGCGAAGCGATCATGCAGATAAGCCAAAAGGGTTTTGGCTGCGCGGGTGTGGTGTCGCCCGATGGTAGTCTTGCGGGCATCATCACCGATGGTGACTTGCGCCGCCATATTGAGGGTGATCTTTTAAGCATGTGCGTTGATGATGTTATGACGCGCAACCCAAAGACGATTTCGCCTGATCAATTGGCTGCAAGCGCACTCACGATTGTGAATAAATCAAATATCACTACACTGATGGTGGTTGAAAACCGGAAGCCCGTTGGCATCATTCATCTTCACGATCTGCTGCGCATCGGCGCAGCATAGATATATTTAAAGCTAAACCCAGCCCTGCAGCTCACGGCGCACCATCGCCTCGATAACACTCATGCCAAGATCAGAATCGTTGAGGCACGGAATATGGGTGTAGTGATGACCGCCGGCTTCCTCAAAGATTTCAGCACCTTCACCCGCTATCTCTTCCAACGTTTCCAAACAGTCTGACACAAAGCCTGGGTTGAGTGTCGCGATTTTCGTAATGCCCTGTTTAGGCAATTCCTCAACGGTCTTATCAAAGTAAGGCTGAAGCCACTCCTCAGGACCGAAACGAGACTGGAAGGTCGTCATCAACTTGCCCTTTTCCCAGCCAAGGCGATTTTCAAGCAAGCGCGATGTTTTTTGGCAGTGGCAATGATAAGGATCGCCTTTCTTGAAATAGCTCTGCGGTATGCCGTGATAGGATGCAATCACGCGCTCTGGCTCCCAATCAAGACCGGCTAAATGCTGCTCGATCGAGCGCGCAATAGCTTCAATAAACACCGGTTCGTCGTGGTAAGACGGCACTGTACGAAGCGCAGGCATGAAGCGGGTCTTGCTCAAGCTTTCAAAAACTTTGTCGTTAACTGTTGCCGTGGTGGCAGCGGAATAATGTGGATAAAGCGGAAGGCTACAATGCGGTCGCAGCCCGCATCGCGCAGTGCGGTGATGCGCTCGTCAATAGAAGGTCTGCCATAGCGCATCGCCCAATCGACAATCACGTTTTCATAAGTTGCCAAGGATTTTGCTAATTTTTCCGATTGCGAGCGTGTGTAGGTGCGCAAATAGCTCTCATCGAGCTCGTTGTTCCAGATTTCCGCATAGGCTTTGCCAACTTTGCCGGGGCGAGTATTGAGCACAATGCCATAAAGGATTGGATACCACAGCGCTTTCGGCCACTCTATGACACGCTTATCAGTCAGGAATTCTTGGAGGTAACGGCGCATTGAACCGAAAATCTGTGCCGTCGGGTGTGCCCAGATTGATCAATAAAACACCCACTTTGTGAATTTTCACAGGTGGATGTTGGTGCGGAAGCGGGCCAACGGTTTTTTTTTGGCCAGTGCTCGATCAATGTTTTGTCGACATATTCATTTAACAGAATCCAATCGCCAATTTAGACACACTTAGAACGCGCGCGACAAATTTCAATGTGGCAAAAAGGGCAATCGTGAAAATAAAAATGCCCGATCAATTGATCGGGCATTTTAACAGCAATAAAACTCTTATTTAGGCACAACAAGTGGATCGCCGATTTGCAAGCCTTTGATACGGTAGCTTGGATTAGCCGAATCTAGTTTTGTCCACATTTGCGCATCACCATAGAATTTTTTTGCAAGGTTCCAATAATTATCCCCGGCGACAATGACGTGGTCAGGTTTGGGTTCCATCACCGGAAGGTCAATTTTTGGACCGGTCATCGATAATACACCGGCACCCAGCGTGGTTGGTGGCACTGAAAATGCAGGCGCTGCTGCAACTTCTGTTTTAACTTCAACGACCGCAGCTGCCTTTTCCATGACTTTACCTAAAGTGATACGGCCATCGGTGTAAGGAGTGTATGGGTCGTTTTTGCTCAGATAATCAGCGACAACTTGTTCAAGCCCAGGGCCAAAATCATAGGCGTTGCTCGCGTCTTTGAACATCGCAAAACCATCGCCGCCTTTGCGCACATATTCGTTTGTGGCGGCCAAATAGTTTGCGTTTAGGTCGATCGGGACAAAACCATCGCCATCGGCAATCATAACATCCGATACGCGGCTACCTGCTTCAGCATCTTTATCAAACGTGTATTTAAGCCCAGATACTTGTGCAAATCTGCCCGCGCCATCGGCCAGTTTGCTTACGCCATTTTCAAGGGCAGCAACAACATCAGAGCCTTTGACCGAAAATGTTGACAGCGTGTTTTGAAATGGCAAGACGGTAAGCACTTCGCCCATAGTCACCTCACCGGCATCAATGGATGCCCGCAAGCCGCCACCATTTTGGATTGCGAAACGAACGCCTTGGCTTTTCACACGATCCAGCATTGCGTCAGCCACCAAATTGCCCATCGCACATTCTTGCGCACGGCACACTTCGCGGCTTCCTTCAATGACCGCTGTGGTGTTGCTAACTTTCTTGCCCTTTAGTTCTTCAATTGGTCCGCCTAGTTCCGCAACCCGCGCGGCGAATGCTTGATTAGGCGTAACAGAAGCATCGAGTAAATGCGGCTCGCCGCCCGCGCGCAACACATTGCCATTATCGTCAAATGTCACGCGAAGTTCACCCAAATATTTTGAATAGGATCCCGCCTGAACAATTGGCACCTCTTTACCCGCTGGGTTCTTTACGCGTACCGGATAAGCACCTAGCGCGCCTTTTTTGACATTGGACAAAAATGTATGGGTGTGCCCGCCAACGATCACATCAATACCGTCAACGGCCGCAGCTATTTGCTGGTCGCGGTTCAAGCCCACATGTGATAACAGGATGATTTTATTAACGCCCATTGCTTCAAGTTCTGCAACAGCCGTTTTTAGATAGCTGATTTCATCAATTATCAGAATAGAAGCACCTGGCGAAGATGTTTCATCTGTGTCGGTTGCAAGTACTGAAACAATTGCAACCTTCTGCCCAGACATTTCCTTAATAACGTAGGGCGTGATGCCGCCTTTGAAGGGGGGGGGGGGGGGGGGGGGGGGGGGGGGGGGGGGGGGGGGGGGTGTATTTGCACCTGCCAATGTGTTGCCTGAGATTACCGGAAAATTTGCCTTCTCGATGAATTTTGCGAGCACTTCTGGACCATCATCAAATTCATGATTGCCGATAGCCTTAGCGTCAAAGCCCATTTGATTCATGAATTCAACAGAGGCTTCCCCTTTTTATATGTTGTATAAAAAAGCGACCCTTGAAAAGATCGCCGGCTTCCAGTAGCAGCACATTTTGGTTATTTTTAATCAAGGAGTTGCGTCGTTCATCAATTTTTGTTTTTAAACGGGCTATACCGCCGAAACATTTGCCGGCCGTATCATCTTCGGCACTGCAAGTGGAATCGAAGGCGTTTATCGGTTCGATCCGCGAATGAAAATCATTGATGTGTAAAATATTGAGTGTGTAGTCTGCTGCGGCTAAGCCTGTACTTAAAGCCAATGCCGACACACTGACGGCGGCTAATTTTAGTAGCTTCTTCATGAAAGTCTCCCTCGTATTTCAAACCAACAGCGGATTTCTTTTTCCGCCACCAAAATATACGATAGAAGTGTGTCAGTGATACGATGGATTAGTCAACGGGCAATGGGTGTCAGATCAAGAAAAACCCCAGAAACTTGATGCTGCTGAGGTTTTATCGAAAAAACACGGAATCCCATGTTACCTTAGTGCCTTAAAATCCTAAGATTATGCAACTCGGCGAACCAGTGAAAATTGAGCACCCGTGTCCGACGTGCAATTCATTTGCACTTGATTGATCAGTAAACAGTTGGCTGTGATCTGTTTCTGTTGAACTGCCGAGAATGAAGAAATCTGGATCGAATTTTGATTAGTGTATCTATACGTACCATCGGCCACCTTGTTTCCCGTATCGCTGGCAGTACCAACAAAATTGCCATTACCAAACACGTAAGATGCAGAATCACCCTGCTGCCAGTTGCCTTCAGCAAAAGTTGGCGCAGTCGGCTGCCGTGTCGGAAGACCGCCGCCCGGACCAGAAACCACACAGCCACTTAACATCAGTGCCGCCGCACTCATAGCGCTTACAATTTTAAATTTGCGACCCATTATTTTCCCCTTTTGGACCAGTTAGGAGCTTTAATTTATAACAAGTTTAAATAAATCGGGAGTCAAAAAAACAGCTCGTAAACTTATGGTTAACCATCTCAAGAACCATTTACGCTTTTTTTCACGCATCACGCATCCATGGTTTCAAGTTCATCAATAATAGCTTCGATTACGCTAAGCCCCTTGTTCCAGAAGGCGGGATCGGAAGCATCTAGCCCAAAAGGTGCCAGCAATTCACTGTGATGTTTGGTGCCGCCCGCGCGCAGCATATCCATGTACTTTTCTTGAAAGCCGCTTTCCGAATTTTGATACACAGCGTAGAGGGAATTCACCAAACAATCGCCAAACGCATAGGCATAAACATAAAATGGCGAATGGATAAAATGCGGGATGTAAGCCCAGAAATTTTGGTAGCCATCGTTGAGTTCTACCGCTGGCCCTAGGCTTTCGCGCTGCACATCCAACCAAAATTGACCCAGCTGATCAATTGTCAACTCACCATTGCGCCGCTCTTCGTGCACTTTTCGTTCAAACATGTAGAACGCAATTTGCCGTACCACTGTGTTGATCATGTCTTCGGCTTTTTGCGCAAGCATTGCTTTGCGCTCGCGGCGATCGTCAACTTTGGCAATCATAGATTGGAAGGTCAGCATTTCGCCGAACACCGACGCTGTTTCTGCCAAGGTTAGGGGTGTTGATGCCATTAACGCGCCCTGCTTGGCGGCCAATACTTGGTGAACGCCATGTCCGAGCTCGTGGGCAAGCGTCATCACATCGCGGGGCTTACCCAAATAGTTGAGCAACACGTAAGGGTGCGCCGACGGTACAGTCGGATGAGCAAATGCGCCCGGCGCTTTTCCTTCGCGCGCCGGCGCGTCAATCCAGTTTTTGTCAAAAAACTGTCGTGCAATATCGGCCATTTCAGGCAAAAAACTGTGATAAGCCGAAAGCACGGTATTTTTCGCCTCCGGCCACCCAACAAGCGTATTCGGCGTTTCTGCCAATGGGGCATTTCTGTCCCATGCATTCAATTTTTCTAAGCCGAGCCACTTGGCTTTCATGGCATAATAGCGATGCGATATACGCGGAAAATTTTGCCGCACTGCGGCTACAAGCGCGTCGACTACTTCACGCTCGACGCGGTTATCAAGATGGCGACTATCAGCCACGTCTTCAAAACCACGCCAGCGATCGGATATTTCTTTGTCTTTTGCGAGCGTATTCGTAATCAGCGCAAATGTGCGCATGTTTTCTTCAAAAGTTTTTACGATCGCCTTATATGCGATCTCCCGTTTTTTGCCGTCAGGATCTTGCAAAATGTTAAATGCTCGCTCTAAGGGCAGGCAAACACCTTCAATGTCAAAGCGAAGCGCATTGGTCGTCTCATCGAAAAGGCGATTGAAGGCACCGCGTCCTGTAAGCGATTTTTCGTGGAACAATTGTTCAACGCGGTCTTCTAATTGATAGGGTTTATCCTTTCGCAAGTCTTCAATCCACGGCCGGTAATGCCTAGCAAGCGGATCGTTTTTTATGCCGGATTGCAAAATTTCCTGATCGATGTTGTTCAGCTCAAGCGAGAAAAATAAAAGATGCGAGCTTGCATCGGTCAGTTTTTGTTGAGCATCACCATAAAATTTGGCCCGCTCCGGATCGGACGTATTGCCCGCATACATTAACCCCGCATAGGAGCCAATTTTCCCCATAAGCTCTTGGATATTTTCGAATTCTTGAATGGCTTTGCCCAAGACGCCGTTGGTGACCGCAGCGGCAAGCTTTCCTTTCCAAGTTACCTCAAAGGCTGTGCAATCGGCTTTGGTTTGTGCCAAGTCAGCGGCAAGCTTTGGCGATGATATCGCACTATACAGATCCTCAAGACGCCATTCTGGCAATAAGGTTTCATTCAACACCGCTGTTCCACCGCGCTTGGCTGCAAAATTTTGTGGCGAAATCAAACTTTGGAGTATTTTCATATTGGTTTCCGTAAATTGTTGGCAACAGGTAGCTTGATTGCGCGATAGTTGCAATTTTAGATGTTTAATTAGGTCAACATTCAGGCGATTGTGCCAATTTGGTTTGAGCATTTTTACTTGTAACCAAACGTAAGGCACCATTTTGTCCGTGCAAGGTAACAAATCCACTGTTTTGGTCATCGATGATGATCCAGTGCAACGGCGCATTCTCCAAGCGACAGTCGAACGCCTTGGATATGTTTGCATCACGTGCCAAAATGGTGGCGAAGCACTTGGAGTGTTGCAAGGCGATCAGGCAACATCGATAGCAGCGCTCGTGCTTGATTTAATGATGCCCGGAATTGACGGCCATGGCGTTTTACAATTTTTAACTGACCAAAATCTCGACATTCCCGCGATTGTTCAAACTGGACAGGGCGGTCTTGATGTTGCGATCAAAGCAATGCGTGCCGGCGCTTTCGATTTTGTCGTTAAACCCGTTTCACCCGAACGCCTTAAGGCATCACTCAGCGATGCGCTGAAAGTTGCGCGGGTCAAAAATACACAGCATAAAGTTACGGTGGAGACCGTATTTTCTACGCCTAAAGCACCGAAAATGATTGCGTCAACCGACACGATGAGCCGCGTTGGCCTCTTGATCGACCGCGCCGCGAAGTCGGATATTCCAGTACTCATTGAAGGGGAATCGGGTACAGGCAAAGAGCTGGTTGCGCAAACGATTTGCTCAAAAAGCGAACGGGCTAATAAGCCATTGGTAATCGTCAACTGCGGTGCAATTCCTGAAAATCTGGTTGAGAGTATTTTATTCGGCCATGAAAAAGGAGCGTTTACTGGCGCGACCGAAAAGCACGTGGGAAAATTTGTCGAAGCCCATGGCGGCACATTGTTTTTGGATGAAATCGGTGAGCTACCACTGGGCGCTCAAGTAAAATTGCTTCGGGCACTCCAGCAAGGTGAAGTTGAGCCTGTTGGCGCGAGCAAAAGCCGAAAAGTCGATATCCGTCTCATATCGGCGACAAACCGCGATCTGATTGCCGCAGTACGCGAAGGGCGTTTCCGAGAAGACTTGTATTATCGCTTAAATGTATTTCCGATCTTGGTTCCGCCTCTGCGCAATCGCCGCGGCGATATCGCGTCCCTATGCGCGCACTTTATAAATAATCAGCACAACAGCGGTCAGAGTTTTACCGCAAATAGGCTGTCCGATGAAGCGATCAAACTGTTGGAAAGCTACGACTGGCCGGGCAATATCCGGCAGTTGGAAAATGCGATTTTTCGAGCGATGGTTTTAAGTGACCGCGCAGAACTTGGCGTCGACGATTTCCAACAAATTGCAGCGCAGATTGCGGGTCCTAAGCGTAATGCGCCTGATATGATTGACTTTTCTGAGGTCACGTTGAGCCCGGAATACCCCATTGGTATTGAAGCGAACGATGAAATAGAACATCAGGATATTGATATTTTACCGGCAAACTCGGCGAACCAAGATATTCTATTTGCCCGAGCATTTGTCGATGACACAGGACATGTGCGAACCTTGGTAGAAATTGAAGCCGCAGCTATTGAGCTGGCAATCGCTCACTACGATGGACAAATGAGCGAGGTTGCCCGCCGTTTAGGTATCGGGCGGTCGACATTGTATCGCAAACTCAAAGACTACAATCTTGAACCGACGATCGCCAGTTAAATGGCGTGTTCGGTGCCCTTTCTCGTGTTATTTTACTGTTTGCTAACCATGTTTAGGCAGGCACATCAAACTTCGTGTTTGGCCATCGTTCCACCGCATTTCAGCGACATGCGTTGAACAAATTACTATCGTTTCAAAACATCGAAGCGATATGATTTTCCTGAGTGAAGCAGCAGCTGTTATTTGCTTTTGATCGCCGATGATGGCAAAACGCTAATGGGTGGTTAACTATAAGTCTTTACCAAGGTGTAGTGAACCGAAAATGAGCATTGCGACTTGATAGACTTATCGATGTTGAAAACGAATATATCACTGTCATACCTATCAAGTGCCCTATGCAGGTTATTGATTGCGTGCGTGGTAGCGGTAACAGTTTCGATGGGCTTTACACGCGTCGCTTCGGCTGAAACACGCACCCTCAAACTGTATTATATCAATACAAAAGAAAAAGCATCGATTACCTTTAAAAAAGACGGCAGGTATCTTGCTGGCGGATTGAATGAAGTTAATCGCTTTCTGCGCGATTGGCGCAGAAATGAACCCACAAAAATGGATCCTAAACTGCTTGATCTCGTTTGGGAGGCTTACAAAATGGCGGGTGGACGTGACTATATTCACGTCGTATCCGCTTATCGCTCGCCTGCGACGAATGCGATGTTGCGCAAAACGCGCGGTGGGCAAGCCACCAAAAGCCAGCATATGCTGGGCAAAGCGATGGATTTTTATATTCCCGGTGTTCCGATTAAAAAACTGCGGGAGATAGGGTTTAAACTTGGCGGTGGCGGTGTTGGTTATTATCCGCGTTCGGGCGTTCCGTTTGTGCATTTGGACACCGGTAGCGTGCGCGCGTGGCCGCGCATGAGCCGCGACGAACTTGTCAGATTATTTCCGCAAGGTGGAACCGCCCATTTGCCTGCAACAGGCGCGCCTTTGCCGGGCTATGAACAAGCCCTTGCCCGCGCGCAATCCGGCAAGCGCGGCAGTACTGTCATTGTAGACGATACCAAAAAACGCAGCGGAGGTTTGCTCGCCACACTGTTTGGTGGGCGTGACGAAGAAGAAGATGATGCCGAAGTTGAAGTAGCCGAAGTGCCACGCGCTAAGATAACTCCATCTCCAGCTCCAGCTCCTGCTCCAGCGGAACCAGCGGTTGCGCCCTCGGCAATTGAAGCGGGACGTGCTCCAGCGCCGCCCACTACGCCTGGCAATTTGCTGGCAGCTTTGCCGTCAAACCAGCTTCCGATACCAAACGCAGCGCCCCGCGCACGCGCGAACAACCAAGCTGTTCCGGTGACTGTTGCAACAGCGCCCGCCACCGCTGTCGAAGCAGTCCCAACACCTGTTGCAGCGCCGGTTGAAGTAGCGTTCGCGCCGCCCGCGCCAAAGCTACCAATATTCGTGCCACCTATTCCAGCGCAGAGGCCTGCAGTTCTTATTGCGCGTGCAGAAGCGCCGATTGACAGACGCTCGGCGCAAGAACTTGAAGAAGCGCTTCGTGCAGCTGATAAAAATGCTGGCCAAATTATAGACGTAGCCGCGGCTGCACCATCGGCTGATAACGGTGATGACGCGATCAAAGCTGCAATTAATGGCGTTGATGCTAAGCCCGCGACGACTGAGCTCGCCTATGCGCTACCTATTCCTAGCCCAGCGCCGCGAAACCGCTCTGGCACTCAAATTGCTGCGTTGCCAACACCTACACCGATTAGACCAACAGAACCCGAGACGGCAGCGCCGCTTGAAGTTGCCTATGCACCGCCGAGCGCAGACATTGTTTCTGCACCGGCAACTATTTCGGCAAGACCGGCCAAAAACGCCTCCGGCAAGTCTGGCCGCGTTGTCAGCAGTAACACAGACGAAACACAAACGGCGGCGCTTGATAATTCTGTTCGCACAACGACCAAATATGCGCGTCCGACGACGCAAGATATAAGTGCCGCAGAGAATCCAAAGCCAGCAATTGTGCCAGCAGCACAAATAGATCAATCACGTTTTGGCTCATGGACAACCGCTAATACATCCGTGGCGACTGATGGCCGCGCCGAAGCGCAGCCAGATTTTATACAAAACGCTACCCGTGCCATCCCCACCGTTGTCTACACAGCAGGTTTTTCAAAGGCACCGCCACCAAATACAACCGGCTTTTCTGGTAACGCAGTGACGTTTCTAGCGGTCGCAAAATTTGATAATGGTGTCGGTGATGGTGGCGAAGGCAACGGCGAACCGCTGCAATTAAGCGTACCGAACTAATCGAAATTACGTTTCGCTTTTTGTATCTGTCTCCGGAAGCGCCATGCCGAGCGCATGCAGATAGAGATCAAGAACCGCCTCATGCTCAAGGCGTTCGTTCATATCTTGCTTGCGCAACGATACGACTTTGCGCAGCACCTTTGTGTCGAAACCATTGCCTTTGGCTTCGCCGTAAACATCCTTGATGTCGTCTGAGATTGTTTTCTTTTCTTCTTCCAAACGCTCAATGCGCTCGACGAACGCGCGCAATTGATCGCTTGCTACACCTTGAACATCCGACATCGTAAAAACTCCAAAAGCTGATTTGAAGTGGTGATGTGCAACAGCAGGTAACCAGCGTCAACTACTAAACAGATCAACGCGGCAAAGTTGTTGCACCCATTAAGAACTCATCAACAGATCGTGCTGCTTGGCGTCCTTCACGGATGGCCCAAACCACGAGAGACTGGCCGCGTCGCGCATCCCCTGCCACAAAGAATTTTTCGTGCGCTGTCTTATAGTCTTTATCGTTGGCTTTTACCGAACGGTTGCCGCGACGATCTGCGTTGATCTCGATTTTATCGCCAAGCTCGGCGATCGGCCCTTGGTGTTCATACGGCCCTGCAAAACCAATAGCGATAAACGCTAGGTCAGCGCGGATGTAAAACTCTGAGCCTGCTATCGGCTCGCGCTTCTCATTGACTTCGCAGCATTTTACATGGGTTAGAACGCCTTCATCGCCGATAAATTCCAGCGTTGCCACTTGGAACTCACGCTCCGCGCCTTCCGCTTGAGATGACGATGTGCGCATTTTGGTTGCCCAGTAGGGCCATACGGCGAGCTTGTCTTCCTTTTCTGGCGGCTGCGGGCGGATATCCAACTGCGTAACTTTGACCGCGCCTTGGCGAAACGACGTGCCAACGCAGTCCGACGCTGTATCACCACCGCCAACCACAACCACGTGTTTGCCCGATGCCATAATGCTATCGGACGCCCAGCCAACACTTTGAATGCTCGCCTCACGGCCAACGCGTTTGTTTTGCTGCACTAGGAAATTCATGGCCGGATGCACACCGCTGAGATCTGCACCGGGTATTCCCGCCTCGCGCGGAGTTTCCGCGCCGCCGCAATAAATAATAGCGTCAAATTCAGCTTCTAATTCAGCGACAGTCTTATCAACGCCGATATTGACGTTGCAATGAAACGAAACGCCTTCGCCTTGCATTTGTTCAACACGCCGGTCGATGAAATGCTTTTCCATCTTAAAATCAGGAATGCCGTAGCGCATCAAGCCGCCAATTTTAGCTTCGCGCTCAAACACATGCACATCGTGGCCAACGCGCGCAAGCTGCTGCGCTGCGGCCATGCCAGCGGGGCCCGACCCGATGATCGCAACGCGCTTTGCCGGTCTTATGGTCTGCGGGCTGCGGCACAATATAGCCCATTTCATAGGCCTTGTCGGCAATCGCCTGTTCAATGGTTTTGATTGTCACTGGCGCGTCATCAAGGTTAAGCGTGCAAGCTTCTTCGCAAGGTGCAGGGCAAATGCGGCCCGTAAATTCTGGAAAATTATTGGTGGAATGCAGATTACGCGCGGCTTCCGCCCAGTTGTTGGTATAAATCAAATCGTTCCAATCGGGGATCTGATTGTGCACTGGACAACCGGTTGGGCCATGGCAATAGGGCACGCCGCAATCCATACAGCGTGCCGCTTGCTTCGTGACTTCGCTGTCGGCAAGCGGGATCGTAAATTCCCTAAAATGGCGAATACGGTCTGATGCCGGCTGATACTTTGCCGTCTGGCGGTCGATCTCCAGAAACCCTGTGACTTTGCCCATGTCAAAAATCCTTCTTTGCCAATACGACTGCCGTGCCAGACGCCGAAACCATAAGCATCGAACCGCCGCTCCCAGCCGCAATATTTTCATAGTCTAAGTCAACGCCAATAACAGCGTTAGCCCCGCGCGATTTGGCTTCTTCTTGCATCTCACTGATAGCTATTTCTCTTGCCTCTCGGAGCGCTTTTTCATAGGAGCCCGAACGACCACCGACGATATCGCGAATGCTTGCAAATATATCGCGAAAAATATTCGTGCCTAGAATCGCCTCGCCAGTGACTACGCCCTTGTATTCAGCAATTTTAGCGCCTTCAATTGAGTTGGTCGTTGTAACAATCATACCTTACTCCGCCGCAACCGCGCCGCCGCGCAGTTCTTCCATTTCCTGCAAGGCACGGCGATATTCTACCGGCATCACTTTACGGAATTTTGGACGATAGGTCTCCCAATTGTCCAAAATTTCGATGGCGCGTTTTGACCCCGTATACATTTTGTGGTTCGATATCAGTTGCAACAGGCGCTCCTCGTCATGGCGCGTCATGTCGCCGCTTACATCCACGCGGCCCTTGTGCGCCAAGTCGCCGCCATGGTGATGGAGCTTCTCTAAGATATCATCTTCCTCTGGCACTGGCTCCAATTCAACCATCGCCATGTTGCAGCGCTTTTCAAATGTGCCATCTTCGTCAAGCACATAGGCAACACCGCCTGACATACCCGCCGCAAAATTGCGGCCCGTGTTGCCAAGCACAACCACAACGCCGCCGGTCATATATTCGCAGCCATGATCGCCCGTGCCTTCGACAACGGTGACAGCGCCGGAGTTTCGCACGGCGAAACGCTCGCCTGCGACGCCGTTGAAGTAGGCTTCGCCTGCAATCGCGCCATAGAGAACTGTATTGCCAACGATAATGCTTTCAGCGGCAACGATGCGCGAATTTGCCGGAGGACGCACGATAATGCGTCCGCCACACAGACCTTTGCCCACATAGTCGTTGCCATCGCCAACGAGATCAAATGTCACGCCGCTCATCAAAAACGCTGCAAACGATTGTCCGGCGGTGCCGTTCAATGTCACATGGATTGTGTCATCGCGCAGGCCCTTATGCCCAAAGGTTTTCGCAACCATGCCCGATAGCATCGCGCCCGCTGAACGGTCCGTGTTGCCGATCCGCGTGGTCAATGTCACAGGCTGTTGCTTTTCGAGCGCAGGTTTTGCCATCTCAATCAGCTTGCGATCAAGGATATCAACGATTGGATGCGTCTGCCTTTGTGTCCAATAGGTCTCTTCCTTTGGCGCGTCTGGTTTGAAGAAAATCTTTGAGAAATCAAGGCCTTTGGCCTTCCAATGGTTAATCAAATTGACCTGACCCAATAAGTCCGACTGGCCAATAATCTCGTCGAATTTTCTTACGCCCATCTGCGCCATCCACTCGCGCACTTCTTCTGCAACATAGTGGAAATAGTTTATCACATGCTCTGGCTGACCTTTAAAACGCTTGCGCAAAACGGGGTCTTGCGTCGCAACGCCCACCGGGCAGGTATTCAAATGACACTTGCGCATCATGATGCATCCGGCCGCAATCAAGGGCGCGGTCGAAAAACCGAATTCATCGGCGCCTAGCAATGCGCCGATAATGACATCGCGGCCCGTCTTCAATCCGCCATCCACTTGCAGCGCTATGCGCGAACGAAGGCCGTTCATAACCAACGTCTGATGGGTTTCCGCTAGGCCCATCTCCCACGGTGAACCCGCATGTTTGAGCGAGGTCAAAGGAGAAGCACCGGTGCCGCCATCAAAGCCGGAAATTGTGATGTGGTCTGCGCGTGCCTTGGCGACGCCAGCGGCAACGGTTCCAACGCCTACTTCGGAAACCAGCTTGACCGAGATATCAGCATCCGAGTTGACGTTCTTAAGGTCATAAATCAGCTGCGCTAGGTCTTCGATTGAATAAATATCATGGTGCGGCGGAGGTGAAATTAGGCCGACGCCTGGCGTTGAATAGCGCGTTTTTGCGATAACAGCATCTACCTTGTGGCCGGGCAGCTGTCCGCCTTCGCCAGGTTTTGCGCCTTGTGCCACTTTAATTTGCAGCATATCGGCGTTGACCAGATATTCCGTAGTCACACCAAACCGGCCCGAAGCAACCTGTTTAATGGCCGAGCGCTCAGGGTTTGGCTTGCCATCCGGTGTCGGCATCAAACGGTCCGGCTCTTCGCCGCCTTCGCCCGTATTTGACTTGCCGCCAATCGCGTTCATGGCGCGCGCGAGGGTCGTATGGGCTTCGCGCGAAATTGAACCAAAGCTCATCGCACCCGTCGAAAAGCGCTTCATGATCGCCGCCGCTGGTTCGACTTCGTCAAGCGGAATAGCTGTGTTGGCAGTCTTTATCGTAAATAGCCCGCGAATCGTATTTGCCCGTGTTGTTTCGGCATTTATTTCAGCAGCGAAATCCTTGTATGTCGCATAGGAATCTTTGCGCACCGCATGCTGTAAATTTGCCACCGCATCGGGCGACCACGCATGATTTTCGCCGCGCATACGATAGGCATATTCACCGCCCACATCGAGCGATGATAAAAGCACGGGATCATCCGAGAAGGCCAGCGTGTGGCGCTGCATCGTTTCTTCCGCAATTTCCGCAAGGCCAACGCCTTCAATCGTTGTTGCAGTACCAAAGAAATAACGGTCAACGAACGATTGACGCAAACCTACCGCATCGAAAATCTGCGCACCGCAATAGGACTGATAGGTCGAAATGCCCATTTTGGACATGACTTTCAAAATGCCCTTGCCGATTGACTTAATATAACGCGAGACAACCTCATAGGCATCGACTTCAGGCGGAAATTCACCTTTAGCATGCATGTCAAGCAAAGTATCAAACGCGAGATAAGGATTGATCGCCTCTGCGCCGTAACCTGCAAGACAGCAGAAATGGTGTACTTCGCGCGGTTCACCGGTCTCGACGACGATGCCAACCGATGTGCGAAGGCCCTTGCGGATCAAATGGTGATGAACCGCGGCCGTCGCCAGTAAGGCTGGAATTGCTATGCGGTCAGCACTGATCAATCGGTCAGACAGTATGATGATATTGTAACCGCCCTTGACCGCACGCTCTGCGCGCTCGCACAGCCGCTCGACGATAGCCTCCATCGCCTCGGCGCCGCGTGTCACATCATAGGTTGTGTCCAGCGTCTTGGTGTCGAATAAATTGTCCATATGGTCGAGTGAACGGATTTTCTCCAAATCGCCATTGGTCAAAATCGGCTGACGCACTTCGAGGCGCTTGCGCTTTGATGCACCTTCCAAATCAAGCAGGTTGGGACGCGGCCCGATAAAGGACACAAGGCTCATAACCAGCTCTTCGCGGATCGGGTCAATTGGCGGGTTGGTCACTTGCGCGAAGTTTTGCTTAAAATAGGTGTAAAGCATCTTGGACTTGTCGCTCATCGCAGAAATGGGCGTATCCGTGCCCATCGATCCAATCGCTTCTTGACCTGTTGTTGCCATCGGCGCCATCAGAATTTTTGTATCTTCTTGGCTGTACCCAAACGCCTGTTGGCGATCGAGCAAGGATGCGTCGCTGACCGGTGAACTGACGGCGATCGGTTTTAGATCCTCCAAAATAAGCTGCGTATCATTGAGCCATTTGCGGTAGGGGTTGGCTGTTGCCATCTGCGCTTTTATCTCTGCGTCTGATACGATTTTGCCTTGCTCCATGTCGATAAGAAGCATTTTGCCGGGCTGTAAGCGCCATTTCGTCAGAATTTTTTCTTCCGGCACTTCGATGACGCCCGCCTCGGATGCCATGATGACCAAATCGTCGTCTGTCACGATGTAGCGTGCTGGACGCAGGCCATTGCGGTCGAGCGTCGCGCCAATCTGGCGGCCATCGGTGAAGGCAACAGCGGCGGGGCCATCCCATGGCTCCATCAAGGCTGCGTGATACTCGTAAAACGCCTTGCGGTCTGGGTCCATGGACGCATTATTTGACCATGCCTCGGGGATCAGCATCATCACCGCATGGGAAAGTGGATAACCGCCTTGAACAAGAAATTCCAACGCGTTGTCAAAACAAGCGGTATCGGACTGACCCTCATAAGAAATTGGCCACAGCTTAGAAATTTCTGCGCCAAACAGTGGAGATGAAACCGTGGCTTGACGCGCTGCCATCCAGTTTTTATTGCCGCGCAGCGTGTTGATCTCGCCGTTGTGCGCAACCATCCGGTAAGGGTGCGCCAGTTTCCAGCTTGGGAATGTGTTCGTTGAAAACCGCTGGTGAACAAGCACAACAGCTGTTTCAAACCGAGGGTCTTTGAGGTCCGCATAGTATGGTCCCACTTGGTCGGCCAAAAACATGCCTTTGTAGACGATTGTGCGGCAGGACATTGACACGATGTAAAATCCGTTGTCACGCCCTTCGGTTTCGTCAAACACGCGGTTTGAAATCACTTTTCGCAAGATAAACAAGCGGCGCTCAAATGTATCTTCGGACATGCCGCTCGGACGCGCAAAAAACACTTGAACGTGGAAAGGCTCGCTCGCCGCTATATCAGGCGCTTTTGATAATTTTGCGTTATCAACAGGCACATTGCGCATGGCTATAATGCCAACATTCTCCGCCGCTGAACATTCCGTGATGATATTGACGCAATTTGCGCGAAGATCAGCGTCTTGCGGCATAAAAATATGAGCAACGGCATAGTGGCCCGCATCCGGCAAAACAGTGCCAGTTTCAGCAAGTACTGCTCGGAAAAACCGATCTGGTAACTGCACCAACATACCAGCGCCGTCGCCCATCAAAGGATCTGCGCCGACAGCGCCGCGATGCTCAAGGTTTTCAAGCATCGAAAGGCCTTGGCTCACAATGTCGTGGCTCTTTTTGCCTTTCATATGCGCTATAAAACCGACACCGCACGCATCGTGTTCATTGCGCGGGTTATACAAGCCTTGGGCAGCTGGAAGTCCAGCATTAAACTTGTCTTTTTTCACTTCTACAGCCGTGCGTTTAGCGGCAGCAGTGCTGCGCATATTTGCATTTGAAGATGGCGTTATTTTCGTCATCGTATCCCCTCCGGCAAGTAAAAATACACTACATCGAACCATAATTAGAACACTGTCTTCTAAAAGCACGTGCGACGCTATCCACTGCGTCATTTTCGCCCGCCATCGTGTCGTCCGCAGCCATAATGAGCTACGATCAGACCAATCACTGTAGTGAAAATTAGCGCTAAGTACTATCTATAGTCTTCCAAACTCAAAATAGGACAGTATTGCTGACCTGTTTATGGCAGACTTCTTGCAGATTCACAAGATAGGTGCTTAAAAATCACGAGGGCATACTTATTAGCCAAAAACACTTAAAAATATGAGCTCACATGCATTTTGCATCCGACAACCGCGCTGGTGTGCATCCAAAAATTTCAACAAGTTTAGTCAACCACGCCCATGGCCATGCCACATCTTATGGTGGCAGCGATCTCGATAAGAAAGTCGTTCAGAAATTTTCTGAACTGTTTGAACGTGAGGTCAGCGTTTTTTATTGCTCCACGGGCACTGCCGCAAACGCATTGGCATTTTCAGCGTACAATCGGCCAGGGGCAGTTGGCTTTTGCCATCGTGAAGCGCACATTCGGGAAGACGAATGCGGTGCGCCGGAGTTTTTTGCCAGCGGCGCCCGATTGCGCATCGTCGATGGACCAAATGGTAAAATGCTGCCAGAAAATTTGGACACGCAAATTAAGAGCGTCAAAAGTTTTGGCGTCTCGGGCGGTGTGCCTGCTTTCGTATCAATTACTCAAGGCACTGAGGCGGGGACTGTACACACTTTAGCGGAGCTCGATGCGCTGACTGAGATTGCAAAAAACCATCAATTGCCGGTTCATATGGATGGCGCGCGTTTTGCAAACGCCGTACAAGCGATAGGATGCACCCCCGCCGAGATGACGTGGAAACGGGGCATTGATGCGCTCTCATTCGGCGCGACCAAAAATGGTTGTTGGTGCGCAGAAGCACTGATCTTTTTTCAGCAGCACGATGCGGCGCATATGGCCTATATTCACAAACGAGCCGCTCAAGTGATGTCAAAAACGCGTTTTGTCTCAGCACAATTTGATGCTTATTTAAAAGATGAGCTTTGGCTTGAACTTGCTGCACACGCCAACAGCGCTGCCCAAGGCCTCGAAGCAATAATTGCCAAATCAAATCACGCAAGGCTGGCTTGGCGGCGCGAAATCAACGAAGTTTTTGCTGTTATAACAAAATTAAAGGCACGAGATTTAAAAAATAAAGGTGCTGAATTTTACGAATGGCCATCACCTTATGCTGATAAAAATATCGTAGGACCTAACGAAACCATTATTCGTTTGGTGACAGATTTTTCCACAACGCAAGCAGATATCGACAATTTTGCGGCTGCCTTGAACACGCAAATGCTCACAGAACTGTGAGCGCACCGTGTCGATTACTCCCTAAGGTTTCATTTTACTTTTCTCAAGCATTTTGAAATATTGGAGTAAGCCGGAACGATAGTGATGGTTCAACGTAATCTAACCAATTTTTATAAGGGAGTTTTCCACATGTCTAAGGTAGTAAATTCAACCGTATCAGCAGCCGTATTGGCTTCAGCATTTGCAGCAGCTATTGCTGGTGTAAACCTCGGCACGATCAACGAAGCTCAAGCCGCAAACGTGAAATGCTTTGGCGTTGCGCTTGCTGGCAAGAACGACTGCGCAGCTGGACCAGGCACAACATGCCAAGGCACTTCAACAGTCGACTTCCAGGGCAACGCATGGAAATATGTTAAAGACGGCACTTGCGAAACAATGACACCTGCCGCTGGCAAAACGGGTTCGTTGAAGCCGCTAACACGCGATTTGCCTGCTTAAGCAGCTGCCAAAACTTGTTGCAAACCGGAGCATGAAACATTGACCTCAAGTCCCCTCCGACGTCATCGTGAAGAAGGATTAGCGGCATTTCCCGCCCCTTCAAATCAACGGTTTGCAACAGGCCAAAAGCTGGCACCGGTTTCCGCCGGTGTCAGTTTTAAACATGACTATCTCGACGCGATCTTAAAAGATGTGGGCGATGTCGGGTTTCTGGAAGTCCATGCGGAAAACTACATGGGCGATGGTGGATACCCACACAGAACACTTGAAAAAATCCGTGAAAATTTCCCCATCTCGCTCCACGGCGTCTGTATGTCACTTGGCGGACCAAAGGCTCTAAGCCAAGATCACTTGCGGCGTTTCAAAGCGCTAGTTGACCGCTACGAACCGGCAATGGTTTCAGAACATCTAGCGTGGTCAACCCACGATGATATTTTTCTGAATGACTTGCTGCCATTGCCTTACACGGCCCAAACATTGGACCATGTCTGCACGCATGTGAACCAAATGCAGGACACAATTGGGCGCAAAATTTTGTTGGAAAATCCTGCTACTTACGTGTTGTTTGAGCAATCAGTCATGAGCGAGACAGACTTTATGCGCCAGATTGTGCAGCGCACGGGTTGTGGCCTATTGCTCGATATCAACAATGTATTTGTGTCGGCAACGAACCATCATTTTTCTGCGCTTGAATACCTCGACGAATTTCCACTTGAGCACGTGGGTGAAATACACCTTGCGGGTCATACAGAGCAACACGATGATCAAGGTAATCGTCTGCTGATCGATAGCCATGACCGCGCTGTATCTGATCCCGTCTGGCAGCTTTATGAAGATGTGATCGAAACCAACGGCTGCGTACCAACACTCGTTGAATGGGACTCCGATCTGCCATCTTGGGAAGTACTGCGAGCGGAAGCCGGCTATGCAAACAAGATACTCAAGCGATCAGAACGGATGCACCAGCTGAACAATTTGGGCACTCGCCATGCTGTCAGCGCTTGATAAAATTTATCACTCCGATGCATTTGCCGCAGGTCTCTTGAATCCGGCCGTTCCCACACCGCAATTCGTGCTTGGACCTGACGGCGCAAAAGCTGATAAACGTTATAATGTCTACCGCAACAATGTGACGGTGAGCCTTATCAATGCTGTCGTCGATATTTTTCCCGCTGTTCAAAGTATTGTCGGGGAAGATAATTTTAGATTTTTAGCCCGTGAATACGTCCGTGCGCACCCGCCTTCATCACCGCTTTTGTTTCTCTATGGTCAAGACTTTGCGGCCTTTGTCGCACAATTCGAACCAGCAAAAGAGATACCCTATTTAGCCGATATTGCACGCATCGAGCGCTGTTGGTTGACCGCCTATCATGCCGCAGATATCGCGCCTCTTGACATTGCCGAGCTTTCAAAAGTGGATACTGCATCGATTGGCGATCTTCGTTTCGCTATGCACCCGGCAACTGGTATCGTGGCTTCAAATTATCCGGTGCATGATTTGTTTCTTATGCACCGCGGTTTTATGGAAAAAGCACCTGTTGATATGACAAATGCACAATCTATCATGCTTACTCGCCCGCAAAACGATACACAGGTTGTTTTGCTGGACGCAGGACAATGTGCCTTCTTCACGGCTATTGAAGCTCAAAAATCACTCGGTGAGGCCGCTGGGGAAGGCATAAAGACCGACCCAAATTTTGATCTTAATACAGCCATCCAAATGCTGATTGGCACAGGTGCAACATCCCACTTAGTGTCACAGTGAAAGACCAAAACCCAAGCAACAATAAAAAGGCTCGATAATGACTAAAATAATAACTGGCTTAACGAGCCTACATCACTCGATTTTTGGTGCGATAGAAAGAGCGACAACGGGATGGTTTACAGGCTTTTCAGCTCGCTTTACCTTCGCCAGCGTCTTGTTGTTTTATTATTTAAACTCCGGTTGGAACAAACTCGGAGAAGGCGTTTTTGGCTTCTTAAACCCCTCTATTGGCGCTTACGCTTCTATCCTCCCGTCGGTTATGGAAGAATATGGTTTTGATCCCGACGCGGTTCCGTTTTTCCCTTGGGATATCATCGTATTGCTGGGAACTTGGACCGAGCTTCTACTGCCAATCCTCATCGTGATCGGCCTTTTTTCGCGTCTTGCTGCGCTTGGCATGATCGGATTTGTGATCGTGCAAACCTATGTAGATGTAAATTTTCATGGCCTCGAAGGAAAATTTGTCGGCTCAATGTTTGACCGGTTGCCAGATGCAGTTGTATGGGACCAGCGCCTGTTGTGGTGTTTTGTGTTGTTGATTATTGTTGTCAATGGCCCTGGTAAATTGTCGATTGATCATCTGCTTGCGAAGCGCAAATAAGTAAGCCGCCGGTTAAAATTCACCGGCGGCTCGATCATTTTATTCGGCTATATTTTTCGCATAAAGATTTGAGTTAATTTGCTTTTTTTCCTTCGATTTGCTTTGAAGGTTTTGCAGGCGCATCTGCATTTATGATCTCGATTTTACGCGGCTTCATGGCCTCTGGCACTTCTCGAACCAAATCAATGTGCAGCAAACCGTTCTTCAAATGCGCATTTTTCACTTCGACATAGTCAGCCAATTGAAATCGGCGTTCGAATGCGCGAGATGCAATGCCGCGATGAAGCATTTCGCGGGTTTCGCCGTCAGTGTCGGGCGACTGCGCGCCAGCGACCGTCAGCACATTTGGCCGCGCTTCAATGGTGATATCATCTTCAGAAAATCCGGCGACTGCCATGGTGATACGGTATGCATTCTCGTTCGTTCGCTCGATATTATATGGCGGATAGGTCTGGCCATTTTCTGGCGTGGCAAGCGTGTCCAGCATTGAAAAAAGCCGGTCAAAGCCGACGGTTGAACGGTGAAGTGGGGTAAAGTCTAGATGACGCATAATAAGTCCTCCTTTGAGCGACAGTTGCGTTTCGTCTTGTGAAGACGAAAGCGTCAGAGTTTAACAATTCATCAGAGACACCCATTGTTCATTGGCGCGTCTCATCATTCCATCATTTATGTAAGCCCTTTAGTGGCGCCTACATGTGGTTAAATGGTGATGTCAAAATCCGCTTTCAAGAGGCCAAAATAATACGTCATTTTTTCCTGAACGGAAAATGAACAAGTCCTTCCGATTTGGTTCAGCCTGAATATGCGAATGTCGAATTGTTGATGGAGCAGAGCCGCCCCCCACGCTGAAATTGTTTCACCGGCTCAATCCAAAGAACAAGGAGAGAAACGATGAAAAATACAATTTTTGCAGCTTTGGTTGCGAGCTTCACATTGGCGAATTTGGCTGCGCCGGCAAACGCTGCCCCACAAGGCTTGGTAGCTAAACATCAAATGGGTACCACAATTGAGGCGACCGAAATCGGCAACAGATCTTATGAAAGCCGTCGCTATCAAGAAGTTTTATCGCCGCGTATGATAGCCGGTGGGTTACATCGCCAAGGCTTTCGTGATGTGCGCAATCTTCGCTTCGACGGTCGTAACTACGTTGCGTTAGCGATGGGTCACCGTGGACCTGTTGCCTTGGTGATCAGTGCACGCAGCGGCCAGATAGTCAACGTCGATCGGCTGCGTCCGCGCCATGACACCCGTCCGCGTCATTATGGACACACAGGCTACAGCTTTGGCGGAAATCACGGTGGTTGGAGTTGGTCTTATACCGTGCGGTAAGACTGATTAAAGCCGTGTGCCTTAGTACAAAATTTGGTCAAACTGTCCTGTCCCTTCCTGTTTGGCTGAATGTACCGGAGATGAGAAATCATCTCCGGTTTTTCTTTGACCTTAAAGCCATATGAACCTAATGCTGGTCACTTAAAGAGTTTTTCGCAAACCAAACTCACAAAATGAGATCAGTGACTTTTCATCCCATGACGCGCTTAATTTACATCGAGAGTAATCCAGGGCCTGAGCCGGATAGTTTGGGAACGTTCGACACTGCCGATGGTTTTAAAATCCGCTATGCAGTGTTTAGGGCGGATAGCAAACAAACTCTTGGGTCGATTCTGTTGCTTCAAGGCCGCAACGAAGCCATTGAAAAATACTTCGAAACTATTGGTGACCTGACACGGCGAGGCTTTGATGTGGCGACCTTTGATTGGCGCGGACAGGGCGGCTCAACTCGGCTTTTCTTCTGACTAGTCGGCGAGGACATATTGATGACTTTTCACAATACGCCGCCGATCTAGACCTATTTTTTACCGATGTTGTTTTGCCTGAATGCCGGGCACCATTTTATATTGTCGCTCACTCTACAGGGTCGCTCGCCGCGCTTTATGCGGCGCCCATGTTGGCAAATAGAGTGCGCCGAATGATGCTTTGCTCACCATTTTTAGGCTTTTCCCCAACGAACTTTTAAGCGAAACCCAAGTTTCAGTTTTATCGGGCGTTCTTAGTTTTATGGGACTTGGCTCAATGCATATGGGGGGAAGTCCAAACGGGATTGCCGCTGATATGCCCTTTGAACGAAACCGTGTAACAACCGACCCCATACGTTATGCTCGTAACCGCGAACTCATGGATCCGGCATTAGGACCAGGGCCTCGGGAGTGCCACTGCGGGATGGGTTCACGCATCTGCGAAGGCAGTAGAGCATATTCGACAAAATGAACACATGGCACAAATCCACATTCCTATTTTGTTTGTGAATGCCGGGTCGGACCGTGTTGTCTCAATTCCCGCGATTGAGGACTACGTAGGCGTATTCGTTCAGGCGCTTTGATTACAATTGACGGTGCGCGCCACGAACTTATGCAGGAGGCCGATCAGTATCGCGGAGCAATTTTTTGCCGCATTCGATGCATTTATTCCCGGGACAAGTGACTTCTAACCTTTCGTTCAAATCGAACACAGATCCCAAGTGCCTCCTCAATTTTCGATAAAAACCTGCAGAGCCTCTTCATGGAGCTCGCGTGAACCGGCGGCAATAATCGTACCGCCTTTCTCTGCAGGTGACCCGTCGGAGCGCGTTATGACGCCGCCAGCTTGCTCAATAAGCGGAATAAGCGCCACAACATCATAGGGCTGAAGGCCGCTTTCAATAAATATATCCGCATGTCCCGATGCCACCATCGCCGCGCCATAACAATCGGTTCCATAGCGCATTAGTCTGCATTTGGCTTCCAGACGGTCAATCCCGGCGCGCTCAACACCCTTAAACAGAAATGGCGAAGTGGTGAAAATAACGCTATCCTTCAGCGCAACATTCTTGCGCGTGGAGATAATTTTAGCCAGCTTACCTCGCTCAATCAGATAGGTCTGCCTGCCATCAGCCACGTAAAACTCCCCTGTATAAGGCTGATCGAGAAATCCGTATTTTGCATGACCTTCAACCATCAGACCTACAAGCGTGCCCCAAACAGGAACGCCCGCCAAATAGGCGCGTGTCCCATCAATAGGATCGATTACCCAAACATGGGATCTATCTGTATTTTTCGCGCCATATTCCTCACCTAGAATGCCATGATTGGGGAATTCCTTATCAAGGATAGCACGAATTGCCGCTTCGGCACGGCGATCACCCTCGGTAACTGGATCAAAACCAACTTTAAATTTATTATCGATCGCTAATTTGGAGCGAAAATACCGCATTGTTTCTTGCGCAGCGGCTTCAGCTAAGCGCCTCATGAACAATATGTCGGGGATATCGACGGACATTTTAGCGGCCTTCTACTGGCAGATACCAAATTTATTCACATGAACAAACTTAAGCTGTTCGCAGTTTATTCGGCAGCGATGCTATAGGTCCGAAATATAGAAGTGTCGAGGGCGGATATTCGCGCCATTGCCGATCCAATATCAGCTTTTAAAGCGTCAAACCCTGTCCGTTTTTTCAAAGATTGTTCATCAATGTAAAGACTGCGATTGACCTCAATTTGAACGGCATGCAGTCCGCGCGATGGCCGGCCATAATGCTCGGTAATGAACCCGCCTGCATAGGGTTTATTCGACGTGACCAAATACCCCATTTGTCTAAAGGTCTCCATCGTTACTGCCGTCAAATCTGCCGCCGAACTGGTTCCAAATCGATCACCGATAATAAAATCTGGCTGAGCACCAACTTCGCCGAGGTGAACAGATGCAGGCATAGAATGACAATCAATCAAGACTGCATGACCAAACTTTCGAAATGTTGTAGATAATAAGTTTCGCAATTGCGCATGATAGGGTTTGTAGATTCCGTCAATACGCTGGCGAGCTTCTTCAAACGGCAATCGCGATGCGTAGATATTCACACCTTCGCACACCAAGCGCGGAACGGTGCCCAAACCACCGGCAACTCGGAGCGAATTCCTGTTGGTAAAACTTGGAAGCTTGTCTTTAAACATGCGCGGATCGAGCTCATAAGGCTCACGGTTCACATCAAGATAAGCACGTGGAAAATGCGCCTTGAGCATCGGTATACCAAGCGCCGTGGCATTTTCAAACAGTTCGTCAACATAATAGTCCTCTGATCGCCTGATGGTCTTTTCATCAAGGCAGCTCATTTCGATGAATCTTTTGGGATAAATGCGCCCGCTATGCGGAGAATTTAGGACAAACGGCACAGTTTGCTGCGCTCGCTCGATGACTTCAAACGCCTTCTCAACCAAATAATCCGGCGCTGCATACATTTCTAACCACGACCCGTTTGCCGAAATAATTATGTGACAGCGCTTTGAACATTTGTCTAGTTTTATAAAATCATCATCTTTCTGATTTAAGCGTACCTAAGCTCTAATCTGGGCGAAAATAAACCTGATATTTACCAGATATATCCATAACAGGGATCACTGCGCAGGGTTTAGCGCGATATAAGCAGGGTAAAACATGCACCGAATTTTATTGGCCGAAGACGATAATGACATGCGACGCTTTCTGGTCAAAGCACTTGAAAAAGCCGGGTATCAGGTCGTCGACTTTGACAATGGCGCGAGCGCCTATGAGCGGTTGCGCGAAGAACCATTTTCTTTGCTGCTAACCGACATCGTAATGCCGGAAATGGATGGCATTGAACTTGCT
>JAXHNY010000048.1:0-18040 GCA_034519905.1 Ahrensia sp.
TCCACCAGCGATTCTGGCCCTGCCGCGTCCGGATTTTGCACATGAGAGACGGCAAGGGAGACGCGGGACCACTGAGCCCTTTTGAAATGTTTCCCTAAAGTCACAGTTGTAATTCGCTGAAGAGACACTATTATTTCTTGTCCATCCCAATCGCTTATCCGTGAGGGAGTAGTTTGTTTATACCGTCAACATGGAAATTTTCTCGTAGGTAAGGTGCATAGTTGCCTCGCTGATGAAGATGGAAGTGGGATCGGACCAGACGCAAGTCTCGACGACCTTAACGACAGTATACTCTAATTCGTTCGAATAGGTCCCATCAGAGTGTTATCGGCGCTCGACTTACAATAGTGTTGGGGGAAGAACTGGCTTCCGTTAGGCAATTATTCTCATGGGACGCGGATGTTCTTTCCCCTCTCGTGGGGGGCAAATGTGGTCGATTGGTCTCCGGTTCTCAAGCACTACCCGCATTTCGATAAGCCAATTCGGCCCAAAAAAGCGATATGCGAGAAACTGGTGCGTGACTCCCCAAAACAGTCGCACAAAACCCGTTCTATCCTTTTCTGCGTTTCGAAGAAAAATGGCTGCCTTTCCGTGCCAAGACGGGAGCAAAAGCCAGATAAAAAGGTGCGCCAACTTCGGTTCGCGAGCCGCCGAGACGCATATATCTATTCGTACTATCGCCATTTGCTGCGAGCATCTTACGAGGCTGCGCTGGAGGCTAGCGGTCTCTCGCGCAAACGTGATCGCTTATCGAAAAACTAAATCCACTCCGGAAGGCAAGGGAAAGTCTGAACAATGTGACCCCCGCAGACGCCTACTTCGGTAGGGCTGCTGCCATCATCCAACAACGCGAAAGGATCAAAAAACAGACCATCGAATATCGGCGCTTGCCAACACCGCAAGCTAGCCGCCTAATATCAACCCAACTGATGAGGCCAATGCTCCGTTAATTTACGCAGCCATCAGTGCCAAATGTTCTGACGACGGACAGGGGTTGTGAGGATTTTGGTCTCATCTCTTTATGGGGGATGGACGGCCTCCTGAAATCAGGTCAAAGATGAAGTGTCGATAGCAGGGAGAAAGGAGTTCATTAAAATGCAAACATTGGCAATCGATTTGGGCAAACAGTCTTTCCACCTTTATGGGATAACCGATGATGGCGAGGTCATTTCACGCAAAGTCAGCCGAACGAAGCTGCGCGATGTGGTGACCAAGTTGCATCCAGCGTCAGTGGTCATGGAAGCGTGTGCCAGCTCACACCATTGGGGCCGGACCTTCGAAGCCTTGGGTTATACCGTCCGCCTGATCCACCCTCGCTTCGTAAAGCCGTTTGTGAAGGGTTCAAAAAATGATGCAGTCGATGCCGAAGCAATTTTCGATGCTGACAGCCGGCCCAACATGCGTTTTGTGCCCCTCAAATCCGCTGAACAGCAGGATCTTCAATCATTGCACCGGATGCGCGATAGGCTAATTGTCCAGCGGACAGCCTTAATTAATCACACGCGTGGTCTTCTGGCTGAATATGGTCTCATCATGCCTGTTGGCGCCGCCCGGTTTCGGTTGCAGGTCGAAGAACTGGTCAACACCGCCGAACTTTCAGGCCTTGCAAAAAGCCTGTTTGGGAAGCTGATCGAAGAGTATCGCGCCCTAGACACACGTATATCGGAGGTTGATGGCATGTTGGTCGAGATTTGCCGCACAAATGAGCGCTGTAAGCGCCTGACGTCGCTGCCTGGCGTAGGTCCAGTCGTCGCAACAGCCTTGGTTGCGGCAATTGATGATGGCCGACATTTTGAGTCTGGTAGAGCCCTGGCTGCGTGGATTGGCTTGGTCCCGCGACAATACACTACCGGAGGCAAACCACGGCTTGGCGGTATCGGCAAAAGGGCCAATCACTATCTGAGGCGGCAGTTGGTTCATGGCGCGCGTTCCGCGTTGTTGCGGATCGCTAGATATGACGATCAGCGCTCAAAATGGGCACAAGCACTGCTAGCCAGGGTGGGGCACAATAAAACGTTGGTCGCGATGGCAAACAAGACTGCGCGCATCGCGTGGGCAATGCTGCGCAGCGAAGAGAGCTACAAAACGGCTTAGTGGAAAACTAAACCTGCGAATAATTGAATCAACAGTTTGTATGCGAGGTGAAACTTTGATGGTGTAACGGCAGGGCCCGCTGCTTCACAGCCTGTAAGGAACGATGGCCTTCGAGGCCGCTCATCTTAAAAGGCACGAACCGAGCGGATTCCCATCATGGCCATGGACAGAAATGCTCCAAATAACAGGCCGGATAGATTCATGCATCCAATGTCGAAACAACATCAAAAAACCCCCTTGCGCGGGAGGCGTCCATAGATCCGTTCCTTCGTCACTACGATGAGACCAAAATCCGGTAGTGGGTCAGTTTGAAATTGAGGGCTGACCCGTTGCAAATTATGCCCTATATAGTAGATATGACGAAACACCCAAACGCCCGCGTGACCCTAACCAGTTAGCCAAATTGATGGTTGACAAGCCACTGATGAACTCAGCGAAGCGGCCACGCCTTTAGCGCCAAGCCGGACAAAAAGGACTGCCTCTCGGCAACTTGAGCAGGAAGCCAATCTGCCCCATTTGAAACCATAGAAGTAGTTTCAACAAGGTGACGCACCCAAGAATGCTCTTTTTCGTTTGGAAATCGCCGCTCATAAGTTTGAGTTAGCTTGAGCGGTCAACCTTTTCCCCTTATTCCCTAACGCGCTTTACATAGGCTTTCACTTTGTCATCGCTCCAATTCGGCCAATTAGATTCCGGCTTTTGGGGCAAGACATGCTCAAGCGTGACGGTTTCGTGCTACAGGATCATCATTTGGAATTAGCCAAGGATCAGGTTCATCTTTGGCAACGCGCTCCAGAGAGCGCAGATAATAATGAGCGAATTGCGCCTTAGACACTCGTGGCACGCTCGAAGGCATGCTTTGAATTGCTGGTCGTTAGGATGGCTCGGTTTCCAGCGCAGCCACAACGCCCGCGCTGTCTTTAATATCTTCGTTCCACACCTTCATTGCGACGTCACGCCCAACGGCTTTTCCACAGACTGGGTGGTGGTTCTTGACGCGATGATAAGCCTAACGCCAATTGCCACGACTCTCTCAAACGTAAGGGCGGCCTCGGCTTTTCGTCATCTTCTTTTGCTGCCGCAAGCAAAAAGCGGCTTGAGCGCGTTGTAATATCATACTCGATTCAAAACCAACTTATGTTGTCCCGTATCTTGTTGTTGGGGTAGCCGCTCCACACAGGACTTTCCGGGTTAGATAACGCAACGTAGTCACTAGCAAGCGATTCCCAAGTGGATAGCAGGGCGATGCTGGAATTATCGTTTGCCCACGGGTTGTCGTTTGAATTTTTTCGACTAAATGTTCTTCTGCTGTAAAAAACGCATTTTGTTTGTTAACTATCAGCGAGTGACGGATAAAATTCATCATTATGTCGTCGTCATCAAGCGCCTCTAGGCTAGAGCGGATAGACGACCAATATTGTTGCGCCGCATTAATCCTGTCGCCGGATTGACCGAAAATGTAGTTTTTAATCAAGTCCTATTGGGACACCCGCAATCCACGATCATTCAAAGTTTCAAACATGCGAGAAGAATTGGTGGCGCTCGACACGATCAGCAGAATTACCTTAGTCTTGTATTGAAAGTAGGTAATCCCAGCCCTGAAAAGCGGACCATTCTTTCCTTCTCTGGTAGCGGTGCTATGACCTTCGCAAGATGCGGTTTTAGCCATCTCGTAAGACTGCTTCAGGAGCTTGTGAGAATCCCTAGTCTCAACAAATCCTTCGCCGACCTCCCCGTTTACAATCAAGCTGCGGAAGACTTGGCTGAATCAGCGGAGTTCAAAGTTAGATTTGGGCATTCCTCGAAGACTGCTGGTCTCGATGGACGACCAGAAACCGTCAATCAATTTTGTCAGATTGGCATGTTGGGTGTCTTCTCAGCGCCCGCATTGCGGCCAAGATCAGTGCTGTTGTGGCGAGGCGCTGCTGTCCGTCGGTGACTTCCAAAAACAATGTTTTTTTCCTTTGATGGTAACGATTGAGCCAAGGAAGTGTTGCGGCTCATCCGTTGTGATTGCAAAGGATCACGTCCTCCAGAAGATTCTCGACCTGTGGCTTACGTTCCATGCGCTTGATCACGCACTGCAGTTGGCGGGACACGTAGCCTGTAACGCTTCAGGACATCGCCAATCCCCAATCTGGTCAAACTCAATTGCGTTGCTTTGGTCATTTGCCATCTTGTGTTCCTAGCTTGAAGCTTGATAAATGACGGCGCCTTCATTCCGGCAGTTTCAAGATCGCGGATTGCCGCAAGGCGAAGGCGTTCACGAACCCACGCAGCCGAGCCAAGGCCCGAGAGCGGAGGAGGCTTGTTCAAAGCCCAGCTTTTCGTCCCTTGTAAGGCGGATAAGAACTTGTTTCGTTCTTTTGGCATGCATTTTATATATACAATCGATATAGGTTTTTCAAGAAATAACTTTACTGTATATCTATATGATATACATATTACCTATGAACAGGCTAACGAACGAAGATCGCGCAAAAATCCTTCACCTTCTCTGCGAAGGTATGAGCATCCGCGCCATCACGCGGCTAACAGGCGCAAGTAAGAACACTGTATCGAAACTTCTGATTGACGCTGGCAAGGCTTGCGCAGCTTATCACGACGCCAATGTGCGCGGCGTGAAGGCAACGCAGGTGCAGAGTGGATGAAATCTGGTCGTTCACCTATGCCAAGCAAAAGAACGTCGCAGCGCCTAAGGCCGCGCCTGACCATGCGGGCGACACATGGACTTGGACGGCAATCGATGCAGATAGCAAAATGATTGTGTTCGTATCTGGTCGGTGGGCGCGATGCTGAATACGCGATGTGGTTCACGGACGACCTGGCATCGCGCCTTGCCGATCGCGTTCAACTGACCAGCGACGGCCACCGCGCCTATCTGGAAGCAGTTGAAGGCGCGTTCGGTTGCGATGTGGACTATGCTCAATTGGTCAAAATGTATGGCAATGTCGGTGCGTCCGATAACCGTCGTTACAGCCCCGCTGAATGCACCGGCATTAGAAAGCGCACCGTTGAGGGCAAGCCCGACTATGGACCACGTCAAGCACGTCTTATGTGGAGCGCAGCAACCTAACCATGCGGATGCACATGCGCCGCTTCACGCGGTTGACCAACGCCTTTTCCAAAAAGGTTGAAAATCACGCCCACGCCGTTGCGCTGCACATGATGTATTACAACTTTGTCCGTATCCACAAAACGCTTCGCGTAACGCCCGCAATGCAAGCTGGCGTCACTGACCGTCTTTGGGATATTGCCGACATTGCCATGTTAGTAGAAAAAGCGGAAGCCAAGCCAACGAAACGCGGACCATATAAAAAACAGGGTCAGATTTCAAAATGACCCACTACCCAAAATCCTCCTTACTTCACAACATCAAATCTGTGCCATAGGTGATGACGGGGAACAGACGGGGAACAGTTCAGGTCAATCCACTTGGCGCCAGCCGATTGTCAAGAGCGTAACGAGAACTATTGTCCTTTTGCAGATCATGGGAATAGTCCACGCTGCTTCTTAGCAGACCAGACCTTTTCAATGCCGATGCTGAGGGCTGCAAAACGCGTGGAAATATTTTCGCGCTTCGCGCGTGCCATGACTTCGTCAAATGATTCGTCAAGCTTGTGACGCAACTTGCGTAAAATCTCTTCTTCATCCCAATTCTCTTGGTGGAGCCCCTGCAGCCACTCGAAGTAACTGACTATCACGCCGCCAGAATTGCAGAGTATGTCGGGGATGACGAAAACGGGCTCGTCACGCTCACTCAGAATCAGATCTGCCTCTGGCGTGGTTGGTCCGTTAGCTGCCTCTGCAAGGATCCGGCAGGAGAGCTTCGCGGCATTGCCTTCGTCAATGACGCGCTCGACGGCCGCAGGTACAAGGATGTCGCAATTGGAGGTAAGCAGTTGCTCCTGAGTGACTCGCTGACCCAATTCGCAGCTTTGTAAGGATCCGTGCTCTTCCATGTGTCGGATCAATTCCTCGACATCGAAGCCATTGGGGTCGAAGATCGCCACATACTCATCGCTGACGCCGAGAATGCGGACGCCCAAGCGCGACAGCTCGAGAGCGGCAATCGATCCAACGTTCCCGAAACCCTGTACGATCGCGGTCGAAGCGTCGGCGCGCATTCCCAGATGCGTGAGCGCGCGCGCGACTAGGTGGACCACACCCAATCCGGTTGCTTCCCGGCGCCCTTTCGTACCGCCGACTGAGACAGGCTTTCCAGTCACGATTTCCGGGGTCGTGTGGCCTGCGTGCATGGAATAGGTGTCCATGAACCAGGCCATTGTCTGCTCGTTCGTGCCCAGATCGGGCGCCATGACATCTATGTGGACGCCGACGAAGGGGATCATTTCCTGCATGTAGCGGCGCGACAGGCTTTCCAGTTCGCGGCGGGATAGCGCGCGCGGATCACAAGCGACGCCGCCTTTCGCACCACCATATGGCAGGCCTACGAGCGCGCATTTCCAACTCATCCACGTTGCGAGTGCTGCAACCTCGCCCATATCTACGGCCGGTGCAAAGCGGGTTCCGCCCTTGGTCGGCCCCATCGTCAGGTGGTGCTGTACTCTGAAACCGTCGAATACGGTAGTTGAGCCGTCGTCCATCTGTATTGGCACAGCTAAGGTAATGCCGCGCTTGGGACGCAACAAACGCTCACGTTCATCGATCGGGATGTTCAGATGGTCCGCGACTAAATGGAACTGGCGCTCGGCCATCTGGTAGACTGGACCGGAGTAAATCGTCATGCATATTTCCCAATCATGTTTTGGTTCTAGTGGATTGATTCCGACTTTTCGTTCCCGAAAAATCGGGTCAATCCACCGGCTATATCTTTGTTATGGTTCAACTTATCGATCCGAAAGGCCCGGCTAACGCCGGACTCTTCCATCTCAGTCGAACCACTAGCGCAGCGCGCCCTGCGCGATGCGGTGTATGGTAACCGCTGCATGCGCGGCTCTTTCAGCCAGGCTTGAGCAGATCATGAACTCGTCGCGGGTGTGGATGCGCCGCCAAATTGTCCGACAAATACGGTTTAATTCAAAATCGTTTCCAGCACTCTAAAAAGCAAACCAATAAATAAAAATGATATTTAAAACGAGCATAGGGAAGTGCTGTTGCTACCTGCGCTTTTATGACACCATTTTTATCCTGAAGCTCAAGCAATACGGCCGGTACTAAGTTGAAATTAGCAGCCATTGGACTCATGAGAGTGCCGCAGAAGCCACAAAGCATACCTATCGCGGCAATAACCGCTGGATCTCCATGAAATTGTTTTATTAACAAGGGATAAGCAATAGCAGCGAACATGACTGGGAATGCTGCAAATGCATTGCCCATAATCATTGTAAACAGCGCCATTCCCACCCCATAAACGATTATTGCACCAATAAGACTGCCGTTGGGTATGGCTTGATTAGCGATATCACCTACTACGCCGCCAACCCCTGCCAAAGCAAAAACCGCTCCTAAACTTGCTAGCATTTGGGGTAGTATGGCTGCCCAGCCCACCGAATCGATAAGCCTTCTTCCCTGTTCTAAGGGGACCATAATTGGTGATTTCAGTTTCAAAAAGCCTATAATAAGCGCGATTATGACCCCCAAAGTTAGCGATACTAAGGTGACCTGCTTTCCATCGAACAATACAGGAAACTGCTTGAAAAGAAATGTACCCAAAAGCGCGGTTGCAGGGATCACAAGCGCGATCAAAAATAAGCTGTTGCCAAATTTCGCTGCACTTTCCTGTTTTTGAGCGACACCTATTGAGGATATCGTCGGGCCTTTGAGCAATCCAAACCCTGCAATTGCGACCAATCCTAGTACCAAAACTCCATTGCCAAAGTCTCCGAGTGAATCACCCGCAAACATACTCAACGAAAGAAGGCCCCAGAAAATAAAATTGCCAAAGCGCTTTCCAGAAGAATTGTCGAAAAGACCTAAAAAAGCGCAGGCTGCAAAGGTCAGCCCAGATACGAAGTAAACAAAGTTGAGACCAATCATTTTTGTTCTCCGGACATTTTGAATTTTTTATCCAGACGCCAAAGACGAAAGCCATGTATTAAAAAGGCGGCAATAGCAGTTGGTATTGCCCATACAGATAGATGGAAAGGCTCAACGAGAATTCCATTCTGCTCGAGCACCCCTTTCATCAACAAAATTGAACCAATCGCAAGAAAGATATCCTCCCCAAAAAAAAGGCCTATATTATCGACCCCCGCAGAGTGTGCTTTAATCAGTTCTTTGTCAGCAAGGGTAAGGGGACCTTTTTGTTTCATCGCCGCGGCCTCTGCCATAGGTGCGATAAGCGGCCTTACGGTTTGCGCGTGACCTGCAACTGAGGTGAGTCCTAAGGCAGATGTGATCTGACGCAGGAATAAATACCCTGTCAGCAACCTTCCAACCGTCGCACCTTTCAAATTTGAGATCAGTGTTCGGGCCCGCTCTTGTAGTCCAAAACCCTCAAGCATTCCAATTATTGGCAATACAATCCATACCACACTGACATAGCGCGAGTCATTAAAGGCTCGTCCAAAAGCTGAAATGACAGATACAGGACTTATTCCAGCCGCAACACCCGTCACTAAAGCAGATACAAGTATCACGATTAGTGGATTGAATTTAAGTACAAAACCCACAATTATAATGAAAATTCCTAAAAGCACCCACATTTCGCAACCCTTTCAAGTCCATTGCCTTACGGATCTAAATGTTCACGTTCGCTATAAAACCAGATTATATGGCGCATTCGTCCGAGGTCATTCGGCCTTCACTGATTAAGTGTACATCCATCAATTTCCCAAAGTTAGTAAAATGTAACTGGAACCCGAAAGCCCATTGCGGTGCCTCAAAGCCTTAAAACGCCCCGAAGCACCGCAGGTGCTTGCTTAGAAACTCGTTCCAAGCTTGACAAAAGCGCGCCGTCCTCGGGGATCTGCGGCGCGGGGATCGTAGCTTCCTGACACCGCAACGAAAGGTGGGTCTTTGTCAGTTAGATTTACGAAGCCTAATGTTAAGGTTGTCGCCGATCCCGGACGTAGAAATTCACCGATATTGTAGCTGACATTAAAGTCGTATGTCGTGAATGCGTCGATCGGAACCGGAACCGCTTGATCATCTTCATATGAACTAATGTAACGGGCAATTGCATTGACGTTAAATGAACCAATTGACCAGTTGACGCCAAGGTTGCCCTTGAATTTCTGATTTGATGACCCAACAGTCCCTCGGTTTAGACGTCCCAATCCATCGATGGTTCTGCCATTGGTCGTGAGGTCATATTTTAGAATCAAGGTAGCATCAAAAAATGGCGCAATAGTCCCGATCGAAGTGTCAAACGTGGCCCTTCCTGAAAAATCAAGACCGCTTGTGCTGATTGAATCGGCGTTAATGAAAGCAACATTGACAACTGAAATCGTGCCGGCTGATGTTCGTTCAATCCTTGTATCATTTGGATTGGCGTTTACTATCGCCTGAGCACTTTCCTTAGTCAGGGCATTTTCGAATTTGAAATCATAATAGTCAATACTCAGTTCAACATTGTTAATGGGTTGCCATGTTGCACCAACGTTGATTGCGCGGGACGTTTCTGGGCGTAAATTATCCGTGCCCACTGAGCGACTTGCCGCGAATGTTGTTGTACCATTAGCGTCTCGAATGTTGACAAAGTTTGTTTGGATACCTTGCGTTTGAAACACCGATGGCGCCCTGAATGACGTGCTATAGGATCCGCGTAGTGAGAGAGTTTCTAGTGGCTTTGCCAAAAACGAGAACTTTGGATCTAGGGTGTTTCCGATACCATCACCATAGCTTTCATATCGCACAGCGCCGGATAATTCTAACCAATTAGCGACCGGGAATAATACCTCACCATAAACGGAAAACACATCTGACGAGCCCTCGAAGTTGCGGTTGCCGATCAGAAAGCCAAACCCATCTTGCTGAGAAATGGAGTCATAAGCGTATGACAAACCTTGCTTGCGAAATTGCGCGCCTATTGCGAAGGCCGCATCGCCACCGGGCAGTGTGAAAAGAGGCCCGGTTAAGTTAGCTTCAGCCACATTGAGCGTTGATTTGGCAATAGCGATGTAGTCGCCAATGAAAAAGTTACGTAGCACAGGATCGTTATAGAGGGGACTCCCGGGGGCCGCCGTGTTCGCGCTACTAAACGGATTGAAAAACAAACAACCGCCTTGCCCTGCAACTGCCGGTGTCCGCGCCGTCGGGCTGGTATCGCAATTAGGCCCACCAAATCCTAAAAGTGCCTGTTGAAAATTCGCAGTGATGGTATCGCGTGGGTTTTGAACAGAATCGTTAGCAGCATAGACATAGGACGCATCCCAAGAAAATCCGTTGCCAAAATTGCCCTCAACCCCGGTTCCGAATCGAACTGTGTTATGCTTATAGAAATTTTTCTCTGTCGATTGACCAAATCCGAAGGGGCGGCCCTGGAACCTGACCTGTTCACCAAAGGTATTGCCTGGGTTATTTGCTGGCACGATCGGTGCATTTAATACAGGAAAGCTGGGCGAAACTTCACGTACGATATCGTTGCGAGTGTAGGCCGCTTCCGCCCAAAGAGAAACTGAATCGCTCCAATCCCATGTTGCTTTAGCATATGCCTGCAAGCGATTTTCTTCCGGCACCGCCGTAACCTGCGGCCCAAAATCGAACCGGCATACAGTACTACCATTGGCCAGAGACTGGACATTGCCTCCAAAATTTGCGCAGCCCGGATCAGCAACGGTTAGACCAAGTGATGGCACAACAAAACTGCCAGGATTTCCAAACCCGCTTAGCGCTGGACGAACAAAATCAACCTCTCCAAGCAGTAAGCTAGTGCGCTTCAAGTAACTTGCGGCAATCAAGAACGAGCCGCCCTCGCCCAATTTACCGCCAATAACGCCGTCAAGATTGAAATCAACTTGTGAGCCATCATTAGTTTTGGTGCGGTATTCCGCAGTAATTTCTGCCCCTTCAAAATTCGAGCGAGTGATAAAGTTCGCTACGCCCGCGACAGCATCCGAACCGTAAATAGCAGACGCACCATCCTTGAGTATTTCGACCCTTTCAATTGCTAGCGTCGGCAAAAGGGACGACAAGTCGACGAATGTCGATCCGTCATCTGTCGCAACTGAGGACAGCACTTGGCGACGACCATTCAGCAGAACAAGAGTGGAGGCCACCCCTAAGCCGCGAAGATTGATATTGGAGGTTCCGACTGTGAAATTTTGAGTCAGGTTGTCAGAGTTATTCTGAGAACCGTTGTTGACAGCCAAGTTACCAATTACGTCGCGCGCATCTTTCGCCCCACTGTTCGCCAAATCTTCCGCCCCAACCGACAATATAGGCGATGATTCATCACTTTGCCGCTTTATACGGCTTCCTGTCTGACCAGTAACCACGATGTCATCTACTCGATCTTCATTTTCGGTAACATTTGTCGACGGCTCGATGGCGCTACCGGCATCTTGCGCGGCAGCAGGCAGCGAAATTAGCGCAACAGAGGTCAGCGCACTCGATGTGATAGACTTCAGTAGAATTAACTTTTTCATGGTGATCTCTCCCTAAACAAAATTTGCCAAATCGCCCAAAATTTATCTTATGGTTACAAAGCAACATTGGTGCGGTGATAGAACGTTGACATTTTATCAACGTAGTGTCAATACCTTTCGTATCGAGAGAAAAAAAGGAATCACCAAAAATGGACGCTGTTGTTTCAAGCGAATTGAGTTTGTGGGAATTTTGGGTGGATAGAGGCGGTACGTTCACCGATATCGTCGCACGTGCTCCCAATGGGAGCTTATTAACCAAAAAGCTACTCTCGGAGAATCCCGAAGCTTATGAAGATGCGGCATTGCACGGCATCCGGCAGTTCTTGGGTCTGGAAGGTGATGAGGTCATTCCACAGGATTTAATAGCATCCATTAAGATGGGAACCACAGTTGCAACCAACGCACTGCTGGAAAAGAAAGGCGATAGAACTGTTCTTGCGATCACAAAGGGTTTTGGTGACGCGATAGAAATCGGCTATCAGGCCCGCCCAAAAACATTTGCTATGAACATTAAAAAACCCGACCTGCTTTATGGAGATGTCATCGAAATAGACGAACGTATTCGCGCAAATGGCTATGTCGAGAGAGAAATGGCCGAATCCTCAGCCATAGCAGATTTGCAAGCTGCCTATGATAAGGGGTATCGCTCAATCGCGATTGTTTTGATGCATGGATACTTGCACACTGCGCATGAAAAACGCCTGGCTTTTTTAGCAGCGCAAATTGGCTATACACAAGTCTCCGCCAGCCATGATGTCAGCCCACTGACAAAGCTTGTTGCCCGCGGAGAGACAACTGTTGTCGATGCGTATCTTACACCAATTTTGAGCCGTTACGTCGATACGGTTTCCAGAGCTTTCAGCGAAGGCCAAAAGCCAGGAAAATTGCTATTCATGCAGTCCTCTGGCGGACTTACGGATGCAAAAAACTTTCGCGGTCGTGATGCCATTCTCTCTGGCCCTGCGGGAGGAATTGTCGGGGCGGTGCATACCGCAAAGAACGCAGGTTTCGAAAAGATCATTGGATTTGACATGGGAGGGACGTCTACCGACGTCTGTCACTATGCCGGTGAGTTTGAAAAGGTTTATGAAACTGAGGTTGCGGGCGTTCGCATGCGTGTTCCAATGATGTTCATTCACACTGTCGCCGCAGGTGGGGGTTCTTTGCTCAAATTTGAGGACGGGCGATTTCGTGTGGGTCCCGATTCAGCCGGCGCCAACCCAGGTCCCGTCTGTTATCGTCGCAATGGCAAGTTGGCCGTTACCGACATTAATGTCTGCCTTGGCAAGTTGATCCCTGAACATTTTCCTAAGATTTTTGGTCCTGATCAGAACCAATCACTTGATCGACAAGCATCAATCGATGCATTCATTAAACTTGGCGATGGCTTGGAGGGCTACAACAGTCCCGAAGAAATTGCAGAAGGCTTTCTTAACATTGCAGTTGAACATATGGCACAGGCAATTAAGAAAATCTCTGTGTCACGCGGCTATGATGTCAAAGATTATGTGATGAACTGCTTTGGCGGAGCTGGCGGTCAACACGCATGCCTTGTCGCCGAAAGGCTTGGCATGGAAACGATCTTCCTGCATTCCTTTTCAGGCGTCTTGTCTGCTTACGGCATGGGGCTAGCGAACATTGCAACTGAATCACAGCGTGTTGTTGGCATCGACTTATTGTCGCTTGATGTTGCTGGTTTTCAATCTTCGGTCGCGGCGCTTATTCAGGCAAACTTGGACAAGTTGTCGCAACAGGGCCTTGAAGAGGCCGACATAACTAACCGTGTTACAACTCTGCTCCGTTACCAAGGGACTGATACGGTTTTAACCATTTTGCTTGATGAACCTGACGTAATGCGCAGCGCCTTTGAGGATCAACATCATCGGCAATTTGGATTTTATGCTCCTGAAAAAAAGATTGTGTTTGACACTTTAATTGTCGAATCATTTGGTGGTGGCAAAGCCTGCTCTGAGCCTCACCAAACCCCCGTGACGCAGCCAACGCCAAAATCCTTGTCAACCACAAGAATGTACACCAAAGGCGCATGGCGAGATGCCAATGTATACGCGGTCGAGGGTTTATTTAATGGCCATGTAATCGTTGGCCCCGCTATTGTGACTGAACCCACTGGAACCATTGTGGTGGAGCCGGATTGGAAACTGTCGGTCAACACCTTTGGCCATCTAATTCTTAACCATATTGGCGATCAAGCCGCCTTAGGTAGTTTGAAGACAGATTATGACCCTGTAACTCTTGAGATTTTCAATAGCTTGTTTATGTCGATCGCTGAGCAAATGGGTATCGTTCTTCGCAATACCTCACAATCCGTCAATGTGAAGGAACGATTGGACTTTTCTTGCGCAATTTTTGATCATGAAGGCAATCTGGTGGCAAATGCGCCCCATGTTCCTGTCCATCTGGGATCAATGGATTCGAGCGTTAAGGTTATTATTGCATCAGGTCAGTCGATTAATCCTGGCGATGCGTTCGTTCAGAACAATCCTTACAATGGAGGATCGCACCTTCCTGACATCACAGTTGTTTCGCCAGTTTTCGATGATGAAAACAAACGCATCCTATTTTATCTCGCGTCTCGCGCCCATCATGAAGATGTCGGAGGAATAGCACCCGGTTCGATGTCCCCACTGGCAACCACCATTCACGAGGAAGGAATTGTCTTGGACAATGTCCGAATGATCTCGAAGGGCAAGTTTCTCACCGACGAAATCCGAGAAATTTTTTCTTCCGGTTCATATCCGGCGCGTAACATCGACCAAAATATAGCGGACCTTATGGCGCAAGCCGCCGCAAATGCGGCAGGAGCACGTGAACTCAAAAAGCTTGTAGAGAATTATGGTTTTGAAACGGTGACTGCTTATATGGGATACATTCAGCAAAGTGCCGAAGAAGCCGTCCGAAGAGTTGTCGACAATCTGGACGACAGTGAGTTCCGCTATGATCTTGATGGAGGAACAGTCATCAAGGTCGCAATCCGTTGTAACAAGTCAACGCGCACTGCAGTCGTCGACTTTACAGGCAGCAGCGAGCAACAGCCGAATAACTTCAATGCCCCCGGAGCAATCACCCGAGCAGCAGTGTTGTATGTTTTTAGGTGCTTAGTCGGCGACGATATCCCTTTAAACGCTGGTTGCATGAAACCACTTGAGCTTGTTATTCCCGAAGGTTCTATTCTCAATCCCCGCTTTCCTGCGGCAGTTGTCGCTGGAAATGTTGAAACAAGCCAAGCTGTGACCAACGCCCTGTTCGGAGCCATAGGTGCTCTCGGTTCAAGCCAAGGCACCATGAATAATCTGACGTTCGGAAACGAACGATACCAATATTATGAGACAATATGTTCGGGGAGCCCAGCAGGACCAGGTTTTGATGGCGTGTCAGCCGTGCACACCCATATGACCAACACGCGGCTTACTGATCCAGAGATACTGGAACAGCGTTATCCGGTAGTATTGGACAACTTTTCAGTGGTGCGAGAGTCTGGTGGGCGCGGAAAATGGACCGCTGGTGACGGCATACTTAGGTCAATTCGATTTTTGGAGAAAATGGAATGCTCGATCCTGTCAGGTCATAGGGAAGTGCGTCCTTTTGGATTGGAGGGCGGTCAAGAAGGACGAGTTGGCCGCAATTGGATTATCCGAGCAGATAAAACTATCGAAGAATTAGGTGGTTGCGCACATGCAATTGTGCATCTTGGAGACAGCATCAATATTACTTCGCCAACAGGGGGGCTTTGGGAAGTATTCTGAGCGCGAAAATGATTCAGTCTCGTGAAGCCTCTCGCAGTTTCAACGCCTTACTCATTTTGCAATCATTGTGAATTGCTGATATACGATTTGCTCCGCGATAGCGGTTCAGTTCAAGAGCTCAAAAATACTTGGAGATCATATGATACCGGGCGACATGGGAAAGCGAAAAATTGTATCGTCTGAACATCTAGCAACTGCGGAAGGTTGGCCGCTGTCTGAAGTCGAGTTTGGCCTAACGGTTGTTTATAATGCATTTCAGAAGTGGATTGTTAGGTGTGCGACCGCTGCTGGGCAAAACGAACTCAATGCTCTGGATGTACTTGTTATCCACTTTGTGAACCATCGGGGAAATGAAAAGCGGAAAACGGACATATGCTTTCTGCTCAACATTGAGGATGCTCACACTGTTAACTACACTCTCAAAAAATTAATCGGATTGGGACTTGTAACCGGCATCAAAAGAGGGAAAGAAATATTCTATTCCACGACGGAAAAAGGTATTAAACTCTGTGAGTCTTACAAAAATGTGCGCGAAGAGTGCTTGATCCCAAGCCTGAAAACATTTGGTTCAGATGCAGATGAACTCTCGCACATAGCTGAAATGTTAAGGGCAATTACGGGTTTGTACGAACAGGCTTCGAGAGCCGCAGCTACATTATGATATCGTCATTTGAGAACACCGGTAATAAAAGGGGCCATTCATCGGGCGGTAGCACTGGATTAAAAAGGGGCCACTCCTGCTAGGTGTTTAGTCCCGGCATTTGATGGTGTAATATTCAGCCATCAATGGAAGGACTCGTTATGGGACAAATTCTACACGGGAGCGCCCGCACGACAGCGGCAGTCCCCCTGTGATTTGGGCTCGCAATACAACATAGTCAAGAGAGCCTGATCGCACTGTCCAAGCGTCACGGGATTAACCCCAAGACGGTGGCCAAGTGGAAGAATCGCACCTCGGTCAGCGATCTTCCCACTGGTCCCAAGGATGCGCACTCAACGGTGCTGAGCATTGAGGACGAGGCGATCATCGTCGCTTTCCGCAAGCACACGCTGCTGCCGCTGGATGACTGTCTCTACGCCTTGCAGACCACGATCCCGCACCTGACGCGCTCATCACTGCACCGCTGTCTGCAACGCCACGGGATCAGCCGCTTGCCCGAAGTGACGGGCAACAAGGAGCCAAAGAAGAAGTTCAAGACATATCCCATCGGCTACTTCCATATCGATACTGACGGCAAGTTTACGCAGTCGGCATAAATTTGACTGCGAAGCCGAAGTCCGCACTGCCGAGGGCAAGCTCTATCTTTACGTAGGCATCGACCGCTACCCGCCAAGTTCGCCTTCGTCCAGCTCGTGACCAAGGCGAACAGGGTCACAGCCTCAGCCTTCCTCGTCGCGCTGATCGCAGCCGTGCCATACAAAATCCACACTGTGCTGACCGACAACGGTATCCAGTTCACCTTCCCGCCACGATACGTCGATGGCCCCACAGCGACTTGCATGTCGCACATGTTCGACATGCGCTGCGACGAGAACGGGATCGAGCACCGGCTCACCAAGATCAAGCACCCCTGGACCAACGGCCAGGTCGAACGGATGAACCGCACGATCAAGGAGGCCACCGTCAAGCGATACCATTACGACAGCCACGCACAGCTGACTGCACACCTTCACGACTTCATTGATGCCTACAATTATGGCCGCAGGCTGAAGACCCTCAAGGGCCTCACGCCCTTCGAATACATCTGCAAAATATGGACAATCGAGCCAGGCAGATTTATCCTCAACCCAACCCATCAAATGCCGGGACTAAACAACTGGGGGCTGTTGAGATGAGCGGGAATTGATGACGGCGAAACGGGATTTTTATCATGGCTGTGAAGCTTTTGATCAGTTTTGCAGGCTCGCATGTGGCGATGCGTTTGAACTCTTTTAAGTTTGCAGAAGAAGTTTTCAATGAGGTGCCGCCATTTAACCATTTCGAGATCGATTTCGACTGGTTTGGTCCGTTGCGGCATTTGCGAGGTCACAACATTCGCGCCGCGCCGATTAAGTTCGTCGATGATCCAGTTGGGGATCATAGGCCTTGTCACCCAACAACGCGCCCATTTCGATGCCCTCGATGAGCGGTGCGACGCCGAGCGTGTCCCGCGGTTTCCCGGTAGCAGAATAAAGCGGACAAGGTTGCCAGCGCGTCGATAAGCGCATTGACGATTTTTGTCGTCCAGCCACCACTTTAACTTGCCTATAGCTTGGCTTTGGGTCCCCCTTTTGCGGTAAGCGTGTGCACAGAGCCGCCTTGCGGGGCGTAGCGTTGACGGGTTGAAGGCTGCTTTAATGTAAGCGCTGATTCCAGCCCACGGTGTTCCATAAGGAATGAAGTTCATCAGGCGGTTTGCCGGGAGTGACCATTGGCAGGCTTGGAAAGTGTATCAGTCAGCCAGTTGTGTGGGTTGATGCCGCCCAGCTTATTTTTCTCGATGAGGGTTGCGATGACGGCCCAGTTGTCGCCGCCTTCGTCGGAGCCCGCGAACAGTGCATTTTTATGCAGGCTGAGGGCCAATGGCCGGATCGACCGTATCGACAAAAGGTATTGGAGTCGAGGTCGATGCGGCCGCCTTGCGGCTATTA
>JAXHNY010000022.1:0-7542 GCA_034519905.1 Ahrensia sp.
CAGTTACGTATTGCTACCAACACTACAGGCCTGAGCATCGCCAGAACATCCTTGGCATCAAAGAACTGCAGACCATCCCATACCATGCCTTCTGTGGATTGAACTCCAGGCGCAGTGACTGTGGGTCCTGCAAATACCGGCCATACGCAGCCAGCACCGGAGGCTCAAGGGCAATGCGCTGACTGCGTAGCACCCGATCAAACTGAGCGACGGCCGTTTCCTCGGCACATATTGCTTAGAGTGCCTTGGCCGAGCGTGCCGGCGCAATACTCCTGCACCTTGCGCCGGTACTGGTTGTCGCTCAGCTTCCACCGTCACCAGCGACACCCGAGGCGGATTGGCACGCGGGTCGCCGGGCTTTTCCGACATATTGGCCAGGGTCATCGACACCTGCATGGCTGCCATATCGCGCGTATCTGAACGCAAGTTGAAGCTGAGCTTTTGAGCGCCTTTACCAAAACCGATAGGGAAAACTCGGCATCGGTCTCAAACGTCCGATACCCCATGTCCAACAGCTCACCGGTACCAATATTACGCACCTTGCCGCATGCCACCTCACTCATGGCGGTAAACACACTGCGCTCTGCGGGCTGGCTATAAAGCTGGGCCATAAAGGGCCCGTGCACATCCAGCGCCAGGCCTTGCAGCTTAACGGCCATCTGCTCAGGGAATTTACCCTCAGCCAGCCGCTCCTTGAAGCGCAGCAGCTCCCGCCTCATGAAAGCGCAGCTCGGCATGCGCCACACGCAGCTCATCATTTATACAGCGGGCGCAGCCATCGCCAAAATTCAGGGCCATACGCTTTTTACGAAAGATCTGGCCAACCGCGCGATCTTGTTGCGCAATGCAGGGGACGCCACCGGCGGCATCTGTTTCATACCGGCGCTGGCCATGATGCCCCTGTCTAACATTTCGGCCATCCTGCAATCATCGCCGCTTTTGGTCACGGTCGGTGCAGCATTATTTTTAAAGGAAGCCGTCGGCTGGCGGCGATGGACCGCCATCTTGATTGGCTTTGTGGGCGTCATCATCATCATTCGGCCCGGCATGGACGGGTTTAATTCGGCTTCTATCTTGGCCTTGATTGGCGTTGTGGGACTATCGGTGCGGGACCTCGTCACTCGAAAAATAAATTTCGAAATACCCACAGTCGTGGTGGCCGCGTCCGCTTATTTAACGCTCACCGTCGCAGCTTTCTTTCTCATGCTTTTTATGGGCGGCTGGCAAGACATGAGTTCAAAGGCTTGGGCCTATATGGTGGCCGCCTGCATTATCGGCCCCATCGCCTATTACGCCATCACGCTTGGCATGCGCATCGGCGAAATGTCTGTCATCGCACCGTTTCGTTACACCCGTATGGTGTTTGCGCTTTTACTCGGCTATCTCATTTTTAACGAAGTACCCGATTTTTGGATGCTGTTTGGTTCAACCTTGGTGATCGCGACCGGCATCTACACGCTTCTGCGCGAACGAAAACTCCAGCGCCAATTAAAGAAAGTATAAAATATAAAGTGCAGCAGATCAAAAAAATGCCCCCGCTTTGGATTTTGATCCTGCTGGCCGCCGTAAGCCCATTGGCGATCAACATATTTCTTCCGTCCATGCCAAGCATTAGCCGCGATCTTGGGGCGTCTTATGCGACGATACAGCTCGGCCTATCGCTCTATCTCATGCTAACCGCCGTGGTATCGCTGATCGTTGGCCCCGTATCCGATAAAATCGGGCGCAGACCCGTCTTGCTGAGTGCCTTATGCATTTTTATTATCGGCTCTCTGCTTTGCATTTTTGCCACTTCAGCACCCATGTTTTTAGCCGGGCGCGTTATTCAAACCGCAAGCGCGGCAGGTTTGGTGTTGTCGCGCGCGATCGTGCGCGATGTCTACCCGCGTGAAAAATCTGCCAGCATGATTGGCTACGTCATTATGGGCATGGCCATCGCACCGATGATCGGCCCCATCATTGGCGGGTTTATAGACAGCATCGCCAACTGGCGCTGGTCTTTTGGTGTGCTCGCCGCCTTTGGCGCCGTGGCGCTGATTGCTACATGGATATCCCTCCCCGAGACCAATACATTCGCCGGACAAACAGTAGCTGCGCAGCTGCACTCCTATCGACAAGTGATGACAATGCGCCTGTTTTGGCTTTATACCGCCAGCGCAAGCTTAGCCTCCGCTGTTTTCTTTGCATTTTTGGGCGGCGGGCCAGCCGTATCAGCAGAGTTTTTCAAACAAACACCCTTTGAATACGGATTGTGGTTTTCAATGACCGCGGCGGGTTACGCAATCGGCAACGGCTTGTCGGGAAAATTTTCAGAACGCGTCGGCGTTGAACGCATGATGACCTATGGTGCGGTTGTAACAATAATCGGGCCTTTGATCTCGTTGCTGTTTCTGACGACTGCATCTGAGCCTGCCGCGTGGATGCTGTTTGTTCCCATGGTGTTTGTCGGCCTTGGCAACGGTATGACTTTGCCCAATGTCATGGCGGCGGCCATATCGCTCAAGCCGGATGCGGCAGGGGCAACATCCGGCCTGCTCGGCGCATTACAAATCGGCGGTGGTGCCATCGCTTCTATTATCGGCGCGCGCGCGGTTGGGCAAACCGGATCGCCGCTTGCGCTTTGCACGTCATTGGCAATATTTGCAGCAGCAGCTTTTGTCGTAACGCTCAGCGCCGCACGGCGCTCACGGCCACAGCCGTCCGCGATTTAATGATTGAGCCATGGCACCATTTTCAGGCATAGTGCACGCATGAACATGATCAAAAACGATGGTTATATTCTTGCACCCGACCCCGATGCTAAGGGCTTGTCGAGTGAAGTGTCTGGCTTTGATGAAAACGGGGCGGCGGTCAGTGTCAACGTCGTCACGGAAAAACCCTTGACGCTGTTTCTCAACGCCCAGGAAATCGTCACCATGATGACCATCGGCGATTATCCAGATTTGCTGGCCGTTGGCTATCTGCTCAACCAACGCATGTTGAAAGCGGATGATGAAATCACGGGCATCGACTATGATGACGATCTCGAAGTCGTCATCGTTCGCACCAAGCGCCAAACCAATTATGAGCAGGTGCTGAAGAAAAAAGTGCGCACATCGGGCTGCGCCCAAGGCACTGTTTTTGGTGATATGATGGACGGGTTTGATGCGGTTAAACTCGCGCCGGACGCTAGGCTTAAAACCTCTGATCTCTACCAGCTGACCAAAACGATCAACACAACGCCGAGCCTTTATCTTTCCGCAGGCGCAATCCATGGCTGCGTATTGTGCAAAAATGGCCGCGCGCTGGTTTATATGGAAGACGTGGGGCGGCACAATGCGGTTGATAAAATTGCCGGCTGGATGCACCTGAATGGCGAGCGCCCCGATGATAAAATTTTCTACACAACAGGCCGCCTGACATCGGAAATGGTGATTAAAACGGTGATGATGCAGATACCAATCTTGGTTTCAAGGTCGGGCTTCACCGCATGGGGTGTGGACTTGGCGCGGCGCGCCGGACTAACTTTGATTGGCCGTGCGCGGGGCAAACGCTTTACCGCACTGGCAGGCCACGAGCGCATTGTGCGCGATCTGGATGCCACGGCGGCGAATTACGACGACGAGCCAAAATCTGCGCGCAAAGGCAGCCGCTACGATGATTGATCCAAAGCGCATCATCGGCATCGTGATTGCCGGCGGACAAGCAACGCGCATGGGCGGCGGCGATAAAACGCTGCTAACGCTTGGTGGTGTGCCAATTCTCGCTACGCTGCTCGACAAGCTGGCAAAACAAACCGCCTCCGCTGCGATCAACAGCAATTCAGATGCAGCCAATTTCGCGGCGTTTAATGTGCCGGTCTTCAGTGATAGTGGCAGCGCATTTGCAGGACCGCTGGCGGGCATTTTAGCATCCATGCGGTGGGCGCGTGATAATCATCCTGAAGCGACACATATTGCGACCGTTGCGGGCGATTCGCCGTTTTTTCCCGATGATCTTGTGCCACGCCTCGTTGAGCAGGCACCCGATGGAAACACGATTATGATGGCAGCATCCGATGGACACAATCATCCGGTGTTTGGCCTTTGGCCGATCGATCTGCAGGACGCTCTGCAAACTTGGCTCGATGAAACGGGTATCTTGAAAGTCATGGCGTGGGTGCGCACGCAGCCCCATGTGATGGTTGATTTTACCACGGCAAAAACACCTGATCCATTTTTTAACATTAACACGCCAGAAGATTTGGCACACGGCTGAACTGATGATGGCGCAGGCGCATATATGAGCAAAATCCTATTCGGCATTTCCGGTTTTAAGAACAGCGGCAAGACGACGTTGACGGCAAAATTGATCGCTGAGTTCAAAGCGCGCGGCTTCAAAGTATCATCCGTCAAACATGCCCATCATGCGTTTGATCTGGATCAACCGGGGACGGACACCGACAAGCACCGCGCGGCGGGCGCAGGCGAAGTGGTAATCGCCAGCGCCAAACGCTGGGCCCTATTGCATGAAATTTCAGATCAAGAGCAAGAACCAGAGCTGACAACGCTGATTGAACATATGGCACTGTGCGATATCATTTTTGCAGAAGGCTATAAAACCGAGGCTCACCCCAAACTGCTGATGATTGCAAGCGAGGAACAGGCAAATCTGATGGGCAGCGTCAACAATGTTGTTGCAATCGCAGCGCCATCAGATGTGAAAATTATCAGCGATCTGCCGCGGTTTGACCGCGATGATGTTATCGCTATTGCGGATTTCGTTGAAAATAATTTCGTTCGCGGAACGCAAGGATGAGCCAAACACCAACAACGCGGCAACTGCTGGACGATTGTTTTCTGCATGACAAAGACCGGATGAAACATGCCGAGGTGCTGGAGACGATCGCGCGGGTGGTCAGCCTTATCGTTGGCGATGAGATGGTAGGCCTGGAAGAAGCTGCCGGACGCATTTGCGCTGCGGACATCACTGCCCCGCGCAACGTGCCGCTGGCGAGCAACAGCGCGGTCGATGGCTACGCCTTTGATCACGGCGAATATGTCAAGACCCAAGGACGCTTGGAACTCGCCGCTCTGATCGCGGCGGGTGATACGCACAGCGTGATGCTGAAAGCGGCACAATGCGCGCGTATTTTTACCGGCGCGATCATGCCGCAAAATGCGCAGACAGTGGCCATGCAAGAAGATTGTACCATCGGCGACGATGGGCTGATACACATTCCGGCAGGTTTGAAATTGGGTGCCAACAGCCGCGTTGCAGGCGAAGACTTGAAGTCCGGCGATATGGTTGTGCGCGAAGGCGATTTTTTAACCCCTGCCCGCATTGCGGCATTGGCCTCGATAGGCTGCGCCCAAGTGCTTGTGCGCCAAAAGCTGCGCATCGGCATCCTATCGACTGGCAATGAAATTATTGAACCGGGTGCCCCCCTATCGGTGGGTAAAATCTACGATGCAAACCGCCCTATGCTCAAAGCGCTGCTGGCGTCAGAGCATGTGGAGATTACTGATCTGGGCATTGCGGCGGATGATGAAGCCTTCATCACCGATGTCATACGCACGGCCGCCAGCGATCACGATCTGATTTTAACGTCCGGCGGCGCATCGCGCGGCGATGAAGATCATATGCTCAATGTGCTGGCAAAGCTGGGCAGCCGCCATCTCTGGCAGATCGCGATTAAGCCCGGCCGACCCATGATGTTTGGCCAAATCGGCAACGCAGTCATCATCGGCCTACCGGGCAATCCGGTCGCCTCAATGGTGTGCACAAATCTCTATGTTTTTCCGTTGATTGCAAAACTGATTGGCGCAAATGCCAAGCCACCGATGGGCTTTTATGTGCCATCCGGTTTTGATATCGCCCGCAAAAAAACCGACCGGCGCGAGTTCTTGCGCGGGTGGCTCAACATGGATGAGAACGGCAAGACAATCGCTATGAAATTTCCCCGCGATGGTTCTGGGCTTATCACAGGCCTGCGCCTTGCCGAAGGGTTGATTGAAATTCCAGAAGATGTAGACCTTGTCAGGTCAGGCGATCCGGTTCGGTTTATCCCGTTTTCGTCTTTTAAATTAGGTTAGCATGCTTATGACAACGCCTATCACAGCACCAATCGAACATCACGTTGTAGACGGTAAAATTGACCCCGCCGCAAACTATTCCAAACTATCGCTCGCCGTCCATTGGTTCAGCGGCCTTGGTATTTTGATTTTGGTTTTAACGCAGTTTTTTGGATGGACATCGGCGCACACGTCTTTTGGATTGCTCCTAGCGCTTCCTCTGATCGCCCGCGTGATTTATCGCTGGTCGAGCGGTTTTCCACGCGCTCATGATCAGCACCCAAGCATCAGCCTTATTGAGAGGCTGATAATCATTGCCCTGCTGATCTGCATGTTTACGCTGGCACTATCGGGTCTTTTACTGCCGCTTTTTCAAGGTGCGGCCTATTCGATTTTCGGCCTTTTGAGTTGGCCAGCACCTTATGAGGGCAATGCCGATATAACAGTGGCCTTTTGGCGAGCTTTCACCGCCTATCGGCCTATGGCTTGCTCGTGCTTTTCGGCCTGCATCTGGCCTCGTTCATCCGGCATATGGTGAGCAAAAAACACAAGCACAAAACCCGCATGCTGAAATCAATTGCCGGTGGCAAATAATCCATTTTTGGTAGCCAAACAAAAATAAGTTGCAATTTGGCTTGGAGTTATGAGACTGTCTAAAAAGTCTAATGTCTTAGGCCTGATGACCACTCGGTACATTCAAACATTGAAATTTTAGGAACAGTAAATGCGTTTTACAAAAACAATTCTGGCTTCTGTTGCGGCCATCGCGCTTAGCCTCAGCGCGGGCGTTGCCAATAGCCAATCCATGAAACTCAAAATCGGAACCGAGGGCGCTTACCCTCCGTTCAACAACCTGGAGGCCGACGGCACGCTGGTTGGCTTTGACATCGATATCGCAAAAGCGCTGTGCGAAGAAATGAAAGCGGAATGCGAGTTTGTGACGCAAGATTGGGACGGCATTATTCCTGCGCTACAGGCGGGAAAATTTGACGCGATCATCGCTTCCATGTCGATCACCGCAGAGCGCATGGAACAGGTGGACTTCACCAATAAATATTACAACACCCCGCCAGCAATTGCCGTCCCGAAAGACTCGTCCATCACAGAAGCTAGCGACGCTGCTCTTGCCGGCAAAAAACTGGGTGCCCAATCATCAACAACCCACTCAAACTATGCGGAAGAAAAATTGAAGTCCGCGACGCTGAACCTTTACCCAACGGCAGACGAGTATAAACTTGATATCGCCAACGGGCGCATTGACGGCGTGATCGACGATGTTGTCGTTCTTTCCGATTGGCTCGCAACGCCCGAGGGCGCATGCTGCAAGTTGCTCGGCACATTGACCCCAGACCCTGTCATCAATGGTGAAGGGGCCGGCATTGCCATCCGCAAGGGCGAAACTGAACTTCGCGATAAGTTCAACGCAGCCATCGCGGCTATTATCGCATCGGGCAAATACAAAGAGATCAACGACAAGTTTTTTACGTTTGACGTTTACGGCGGATAATTG
>JAXHNY010000017.1:0-7041 GCA_034519905.1 Ahrensia sp.
TTGCTTTTGCCTATGGGACAAAAATAGGAGAAAAGAATGGAAAAACAGTGCCAAATTGAGCGATGGTGGGCCCGGAGGGACTCGAACCCCCGACCAAGCGGTTATGAGCCGCCGGCTCTAACCAACTGAGCTACAGGCCCCACCGTGCAGCGCTACTAACCTATTATTTACGCGGTCACAAGCGGGGTTTTAAAAATTTACAGCGCGTTTTTGTTGTTTACACCAGCGTCGTCTTGCGTATAAATTTTTTTATCTCCAAAAAATGTATTGCAATTTGCCGTGCGCAAAAAGACGCCAGACATCACCGCGTCGGGAGTTGAAATTTATATCGCGATCTTTGTAGCGACTTTGGATGTTGTTTAATACACAGTGGTTTTGGAAACAGCGCAGTGACAATAAGTAACGCCAACTTGATCTGATATGGTATGATATGAATTAGCAGATTTGAGAGCGATGAATGGAACAATTGGAACCCCGCCCAAGAGCTAAACTGTCAAAGTTAAGGGATATTGGCTGGACATTATGGGATCCAATCGGCCTGCTTGGACCTCCGGGTTCACCGTTCGGTGTATGGTCAGACGAGGATCACGCAAGTTTCGCCGATGAATATGATCGCTATTTAATTTCAGCTGCATCTCAGCTCCGTCGAGGAGAGCCTGACGATGTTGTTGTCGCTCTACCTTCAAGATATTGAAGTAAATTATATGGGCTTAGGGCGAGCGCGAGATACTTGGAAGCGTGCAGCGGCAGTAGTAGCAGCAATACGCTCCGAGCGAGATCTTTGGACATATCCAGATTCGCAAGGTCGCTTTCCCTAAATCCGAACTCCAAACGTAGCTTTTAATTGACCGATAAAGCAGGCCAATTGCTATTGCCAAGCTTAATATTTCCAGAAGTATCCTTCGTCCAAATGGTGCGCACGCCTTTTGAATAATTCAAATAGAGCTTGTTATCCACCACACTAAAGGCGCTTGGGTCGATGGCAGCAGTATATCCCTTAGACACGGCATAGGCGCAAAAACCGCCATATTGCGGGGCATATTTATCTGGACTACCAAGAAAAATGTCGCGGTTCTCCGCTGAGGAAAATAGGTATTTTGCGCCGTTGTACTCAGTCGCGAAGGCCTCGCTACCTTCTACCGCAGCGTTTTGTGTAAAATAAGCAACCGCATCATAACCCTGTATCGCGATGCCGTTCAGCAAATTCTGTTTAGCGGCCATGGCGCCCATGGGGATTGCTGAAGCTATAATCGCTGTGGCGGCTAAAGTTAGAAACCGGCGACGGTTGAAAATTTGCGTTTTCAAAAGACATGCTCCACCTCACACTAATAACCCATGTATACCGTAGCTACAGAGTTTTTACGAACCACAAGATTACACAAGCATTCAATTACTCGTGATTAAAATCGATTTGAGTGAAATAATGAAAAGCTCGAGAAACTAATTAGCCAAGTTGAGCCAACCAATCGCGTTGATTGTAATGGCTTGAAATGCGTGTGATTTCGCCGTCTTCGACTTCAAATACCATCGCCGCCGTTAGGGAATATTGCTGACCGTTTGCGGCAGGAAGCCCATCGCTCTTGGCAATATATTTTCCGTGAATGGTGAATTCTGCCGCTGCTCGCGACCCATTTTCATCCATCATGATGACGATATCGGAAATGTGCTCGTCAAAATGTTTTGATCTGGCAGCGTTAAACCAACGCAGTGCTTCTTTGCCGATCTGTCTGTCACCTTGGTTGATATCGTGCGCCACATCTTCGTGAAGCAACCTCAGCATGGCTTCATTATCACTGGCATTGAAGGCCTTAAAGTAGGCTGTTATTATCGCTTTGATATTCTGAGCGGTCATTTCACATCTCACTAAACTAGAACTGTTAGACCCTTAGACCTTGGAAAAATTCCAGCTCTTTAGCAAGCTTTAGATTAGAGCACTCCGTCAACGAGATGATCAAGATATTGCTCATCGGTTTCCATGTCTTGTTCATAGGCGGTCACACGGCCTCGCATGGAAATCTTGGCCTTGTGTACAGTTTTGGCATTACCAGAAATCAAAGGGTGCCAATCAAACAAAGGCTTGCCTTCGTTTAGCAGCCGGTAGGCGCAAGTTTGCGGCAACCATTCAATCGTGCCTACGTTATCAAGGGTAAGGCGCACGCAATCGGCTACTATTTTTTGCCGGTTTTGGTAGTTGCTGCAATTGCATGATTTGGCATCAAAAAGCTGGCAAGCCACGGTCGTATAATAAATTTCGTCCGTATCATCATCGATAATTTTGGACATGCAGCACTTGCCGCAGCCATCGCAAAGGCTTTCCCATTCGCCATCGTCCATTTGGTCTAGGGTTTTGAGTTCCCAAAATGCGGATATTTTGGTCAAGCCACAGACTTTCTTCGGTTTTTCCGGTGCCAATTTTGCCACTTTAAAAATGCTCTATAGCCCACTTCAGCCACCTGCCTCAACAAAGGCAGAGAAAATATGAACGCAAAATGTTTGAGCCAAGGCAACTGGCGCCAAATGCGAGCAAACGCATCAACGCCGATAAACCACTGTTCACTGCCCGCTTCACGCACGTGAAAACGATTGAGCAAGGTTTCGCGGGTCTTGCCAACGGGCAAATCCAAATCCGAGAGATCTGTTATATCAATCCAACGCATCGAAGATTGGTCGCCAAATTTTCGATAGAGATCGACTTCGATTTTGCAAATGGGGCAATCACCGTCGTAAAACACTTCAATATTTTTCATATTTACTCTTCGCAGCTTATGTCTGCCAGAGAAGTAGAGCGAGATTATTTTTTGTCACGCATAACATTTTCGCCGAACCGCTTGAGTGAAGCCTTCAACGCCTCATCGTCAATCGTTGCGGCTACGTTATTCAGTGCGCGTTTCTGGCTCTCGGTTAATGGGCGTAGGCGCTTTTGCGTTCGTGGCTTTTCGATTGGCTTTTGGGTTATCTTGATACGCGCGACGGCATGATATCCCAGAAAGCCGTTGACACGCTCGATAATCTGCGCCGTTTGATGTTGAACATAAAGCGCCGCGGCACCTTCAGCAGCAATCATCAAAACACCCGGTTCGAACGATTGCGTATCATCGCTCCGCGCGGGCCAACGCACTTTCACCGGCATGCTTTGCGCGCCAATATCTGCGCCGACAATCTCGCTCCATGCATTTATCAGCGATAGGGAGACACCTGCACGCTTTGCGAGCAAAGGATCTAGCAGTTTAGAGATAAGTCCGCCCGCTGCTTTAGCCATCGTCGTCCCAAAAATACACGCTCGTTCCGAACAATTTTTTAGCCCAGTTAATATTGAATATCATTGTATGTATAACACTGACACAGAATACAGAGATAAAATTATCTGCCGGAAGTTAATAACGATCAATATGCAAAAAATAGCAGAACCCTTGCTGCGTTGGTATGATGCTAACGCGCGACAATTACCGTGGCGCGTGGCACCACAGGATCGCGCGGCAGGCGTTTTGCCTGATCCATATCGTATTTGGTTATCAGAAATCATGTTGCAGCAAACAACCGTTGCAACGGTCAAATCTTATTTTGAAAAATTTACAAATCGATGGCCAACCGTCACAGCGCTGAGCGCGGCTTCGCAAGACGATATTTTACGGGACTGGGCAGGGCTTGGATATTATTCCCGTGCGCGAAATTTGAAAAAATGTGCCGATATCGTGGTGCGCGACCATGACGCAAAATTTCCGGCTAATCTTGACGCGTTGCGCGCCCTGCCCGGCATTGGTGATTATACCGCCGCCGCTATAGCGTCCATTGCGTTTGATATCCCTGCTCCCGTGATGGACGGCAATGTTGAGCGGGTATATTCGCGTCTTTTTGCCATTAAAACGCCGCTACCGGCTGCAAAACCGCACATCAAACAGCAGGTCGCTGAAACGCTATGCGCTCAGAGACCGGGCGATTTTGCCCAAGCCTGCATGGACCTTGGCGCGACGATATGCACGCCGAAAAATCCTGCCTGTACATATTGCCCGCTACAGGCTCAATGTGTTGCTTTTGCACAATTTGATCCGCAGCATTTTCCTATCAAAGCGCCCAAAAAGCAAAAGCCGAAGCGTGTTGGGGCGGCATATGTGGTTATATCCGCCGATGGTGATATGTTGTTAGAACAGCGTTCGGCGTCGGGATTGCTCGCCTCGATGAGCCAAGTGCCGACAACAGACTGGAGTTCGCGGCATGATGGGGCTACCGACGTCTCTGCTGCTCCGTTTCAAGCAGGATGGGAAAAGTGCGGTAAAATAGACCATGTCTTTCACGCATTTTGAACTGGAATTGACCGTATGGCGCACGGAAGCACCGCAAGGATTTCTTCTCAATCAAAATCAGTGGTGGTCAGCACCCAATAAGCTAGGCGGCGAAGCATTGCCAACTGTCATGAAAAAGGCAATTGCTTGCGCATGGTTCCCAATTCATTTAAGGAGCCAAAATGACCGAGATAAAACACATCGTTTTCGATATTGGGCATATTTTAATTCATTATGATCCGGGTCTTCCTTTCTCGCGGCTCATCCCCGACGCGCGAAAGCGGGCATTTTTCTTTGCAAATGTCTGCACGGGTGCGTGGAACGTTGAGCAAGATCGGGGTCGGACCTGGGCGGAAGCTGAAGCGATAAAAATCGCTGAATACCCCGATTGGGAAACGGAAATACGAGCTTTTCGTGCGTATTGGCACGAAATGGTTTCCCATGCCTTGGTTGAGCGGGTTGGCCATTTTGAGCGCCTGCAGCGCGAAGGCCGCGACGTCACGTTACTGACTAACTTTGCGTCAGACACGTTTCGGCAAGCGCAGGAAATGTATCCGTTTTTGAAAACTGGGCGCGGCGTGACTGTTTCTGGCGATGTAAAACTGATCAAACCGAACCTTGCGATTTACGAGCTTCATTCGAGAACCTTTGCGCTTGATATAGAGCAGACGCTTTTTATCGACGACAGTCTTCCCAATATCGAGGCCGCGCGTGCCCACGGCTGGCAGGGCATCCATCTTGTGCCGGGCATGGATTTAGGGCCAGAATTAGCGCGCTTTGATTTATAAAAGCACTGCCAACAGGCGCTGCTTGGCTCTTCAAGGTTTGGATATTCGCCTTGATAGATTGGGTTTCGATCAATCTTTTTGCTTATCTTTGACGCATCGGCGCGTGAGTGATAACCAGATTCAAAAATTGTCACACAAGAGGTAAAAACGCGGCATGATAACGAGGCGAAAATTTAACCGCGGGTTGACGGCATTTGGCGCAATGGCGGGCGGCGCCGGCATCCTATCACAGGCAGGTTCAGCGAGGGCGGCCATGAACACCACCAATCCTTTGGCTCATGGGTTTAATATGCCCGAAGAGGCCGCGCCACACGAGCGCACTTTTATGCAATGGCCGGCAAATCTGAAAGTCTACAAATACCGTGAAGACCTCGAAGCTGTTCAAGAAGCCATAGCGCTGATTGCAAATACGATTAACCGCTTTGAACCGGTAGTAATGCTGGCGGCAAAGGGCGAACACGCGCTCATCAGATCAATGACGGATGATATCGAGATCTGGGATATTCCCACCGATGACCTTTGGTGCCGCGACGCAAGTTGCAATTTTGTTCTAAATAGTGCTGAGGAGCTTGCGGCGGTAAATCTGAATTTCAACGGCTGGGGCAAAAAACAGCCGCACGCCAATGATGCAAAAGTGTCGCAGCGCATTGCTCAAAAGCTTGGCCTTCACCTGTTTAACAACGATCTTGTTGGCGAAGCGGGCGGCGTGGAATATGACGGTAGAGCGAATTTGATTGCGCATGAGAGTTCGTGGGTCAACGACAACCGTAACCCTGGCATGAGCCGCGATGAAGTAAGTGAGCTCATCAAACAGGCCTATGGGGCCAAACATATGGTCTGGGCACCTGGCATCAAAGGTGCCGATATTACCGATTACCATATCGATGCGCTGGCAAGATTTACCCCCTCTGGCGCGATTATCATCCAAATGCCTGATGAACTTGATAAATCAGACCCATGGTCTGTTGCAGCATTCCAAACCAACAAAATATTTTCAAATGCTGTCAACGATAAAGGCCGCGCCTTCGAAATGATTACGCTACCCGAACCAACGCGCGTTCGCTCAAAAAGCGATGATTTTGTTGCTTCTTACGTGAATTACTATGTCTGCAACGGAGCGGTGATTACCGCCGAATTTGGTGATGATAAGACCGATCAGGCGGCCGTCGAAATTCTCGGAAAAGCCTATCCTGGCCGCGAAATTGTCGCGCTAAACATCGATGCCATTGGGGAATCGGGCGGCGGCATCCACTGCGCAACGCACGAACAATTTGCGTCCAAGGCAATCTGGAAACCGCAATGAACTGGCTTGAGAAAAATTCGAAGGCGCTGCAGGCATTAGCGGCAATTGCCACCATCATTTTTGGACTTGGCGCGCTCATCGGTGCAAAGTTACAAATCGATGCCTCGGCAAGACTACATGCTGTCACTTTTCTGGAGTTTAGTAAAATTGGTGGTTAAGTGATTTTAGATGTGACTTTAGCATTCATAAATTACCTGTAAAATTATCTGGGTTTCACCAACAGGTGCTGTTAAATTGTAAATTGGCATATAAACACAACTTTATTCCTCATAATGTTCCTTTGAGGAAAAACAGAGTTATTTTACACAGAAAAACACTCTGTGTTCATGGAAAATTATGGAAATGGAAAACATTTATTGGATTATAATAGTAATACATATGCACATGACGATTTAATCCGTGAGTATAATCTAAACTGCACTAAAAGTGACTATTAGAAAAAATAATAAAAATATCACCAAATGCATTTGTTCAGCTCATAAAGAAAAATTATGATACAAAACTAGTGATTAAATTACAGAGTATTGAAATAAATGGTTTAGATTTATTTGACAAAAAATGTAATATTAAATATCTAAGAAAACATTTAGTAGGAAACAAATGTACCTTGGACTGGTAAGAAGAGAAATCAAATTATTTAAATGTCAACGTTTTTAGCAATACGTAACTT
>JAXHNY010000065.1:0-33724 GCA_034519905.1 Ahrensia sp.
TTCGCATAATTATGGCAGAGCGTAGGGCTTTTAAGCCCATGACGCCAGATTATGAATACCGCACCCGCGCCGCGCGCAAACTTGTTTGGATTATGCGCGGACGTCCTGCGAAGGAGTGGGTGGAATGAGCGAAAACATGCGCTACTGGGATGTTTATGCCGACATTGATCCTAAGTTTACAAAGCCCATTACCGGCAAGCCGTATAAAGGCACGTCGCCTAATCCCCAATATGTCATTAAGTGCCTGACAGAACTTTTTGGGCCAGTTGGTGAAGGGTTTGGCTGGCGGGTTCTTGTAGAAGGCTTTCAGCCTTTGGGTGACAAGACATTGCATTTCTGCCGCATTGAATTTTGGCATACAGATCGCGCTTTTACGTTTGAGGGCTACGGTCAGACCATGGCTGTCTACAAAACAAACAGCGGTAGCTTAATGGTTGATGAGGATGCGCCGAAAAAAAGCCTGACAGATGCTATCATTAAAGCCGCTTCGCATATCGGTATTGCTGCAAATATCTTTCTTGGTCGTTGGGGCGATGAGAAATATGTGCAAGAGGTTGCTGCTGAATATCGTGCGGTTGAACGGTCTAAATCTGGGCCGTCCGATGATGAGATTGCGCATGAAAAATCTGTTACTGATGCTCTTGTGCATATTGAAGCGGCTGGATCGGACGCTGATCTGCGGGCGCTATGGGGCGCTACTGCGCAATCGGTGCGCGGTGATGCGCGAGTTAAAGAAGCGTTTGCCAAACGCGGATCTGATTTGAAGCCAAAACCCGCTGATGTTGACGATAATGAAATTCCGTATTGAGGATGCTGACATGAACGCAATTAACCCTCGTGCCGTTATCGGTGCAAATAACCCGCCAGACCTCATCGATGTCATTACCGCGACCTACGACGGTGACCGCGCAGAGGCCGAAAATTGGCTGGACGGAACGCCCGTCACTAACGAAGCGCAAATGCTGGCCGTTGACGATCTGCGCAAATCAATGCGCGATTGGCGGCTTGGCTTGGAGAAAGGCCAGAAAGACGCAGCTGCGCCGTTGTATCATGTTTACAAGGCAGAGCTTGACCGATGGAAGCCGACCATCGAGGACGCCAAGCGGATTGAGGGGTGCCTTGTCGCGGCGGTAGATGCGTTCAAGCGCAAACTGGCAGCGGAAAAGGAAGCTGCGCGCAGGGAAGCCGAAAGGCTGGCTTGGGAAGCTACGCGGGCCGCGCAAGAAGCGTTACGGCGGGCTAATGCGGCGGATTTGGAAGCGCAACGCAAGGCGCAAGCGGCAATTGATCGGTCTGAACATCTGCAAGCCCAAGCTGGTTTGGCAAAGGCTGATGTTGTTAAAGGCTTGCGTGAGGTGACACGGTATGAGGTGTTGGACTATCGCGCCTTGCTTCATTGGATTGCGCAGAATGATCGCGACGCAATTACTGCATTCATTGGTGAATGGGCGCGCAAAAATCACAAGGAAAATCAACAGGCCGATGGCTTGAAGGTTTGGAAAGAAAAGGAGGCTTATTGATGAAGACAATAACGATTGCAGGAAACATCGGCAAAGATGCCGAAATCCGAAAAACGCAAAACGGAGACGCTGTTACAAGCTGGTCAGTCGCTGTCGAAGATCGCAAAGGTCAAGAAAAACAAACGATTTGGTTTGATTGCAGCCTTTGGGGCAACCGTGGTGAGGCGCTGGCACAATACCTGACGAAAGGAAGCAAGGTTTCTGTGTCTGGCGAATTTTCCGCACGGGAACATGAAGGGCGGACATATCTGACGGTCAGCGTTGATCGTGTGACTTTGTTGGGAAGCAAGCTGGAAGACGGGCGGGGTGATTTGGGTGGGTATAGCACGCCATCGCCGCGCCGTGAAAGCCCAGCCGCGCGGCCCGGTATCGATGACGACGACATACCATTTTAATCAACAATATGGAATGTAAAGCAAAATGACCGCAACAGAACGCCAGCTTTTCGACACTTTTAGTAATCCCAGATATGACACCGAGAAAATGCGGGTTCATATGGCGGCTGGGAAACTTATCGCAATGGGCAATCGTCTGCCCGATGCTGAAATCATTGCGCAGGCCGCTTACGACAGGTGGATCGCATCAACCCAAATGGAGAAACAAAAATGAATGATCAGTATAATGTGACCGCCGATGAATTGTTGCAATTTATTGAACGGCTTGAACACTTTGACCGCGAAAAACGCGACATTGTCGAGATGCAAAAGGGGGTTATGGTCGAGGCTAAGGGTCGCGGTTATTCAGCCCCAATTATTCGCGAGATCATTAAATTGCGACGGATGAAACCGGATGATCGCGCGGAGCGAGAGGCTGTGCTGGATATATATCTTTCGTCGTTGGGTATGGTGTGACAACGCGCATCATCCGCACTGAAAGCGAGATCGACGGGCTTTCCCGTTTGTTGAAAACGCGCAAGTTGCCTGTCACGGTTTCTATCGTGGCAGGCGCAGCAAGAACGGATGCACAAAATCGTTTAATCCAGAAATGGAACGGCGAAATCGCGCAGCAGCGCGGCGATGTCAGCTTTGAGGAAGTGCGGGCGGAAAACAAGCTGCGCTTTGGTGTGCCGATCTTGCGCCGCGATGACGAGGCGTTTTGCGCCGCCTACGATGCCACGTTTCGTCACTTGCCGTATGATGTTAAGCTGGCGCTTTTTATCCAGCTTGATCCAGCTGTAACGCGCAGGATGACGACGAAACAGCTTTCCGAATATGCGGACACGCTGCAACGGCACTACCTGCAAGATGGTTTTGTTCTTACTGCGCCGATTCAGCAAGCCTGAATTTTCTTTTTTTAGTAAAAAGGTGTTGCGCAGTGTAGCGATGCGGTGTAGCGTTAGGCAAGATCGCAACAAGATGAAAATAAAATTTAAATTTAATTTAGTAAAAAAAAATGTTGGAGGCGGTATGTTGTTTTATATTGAAGAGGATATTTATTTTTAAAAAAAAAAAAATAAACTAAAGGGAGGGTGGGTTTAAAGTAAGTAAAAAATATATCGAAAGGGGAGATTGGTTGGGGGCTGGGGGGGATGTTGTGGTTTAGGGTGAGGTGTAGGGCTGGGGTGGTGGTATAGGGGAAAGAGAGGGTGGGTAATAAATATTGTTTTTATGTGTGGGTTTGGGTGGGTTGGAGGGAGGGGGTTGGGGACGAGGTAACGGAATGGGGTGGGGTGAGGGTCTAGGGTGAGGCGAAAAGAAAAGATTTGACAGAAATATTAGAGTGTGTTCGTGGGGGTGGTTGGGCGTGGGTGGGAATAGAGTGGTGATCTGAGGTAAGGCGAGTCGGGGGTAAGGGGCGAATATAGGAAAAATGGAAATTATATGGGATATGGGGGATGTGATTGGAAAGGAAAGGGTTGGGGGGTTGGGCGCGAATAAATGGGGAAGTGTTGGTTAATGGGGAAGGTTGGGGTTTGGGAGGATGCCATTTTTTAGGGGGGGGAAAATGTCTACGGCGATGCGCAAATTCGCGGCAAATCGCAAATTTGCGGGAAAGCGCAAATAGCTGGTGGAGTGGTGGCGGTTGGGGGGGTTAAGAAGTGGTGTTGTAATAGCGGGGGGGAGAAGCGTTTTAGCAAGATCGCAACAAGGGAGATGAAAATGACAATGGATGATTTCTGTAAAATTCTTGATGGTGAGAGAATTAGCTACACACACGATAAAGCGTCTTTGCGTGTTGACGGGACGCTTTATCTGCCCAGCCTGACCTCGTTGCCAGAGGGCGTCTCGCTGTCGGCTGGCGGATGGCTTAATCTGCGCGCCCTGACCTCGTTGCCAGAGGGCGTCTCGCTGTCTGCTGGCGGAACGCTTGTTCTGCCCAGCCTGACCTCGTTGCCAGAAGGCGTCTCGCTGTCGGCTGGCGGATGGCTTGTTCTGGCCAGCCTGACCTCGTTGCCAGAAGGTGTCTCACTGTCGGCTGGCAAAACGCTTGATCTGCGCGCCCTGACCTCGTTGCCAGAAGGCGTCTCGCTGTCGGCTGGCAAAACGCTTGATCTGTGCGCCCTGACCTCGTTGCCAGAAGGCGTCTCGCTGTCGGCTGGCGGATGGCTTAATCTGTCGAGCCCTGACATCGTTGCCACAGGGCGTCTCGCTGTCGGCTAACGTGGCGCTTGATCTGTCAGGACTAAAAAGAGAACTTCAAACATACCAAGGGCAGAAGATACGCATTAGAACGGTGGACGATGTATGCACCCGCTTGATTAAATCAAAAAAAGTTGGTGGCGTGACAATCTGGTCGGCACAATATTTCAAAGGCCACCTTGAAACTGATCCGCGCTGCTTTGTTGCACAGCAAGGTGATGTTTATGCCCATGGCGACACGGCAAAACAAGCAATGCGCGATCTTGAGTTCAAAATTCTGCAAGCAAACAGTGACGCATCTGAGGTCGTGGCGCGCGTTATCGAACGCAACGCCGTTACTTTCAATGACTACCGGCTGATTACAGGCGCTTGTGAAAGCGGTTTGATTGAAGGTCTTGAAGCCGTTGGCCGCGCTGGTGCCGAGGAAATGACGCTGCAAGACGCATTGACGCTTTCAAGAGGGCGTTTTGGCGGCAATGTGTTTGCCGAGGCAGTGAGATCGCAACAATAGAAAAAGGACGTGCAGAATGAAAAAACGCAGATTGCCTTATCAACATTTACTAGATCGCGCTCAGGAAACAGGATCGCGCGCTTGTGATGTTTTGGATGCAAATCCGGGGATTACATGGACGGGACTTGCAACCGCTATGGGTGTTACGCGCAAAACTGCGGGGTATTACATCAAGCTGCATCGGGCCGGATGGAAGCCCGGCGATCCGATGCCGCGCGTTAAACGTTAGGGGAATGCAAAATGACTGATTTGAACCATGAAAAGGATCAACCCGAAAATGGACCAACTGTTTCGGGTGCTTTTAATGAGCGGCAAGAAGGGTCTGTCGCGGGCGATGATGGCGGATTTGTGATTGCCATTATTGCTTTGTCAATTTTTGTCTTTTTGGTTTTTTCCGCTGTTTTAGTGTTGGGGTTTTACCATTCTTGACGAGGAAATTGCGATCAGGGCTAAGCCAGTTTAGATAGGGGTACTGCGCACTTATCACATCACTTAATTTTGATGCAGATGTGATGGGTAGTCACATAAAACTTCGAGGAGGAATATAACATGGATCACACTACACACTCCTTTGGACTATAAGAGCGCCCGCATTAGGGGGTGCATTGGGGCAACACTGCTATGCATGGCGCGTCGAGAATGATCACGAACTGAGCGGCGGCTGAGAATATTACAGGAAGATCGGAACGGCGAGGTTGTGTCTGTTGTCGCAAATACCCTTGGCGTCCTTTTTGTGGGACGAAGATAATGGGGTCCAGGAATTGCGCCGGGGTATAAATCTCTAGGCCATTACTACAATATAAAATGTGAAGAATGCAATTTTCGGTAGGGGCGACCTTGCTTTTCTGTCGATGGCTATGGGCGAAATCCCTTTACTGCATCAGATGGAGCTAATGAAACGCGGGCGGCGGCCAGCGCCGAAAATTGATGATGAGCCGCAATCCAAACTTGGAGGTCTGAAAATGATACCTTTCTGGAAGTTGATACTGATTTTTGCTGTTTTTGTGCTCGGAGTTTACTGAGATCCCGGAACACGCCTCGCAGAACGGCATTGAAAAAAGCGAAAAGGAAAAAACAGATGAGTGATTTTGAGACCGTATATTTGGAAAAATTAAAAGCCGCTGGAATTTGGCGGGCGCAAGCGCCGATTTCTTATTTTCCCAAAAGCCAACAAAAGCCCGTGGTGCGCAATAACGGCAGGCCCAAAAACGACATGCAGAAATTGTCTAAGGATTGCCTAGATCAGATTGAAAGTGGCCCCAAAAATAGAAATGAAATAGCGGCCAATATTGGCATCGATAAACGTGTTGTTTCTAGGGTCATTGAAGGCCTAGTCAAACGGGGCTTTGTAGAGAACTTAAATAAAAAACGCTGCGAACCCGGCATTTTTGCTATCGCTGCAAATTATAGCGGCAAAATTAAATGAAGGCGATAGATCAGCTTCTTGTACAAGGGGGGGGAGGGCCCGGGCAGCGCAAATCTCAGAATACGGATATAAGTACTTTCCGTAAAACAAATATGGAGGCCGAAGCCCCCATACGATGGATTGTGTACCATCTGAACACCGACCGCTTTGCATCGGATTGCTATAAACGTAGCTTAAGTAGCTGATTACGTCAAGATAAAAGGCGACGTTTTGGGTGTTTTGCAGCCATAAAAAACCCCCGGTCGCGATGGTGCGAAGCCGGGGGAGTTAGGCAGTTGCAGCGCATTACGCCGACTACGGCGCTGCATCGCAGGGAGGATGGTACAAAAACCCATCGGCGCAAATATCATTGGTGATTGCGCTTTTGTTCTGCAATCGCCTGCAATTAGTTACACCACGTTACGACAAGCCGGTCAAGCGCAACCGTGTGGATCGCACAAAAGATTTCAATGTTTTTCTTGTGTGTTTTCGAATTAGTCGTTGCTACCCTTATCATGGCGTGATAATAAATCGGGGCGGGGAGATACCGCTATCTCAACCCGCCCCATACACTACCGCAACTTAGTGCATGGTGACTTTACCGCAACCGCATCAAAGGATCAATCAGAATGACAATAGATGATTTCTGTAAAATTCTTGAAGAAAATAGAATTAGTTACAAACGGGATGGCTTGTCTTTTTGCTTTGACAGGTCGTTTGTTCTGTCCAGCCTGACAACGTTGCCGGAAGGCGTTTCGCTCACTGATAAATTAGCGATTAATATGCGTGGCCCCACAACGCTTGCCAGAAGGTGTTTCGATATCTGCTGGTCTGGTGATTGATCTGTCAAACTCTTACAACGCTGCCAGCTGGGCGTTTCGCTATCTGCTGGCGGGTATATTAGTTTGCCCAGACCTGAAAAAACTACCAGAGGGCATTTCGCTGTCTGCAGACAGGGGGATTGATCTTCAAAACCTTCAAAGCGAGCATCAGACATACCAAGGGCAAACAATACAACTTCTGACAATAGACTATAGGTGCATACGACTTATTACTTCAAAAGCTGTTGGCGACATTATAGTTTGGCAAGCGCAGTATTTTAAAGGCCACCTTGAAACTGACAGACGTTGTTTTGTTGCACAAAAGGGCAAGTTTTATGCTTGTGCTAAAACTGCCAAACAGGCAGCGCGCGCGCTTGATTTTACGATAATGCAGAAAAAATTTAAGAAATCACAAATTGCGGCGCGGGTTGTTAATCGCAACATGGTAACTTTTAATGAATATAGATTTATAACTGGTGTTTGTGAAAGCGGGCTAAGAAAAAGCCTAAAAGCGTTTGATAAAGCCAAAAGAGAAGAAATGACAATTGCAGATGCTTTGGCTTTTTCAAAAAACCATTATAGCGGCGATATTTTTGCAAAGGCTATTCAATCACACCAAAAATCTAACGATCCTGCTACTGACGCCAGCTTGATCCAATCCATACACTAATTGTGTGCCATGCTGATCCCGTCCAGACTTTGCCTGTATTCCAAGCTGATCCGGTCCAAAATCTTACCTTTTCAGTTTCAGGCTCTACTGTAGGGGCACCAAAAAATTCAGCCCGAATAATCACCCCTGCAATACCGGGGTGCCACCAATTGCGATCCCCCGCTAGTGGCCGTGGCCCAACCTTTTTCCGGTGGGTCAGCATCAGGCGACCGCTTGGCTAATTCTGGCAAATGTTGCGCCTGTGGTTGTTGTAATGCACATCTGACCAAATGTTACACATGAGTTGTCAGCTACTTTAGGAGCGGTCAGAATTGACCAGTCACGAACTTGAAGGGCCAGTGCCGAAGTGCATTCATGAAAACACAGTCTTTTAACCGCAGTAACACCAAAATTTCCTGCTGTTCCAGTGCTGGCGGAAAGCGTGACAGTCTGCACAGATCGAATGAATTTACCAATTGTTGGAACCAATTTATATCGCCTGTTTGCGGCAACCGATGCTGGCAAAGCGCCACTGCCCGCAGCCCCCCAAATATTCACGTTACCTGTGGTTCCATCATGATAAGTCACCTGCGCAATCGGAGTAGATACCGTTGCCCCTGTCGCAGAATACCAGTCTAAATACCATTCAATTTGACTGTAATCGGCCGCGCCAATGCGTTCCACAAGGTTATTGGTACCAAGGTTGGTATAAACATCAAGATTGACTGTCTGGGCCGTGGTGACGATACCGGATAGGCCACCCTGATGCCCAAGCCGATCCTCGATAATCAGCGTATGACCAGCCGTCGCCATTTGACCAGAAATTCCGCTAATAATTCGTTGCTGACCGCCCGTCCGAGGCGCAAGCGGATAGGCTCCTAACGTAGCTGCGTTGCAAATAGTAGCAGTTGCCGGAATTGACCCTTGGGCCGGAAATCCTGACCCCCGCCAAAGAGACATTTCAAGCCCCGCAACCGCACCAGAAAGAGAAGAACGGTTTATTGACGCAGTATACCCGTTTGAGGCCATGCCCGCGATTAGATCGTCAATAGATTCAAAAGCCATTATGTCGGGTCCACCCATATGTCGCCGACTGCCGGTGAGGCCGGGGCGGTTGCATCGATTGTAATTGTTCTTGCCGATATATTACCAAGAGACGTCCAAGCAACATCATTGTCAGTCGCAGACGTTTTTGACAAAACTTGCCCCGTTCCGCCGCCAGATGGCAAAAGGCGCGGCACCATCAAGTTGATTTTATCCCTGACCGCCGCCGCAAGATCAGTGGCACGAGAGACTAAAGTCATTAGACAAGCCCTGTTGTAAATGTCGTGACAAAATTAGTATCAGGATCACCAATTAGTGCAGCTTCTTGCGCGCCAATGTTGTCCCGCGCCTGCGTTTGCTGAGGCGCAGTCAAGGACTGCGATGCGTCTACACGCACTCGGTTGCCCAGCGCGGTGGTTACAGTGCCAGCATAGTTTGCATCATCGGCAATTGCTGCCGCCAATTCAGCAAGAGTATCCAACGCAGCAGGAGCGCCGGTAGTGAGCGCATTTAGCGCCGCTGTAATTTCGCCACTGATTTTTGTTGACGACCATGTTGTGCTAGAAGCAGTTGCCGCGTCATCAATAACGGCGCCACTTGCCCCCGCATCGACTGCCGCTTTCAACTCGTTCAACGCTGCAACAATGTTGTTTTTGGCTGTCGTATTAAGCGCAGATAGATCAGTAGCATTGCCATTGATCATTGTACGCAGTGATTTACATTCGGTTGCTATCCGCGTTGCAAGGTCTTGAACTCTGGTAATAAGTGGCATTTTGTTTCCCTATATCAGGTTATTTTCAAAAAGAAGGGTGAAGTCGCCGGGGTCTGATTGAACACCCCCTCCATCCGGGCCGGGCGCAATTACAGAAAACAAAAGAGATAGCATTGAACTTTTAGGGGTTTCGTTGAATACTAAAAAATTGCCTTCAGAATCTACAAGTGAAATCGAAACCGAGCCACGAAGCTTAAACATTTTGTCACCCCCCGCTTGGCACAGAAGTAGCACCCTCGACAATTTCAAAAAACGCCACAGAAGTTGATATTTTGAAATTCGTTGGGGAAGTAACAACCACGTCCATTTTTGACATGCCCAATGGCCAGCCACTTGTCGCGCCTGTCGAATAAACGCGAATTATACCCGGTGATCGAGACAACCACTCTATAGACAAATCTGATATTAGATCATTGTTGATTTTTCGCAATTGTGAGTAAGCAGACCAACCAGTAAAGTCTGTTACAATCTGACCGTCAAACAAAGTATTGAGCGTGCCAGACATATCAAAGCTGTTGCCTCTGGTGAAACTCATACCCCGCACCCCGCGTCAATTATGTCAATAAGCCGCGCGCCGGTTACGATTGCCGCAGTGTCTGTTGAATTTGCCAGCGCCGCCGCATGGTCAATCCGCGCCTCGCGCGATCCGTCACAGATTGCACTATCTTGTGTTTGGGTCACGGTTGCGCATCCTGTCACGTAAAGCATTGACATCATCGCCAGTATTACCCGCATCATCCATAGCCTTTCTAACCGCGCGGTAGTTTTTGCTTGCCTGCGCCGCGTTGCGTTGCCGCTCTTGTTCAATCCCAATAGATTTTTGACGGACGCCAAAGCCGATCAGCACAAAAAAAGCTGCAAGAGCTGCAATTATGGCACCTGAAAAATCGCTCACTTTTTGCCCCACCCAAAGAACACAGCAAGAGCCGCTGTGAAGTTTGAGACCACCCCGACACCTACAAGAACAAATTCTTCTACGTTAAAGGGCTCAATGTCTAAAACAAGAGTTTCAGGGTCAAATGTCGCATATCCGCTCATGGTAAGACCACCTGCGATCAGGCCCATAACATAAATAAGAAAGCGCGCTTGTAGCATATTTTATCCTTTCAACAGGCCCAAAAGATAAGACCAAAAGCTTTTCGTGGCAGGTTTTGTGGTAGGTTTTGTGGGTACCAAAACGGTTGGGACATTAATAACCGATGCTGGCTGACCCCATTCCCCCTTACGCAAAGCGGCTGCAAAAACAGCGTAGTATCCGGCAACGTCTTCGTCAGACCCGTCTTGACCGTTTACGATCCGTCGAGGGTTGCTATTCGGCGGGTTATTAGCGTCACTTGGGAATTTATAGTCTGACAATTTTTTCCCGGTGAACAACCCATCGCGCATACCTTGCACTGCCACGCGGGCTGAGACATCCAATTCTAAAAGATCGTCTCGGTTTGTAATTCCGAATTTGAGACGGTTTTTTTCGTGTGTCAGTTGTATCATGCCACGACCAAATTCGCCGTTTTGCCAATATTTCTTCTTTACCCCCTTTAACTCCCCGGCCTTAAACGCTCTGTCAAGCCGCGCGATCACCACGTCATCAGTAGGGTTTTTGTCTTTATGGTAGGGCAGTACAGTCTCTTTAATCGGATACATGTCTGGCCCGACCTCATGACGGACATTTGCCAGAACGTATGCCATGTGATCTATCGACAAGTCTTTCCCGGCTTTCAGCAGGGCCTGTATGCCCTTAACCGTTCGATCCCCAATCCGGCCACCAAATGCAGGGCGTATTGCTGTAAAAAATGCATTTTCATTCATTTATTTATCTGCCTTGCTTCTAAGCGTTTGCTTAACCTCGTCCACAGATTTGACAATATTATCAACTGATACCGAAATTTTTGCAAGATGCACCTCAAACTTAACACCTTGCGCTTCTAGCGTTTTGATCCGCTCACCTTGGGCTTTAAGCTCTGCGCCCACTTGGTCAACCTTAAACCGGGTTCTTTCCTTACCCACGGCGATACCGATTATCCCAGCAAGCAACCAAGCGCCGAAATGCCAGTAATCCAGAATAAATTCGCCAAGAGTTGTCTTTTCCATGTACTAACACCTATCTGCACCGCACCAACTTGCGGATTTACTATCAGCGAGGCCGATTTTTTACAAATAGTAATTAGCTTTCTTTTGGGCCACGCCAAGACCTGACGCTTACCTGACCGTCTGTTGCATCTTCAATTTTCAACGCGGTTTCTAGTGACGGAATACGCTTGCGGTTTTTTAACTCAGATATAAACGAAGTGGACAGCCCAACCTTTTTGGCTAGATCAGCCGCTTTGTTTGCTTCCAAATATTGCGCAAGACTTTTCATGCCCAATGCATAGCACAAAAAAAGTTAGCTGCAAGCGAATTTAATGCTTGCAATATTATTCGCTATGTGCGAATTTATCAGCAAGAGATACGATTTAACGCAAAGGAAGCCAAAATGAAAAACCGCGATAGAAAGAAGTATTTTAGGACAATGGAGTTTGTCGGCGATCTTATTGGGTGTCTGTGCCTGTTTTTCACCCTTTATGTGGGTCTTGTTTTGGGGGCCGCGCTATGAGCGACGTAGAACGTGTAAAGGCAAACTACACTGATGATGCAATCGATGTTTGGTATAAAGCAGATTATACCAATGCGTATGGCGTCGATAAGCTAAGCATACAGGTTGTTTACCTAACAATTTCCGGTGTTGAGGTTGAAATGGAACAACTCCCAAACGATCTAAAAAAACAAATTCACAGTCTCTACACTCTATCACAGGACGGTTGGCAGCCCGTAGACTAAAGGCATAAAGCCCGGCACGTAAACTGTAGCCGGGCTTTATGGTACGGTGTATGTGTTTGAAACCGCCGTTGCGGTAACACCGTTGATGCCCGATTTTTTAACCGTGCAGACAACTTGATCTCCGCTGGAAAGCCCGGCTGTATCAAACTGAGGACGCCACCGATCTTCTTTTATGGCCACCGGCGTCCCCGTTAACTGACCAGTCAGTTTCAGTAGCGTAGTGTCTCGCGCCAGTCTGTGTAGGTCCAAGACCCATCGGTAATGAACAAAATGCCCGTGCGACCAACAGGCGCAAGCCCAATGGTCAGACCGCCGTTGTACGCAATGTTTGCGCGAGATGATCCGGTCGTCACCTTGCCGTGGTATGCGCCGATTTGCGTCGGATTAGATCGAACCGCACCCGTGATGTCTACGGGTGGCCCTGACGTCTCCGTCACATCCAAAACAGAACCCGAAACAACGCGGTAGTCATCGCCGGGGCTAAATGCATGTCATTGGGGCTGTTTGCCCCGCAGGTGACGCTGACGGATGCCCCTGACCGCTCATTGCGTTGCCTGTGTATACATCAGCGCGCCCCGTGCTTGGCAGTGTGTCAAATACTGTAGGTTGAGGCGACCCAGTGTAAACTCCCTCATAAAGCATTGAGCGAGCATTTGTTAAAATCTGCGGCAGCGCGCTGGACATATATGATGCATACGTATTCATTTCTACGCGGATTGGTGGATCGTAAGCAGCAGGTGCTACGTCTACTGGTAGAGTTGGTGCTGCCCCGCATACAGCGCGTAAAGACTGTCTGCAGGCACATGGGCTCTTGGCGAATGGCAAATTTATGGCCAAATTCGAATGTGCGTAAACACCACCCAGAGTTGGGCTTTCTCCGTTGAAACTATCCACCAAAATTCCGTCCTGGGAGGTAAAGACATGGCTGTTACAGGCGATTAAAAACTTGCGCGCCTACATCAACATCGTCCGCGCCATCTGGCCTGCCCCACCTGCGCCATCATTGCACCTACACTTTCATTAAAAGCGTAAGTCATTCGAATATCTGGATTGGTTGCAGAGGTCAGATCGGTATTTAAGCGAACAATTGCCTGAATCATCATTATCGTCTGCCCGCCCACCACTAATGATGAAAAACGGTTTTGCGTCGCGCTAAAATACCGCGCATTGGCAACCCGTATTGGACCGTGGTCAACATAGTTTTCCTGCTGGTCATTCTTGCCGTCACCAATCCCCGCAAACGGCACTTGCAACATGCTGCAAAGCCTTACGTTTGCCACATTAACTTGCAAATTGGTTACAGGCATAATCGCTGCCACCGCGTAATTTCGGTATCATAGACAGCCAAGTTGTTAAACACATTTGATCCAGTAGGGTTTACGCCAGCGCGGCAAGAATCAAAACGGCATCGACTGACAGAAATTGATATGTTGCTGTGGTTTGCAAAAGTTGTAACGCCCGTAACGTCAGCGCCCGTATAGCGCCCATAGATAGGATTATACGTCCCTTCCATGTTGATATTCTGGATAATAAACCTTTGATTTGTCTGGAAAGGTTGAAAAAATGCGCAGTTGAAAACATACCCATTTGTTACGTCCTTAATTAAAGCGCGACCCGTTCCAAAAGTTGTGACGTAAAAAATATCACCCCGAAGCCGAACCATTTCTTCGCCTTCTGTAGAAAAGGCATAGTTATGAGTAACACCACCTCGCCACCGCATAAGATAATTAGACCCGGCAACGCCGCTGCTTGCGCATAAGCGCTACCAAAGATGCTTGCGACAAGATATGCGTATTTATCGCGCTCCTCGGCAGGCATACCTGTTGCATCGCCGTATAAGATCAACCCGATAGATTTTCTTTTTTTGTCCACGCCACGCTTTCAATTGTTGACACGTTGAAATCAACTGTCCGTGATCGCGTTTCGCCGCCAAACGCAATGCTATTGATCGTTGCGGTCTTCGCGCCGGGTGTTTTTGGTAGACGCGGCAAAAATCGCGAGTGTACGCAATTTCTGCATTGCCCGGAACGGCTGTAACTGACGCACCCGGATCGCCAACGTTTGTCGGAAAATGCAAGTCCCGAAACGGATCAGCCGAGCCGCGCCCATCATCGCCTTCAATCCGAAAGCTTAACCGCTTCCCCAACCAATGGGTTTTCGGGTAGTCTAGCAACCGTCACCGTGCTAACCGGATTTGCCGCAGCAGGTGTAAACACAAGATTAGCCATTAATAAACCCTTACAGAAATAGCTGCTGTTTTTGCGCTTGTTCCGGTTGCAGTAATTGTGCGCGGTGTCTGCTGCCACAACGTTGCCCGCCGACGCGGACGTAAACCATTCATTCACACGAATATCGCTTTCAAAATCTTCCGTCAGGGTCGTCCATGATGCTGCAATGCCATTAGAGGCCTGCTGAACGGCAATTACTCCGTCACCTGCGCTTACGTTGCCCGAAACGTCCGATCCTGCGCGCGTTGTTTCTGGCTGTGATGTCAAAGTGGCAACCGTTGCACCGGGCGGTATATTGTAGACCGCCACGCCAGCGTCATACACCTGCTGCGAAAAGGTCAACGTCATTATTGATGATGCCGCAAAAGATGCTGGCGCAAATGTTGCATAGGCCAAAGTAATACCATCAAGACCAGCAGGAGGTACTGTTGTAATAGCTGTTGGCGATTTGCCATCGAAATCAACGCCGCTTAAAACTGATCCAACATTACCCACAAACGATCCCACCATCACAACAGTTTGATTTGTTGTGTTATGGGTGGACATATCCAGTGTCAAAGTTTCGGTCAAAGCAAGAGATGTAGTCCCCGTCACCGCACCGGATACAAAAACAGGCGTAATACCACCAACTACAATTGTGTTAATTGTAGTTGCGGTGCTTTCCACAACATTCGCATCGCCAGCGCCAGCTGGCATAATTGCAATTTTATACAACCCATTAAGACCGTTAGGTAGGATCGCATTAATTGATGTTCCGGTAGCGGTCAGCAGCGTGTCAGGCAGAGAAGTATAAACGCCGCCGCCAAGCATTTGTGCGGCGGTCGGCTTGGCCTCGGTGCTGGCGTAGATAACCATCTTGCAAGTCGCGTCAACGTCTATGGTGTAAGTAACAGGCACATCGCCGTTCGGCGCGGGCTGAGGGCCAAACGCGGTGATTGTCACCACCGCAAAGGCCGGATTAATTGTCAGAGACAAAGTTACAGGTCCAGACGTGCCGCCTGCATTTGACGCGGTGATTGTCACGTTGCCCGTAAATACGTCCACCAGCGAAAGCGTCAGCGTTGATCCTGAAATAGTGCCGCGTGTCGTTGTGTAAGACGTAGGTACGCCACCAGTAAAGCCCGCCAGCAAGTTTACATCGACCGTTCCCGGACCCTGTGTTGCAACAACAGGCGCAGAGTTTCTGCAATTGGCGCCAATACAGGTGCCGATATAGTCTGAACCGCCGCTGTTGTGCCCATTAAAAGGCAACCAATCGCCAGCGCCCAAATTGGCACGCACCGCCGAGTCGTGATAAGAGATATTTGCAAAATTTGTTAGATATCTAACACCAGATACAGGCGTATCAAAATCAGCGGCAGGCGCGAATGCTATGATTGGCATGTTTATCCCTTTGTATTGTTTTATATTATTGCAAATTTGGATAAGTTAAAGTCAAGACCCCGTTTGTTGGGTATCAAAGGTCCAGCCTGTCAAAAGAGAGGTGTAGAAGTAAGCTGTTAGAACGCCAGGCTGTGTGGTGTCAAATGTCCACGGTGTAGGACTGGGCGTCACTTGGCTTGATCCAGACAAACCTTGATCGCCGAAACCCTAATCCAAGAAATCGCATTACATCACCTTTTATTGCTTTTGATCAAAGCCAATTGATAATTACTCATCGCATCCCCCGAACCGTAATTGTTCCGCCGCCAAAACTACCAGAAAACCTTATCTGAGTTAGCGATCCGCTCAATGTTTTAATGCTTGTGCCTCTAAAAATGCTTGTTTGAAAACCCAATCCCGAATTTAATCCAGATATATTTGCGACCCAGATAGTTTCCGCTGATATTGCAAAGATCGGCAATCCCTGTGGCGGTTTGTGTATTGAAGCGGCAAAGCAAAATTGATGAGCGTAGATGTCGTGTCAGTACCATCTGAATTTAGATTGGAATTGTAGCGCGACGTTTCAAATCCGGCCGCCATATCACCAAGCCTGCAAGTAACACTGCCCGGAAAAACAGATACCTGATTTATTATAATCTGAATATTTTTCACCCAATCAGGAATTGATAAAAAGTCTACGTTTACGCTTGCCACACCGCTATTACTAGGTATCGTTTGCGTTTTGCAAATAAGAACTTTCCAAAACCTGCAAGTATCGCTCGTCACCTTTTTGACGGTCAATTGTAGTATTGGGCGACGGGGCAGATGTGCCCTGCGTCATATAATAAGAAGGCGTTCCGTTCAGTGCCGTTCTTATTTGATCTGGTGGGACAAAATACATGCCAGACGTATTGCCGTTTGAAAACGAATATGTAGGGACCGCAGACGAGCCGCTATTGTGCAAAAAGTCTAGTGGCATTTGTATCCCCTAAAACTGAAAAATCGCCATCCACAATTGCGTCACTTAATACCGACAAATCACCTTCCACAATTGCGTCGCTCGATGCTGTCAGCAATTCATTAGATGTAAAAAGCCCACGAACAGTTGTTTGCGAGGATGAAGCCCCAATATTAACAATTCCGCCGTCAATATTTAAATTTAAGTTTGATGGCGACCCGTTATTTCGAGCCATAATTTCGTTGTTATCAAAAATTAAATTTGCCGCATCATCAAGCCCAATCTGAAACCCGTGGGTTGTTGATAATAATTCAGCGTCACCTGAACCCACAACTCGCCAAACGATTTGCCGTCGCCGTGCCGAGACCAAAACGGATTGCTGGTCCCTGTAATTGCCGCATAATTGTTTTTGATTTGCTGTTCTACTGTTTTCCCCGGATTGCCTTGAAAGGGCGTTGCTGAAATAGAATCCGCAGGCCCCCTGACGATGCATATCGCGGGCATGGGTCAATAACATCAATTGTCGCGCCAATTACGTCTTTTTATTGTCGCACGGACCTGATCCGCACCAAAATAAAACACTTGTCGCAAACGCCCCCCTGCATCTGCAACAACAGGGTTTGAAGCTGGAATACTGCCAGCCGCGTTATAATAAACCAAAACAGGCGTATTAGTCCCGCTTTTTTTTTCATACAAAACCGACGCGCCCGGAACAACAGCACCGTTGCTGTCGGTAATCCGATTTTGCATGACTTGAATTTGATCTGTCATTTTTCAGATTCCTAGCGTTTAAAATTGACTGGTATTATTTACTTGACCAGCCGCAGTTATTGCCGCGCCTTGGCCAGCGCGTAAAGCGTTTTGAGAAACAGTTGGCAATGGCACATTTGGCCGAAAACCTGACAGAACGTTCAAAATATGATCACCGCCCCTTGCAGCACGTCTTTCAGCCGCTGATTTTGCCGCCGCGCCAGCAATTGCAATAGGAATTGTCGCGCCACCACTACCTACGGCGCTGACCAATTGCAAAAAGTTTACAACGCCGTTTTCACCCGGTGATGCTTTTCCTATACGGCGAAACCACCGCTCAGCGACACCGTCATTAAGAAAATTGCGCATCATTGCAATTTGCTCAGGATCAAAAAACCTTGATTGCTTTTCGTTATTAATAATTGCAGCTACTGCCGATCGATACCGAGAAGATACCGGCCCGCTACCGGCTTGATCTCTTGCGCGCTGAAATGCGTTTTCTACCAGCTTTACTTGCGAAAATTGGCGGTTTGCATCACGCGCGACCCCCATTAACTCTGACGTTGATGCACGGGTTTCTATCAAATCATCGATGCCGCCGATTATATCATAAATCTGTGTCTGGTCAGGATTTGTGCGCAACCGCCGCCAAAGGCTTTGCCGAACCCGGTCAAGCTGTGAAATCGTCGTGTCCTGACCTTCTCTTGCTGCCAAGGTCCGCAAAGACGCATCAACTGCGCCGTCCACACCGCTAACATATCCAACATCATTACCGACAACCTGCGCTGCGCGCTGTGAAAGCGCAGTCATTTCGGCACCGGTAAAAGTTTCGCTTGCCTCCTCTACCGCTTTATAGGCTCGGTTTTTAACCTCTTGCAACAGCCCTACACTGGGGCGGGTTGCTGCGCGTTGCCACAGACGCGAAATCCCGCGCCCTAAACCATCAGCGGCGGCAGGAATTGCAGCGCCCAAAACCCCGCCAACTACGGCGCCGGGAACAGCAGACCTCAACCGGGTATTCATATCCGCATCAGCTTCCATCGCCGCATAAGTGCCGCCATATGCCGCCCCTGCAAGCGCGGATCGTCCTATCCTGCCCGCGTTTGTCGCGCCACGGGCGGCAAGGCCAGCGCCACCGAGGCCACCAATTAGACCGCCGCCAACCTCAGCGGCCAATGCCAGCTTTGGGTTGTTTTGTTCCAAGTCTGCTTGCTGCTGTCTGTAAAACTGCAACCCCTCATCGTAAGTGCGGGTTCCGCGTCCTGTCAGTGCGTCAAAGCGCGCTGCTGCCTCGTCACCCACCAGACCAGCGGTCATAGATTCCCGGCTGTATTTAGCGCCGCTGAGGCGGTTTCGCCGTATGACTCCACGCCGTCATCATAGCCAAACACGTTATCACCGACTACTTGCCTAAAGGTGCGTTCTGTCGGTTGACTTTGCACGGTTGGGTTTTGGCTCATTTGCGAAAGCGTAGCAAGGTTTGCTGCGTGTGAACCCGTGGCGGGCTGAGATCGGCTGCGGACTAACCGCTGCATCGCAACAGCGCGGGCGCGTGCAAGCTCTAGGTCAGTTTCCGCCATTACCCGCCCCCAGTTCATCCATTCTTGCAGACCATGCGTTAATCTCATCAAGATTTGCTTCTAATGGATTGAACGCAAGCAAATCATCAAGCGTCATTTGCGAAAAATCAACTGACTGCTGTTGCTCTGGCGCTGTTATCTGATCAATCGTAGCCGCGTTATCGCCCCGCTGCATCCCATTAACTTGCGCCACGATTTGATCGATATTCATACCAGCCTCAAGACCAGACACTGCAATTTCTCTTGCGCGAGCTTTTTCAAGTAGCACGGCGTCACCGTCGCCGGGTTGCGGCATAAAAATCCTGCCGTAGATAACGGTTTCCTGTGGGGTAACAGCCGCACCAGTATCTTTACGCAATATAGCAACCAAAAATTGCTGCAGCGCCGTTTCCATTACCTGATAATTATCGCTTTGAAATTCGCGCCCAAGACCAAGGGGCGCTGCACTTAAAACTCTTTGTGTCCGACTTGTTAATTCGTTTGGATTGCCTTGTTCTATTACGTTTAATGCATCTCGCGCTCGCGTAGCAAAACCGATGTCTTTGCTTTTTGCTTCGGTGAAATTAGCAGACGGGTTAGCGGGTCCGCGCGTCATTATCGGGTTTCCGTCTGGCCCAAAAACTGTCTCTTGATACCCCGGTTCCGGCTGTGGATTTCGTGCTGCAATAATTTGATATGCGTCCTTTGCGCCCGTAATCATTGCAAGAGCCATATCACGTTGCGAAAACGGATGATCTTGCGGGTCAACTCCATTGCTTTGCAAAAAAGTATTATATTCGCTTTCATTTGCAGCCATTGCAGCGCCCTGCAATAGACGTTCTGTTTTTTCGGCCTCTTGCTGCGCTTGTGCTGCGGTCATGTTTTGCGCTTGCTGTGCAATCTGATTGGTCGCCTGTTGGCGCGCAGCACTGAACCTATCACGGTCCATCTGCATACGCTCACGATCCATCTGCATACGTTCGCGATCATGCTGCATATTTTGACGTGCAGCGCTTTGCGAAATGTTACGTGTCTGCAAATCGCTGGCCATCATTGGGTCAAAACCTGCTAAAGCATTCAGCGCGTCTTGGTTGCCATTTGCCGCGCCCGCGCCATGCTGACGTACCGCCCGATATTGATCATTGCCACGCTGCATCTCAATGGCTTGATTTGCGGCGTCATCACTTAGTGCAAGCGTCTGCAAGTAGTTTGGACTATCGTTTGACAGTGGGATTTGAAAATTCAATCTCATTTTAGAAAGTCCTTAAAGAATTAGAGAACCGCCGCTTAGACATAAAGGTAGATGCGTCTAAAGCATTATTAGGCAACTGCAATTCCGGCATGACATTTGTTTGCGCCAAACGGTTCTGCATTTCTGGCACAGGGGTTTCACTTGCATTTAATCTGTCAGAGCCTTCTTGCGCACTTTGCGGTTGCCCCGTTGCGCGCCGAAACCCCAACAATCTATCAGGACTGTAGGAAGAAATATTTACAGAATTAGATTGATTTCCACCGAGAACACGAATTGATCCATCCGGGTTATATTGGTCAAAAAAAGCTACATGGCCACGCCAATCGCTTGGATCGCCATTAGAAAACACTGCAATATCGCCCTGCTGCGGGGTTTCTACGGCCTCACCCCAATCAAGATAAGATCGCGCATTTGCCCGGCCCGTTCCCTCAAGCCCTACTTGCGCTAATGTGGCATTTAAAAACTCAGCACACCAAGCCGTAATTGCAGGATCTAAATTTCGCCCCCCATTGCGCAAATATTCTTCCAACGCGGCTTTTTGACCGTTTTCGTTCAAGCCTATTTTACTTTGAGCAAGGCGAAATGCGTCGCTCACTTATAACGCCCCTTGCGCAATTCTGTTTTGGTAATTCCAAATCCCTAGGCCAGTATTAATGCCTGACTGCAACGCATTACCAACCCCAACAACACCTTGCCGCCCTAGCATCGCCAGCATTGGCCAAAGCATTGGCTTGAAAAGTATAAGCGTTTGCATTGTGTTAGCAGAGTTTGCCGCGTTATTTCCTTGAAGCGCGTTTAAAAAGTTTGCTGTTAACGCCCGTCGCCATTGACCCAAAAATTGTTTCCGGCATTTGTCAAACCCTTTGACCATAATTCAAATTATTATTGGTCATCGCATTGCCGTATTGCGCAACAACACCTGATTGCGCACCCGCAACAGACTGCGCATTGTTTGCCAGCGACGTTAAGCGGCTTATATGGTTTTGGTATTCTTGATTAGCCAATCCCATGGCATTTAGCTGTTGCGCCTTAAGTGTCGCGCCGGAAAAAGATTACCCTGCGCGGCGGCTGACCCATCAATCCCTTGCTGACTCTTGCTGCAATTGAAATTGGTACCCCGGCGTTTGCGAAAATCCTGCATATCCCGATGGTTTCGACCCTAATCCAAATTCATAATTGAGCGCGTTTTGCGCGTTTGGGTTTGCAAATGGCTGCAAATACGCCAACTGGTCACGCCGAACGTCCCGCGCAACATTCTGATTGGCGTCACGAATATTGCCCGCATATCCGACCTGATCTTGGCGCAAACGGTCTGTAATTGCCATGTTCTCAGCGCGAAACTGCCCTGTCTGCGCATTTAATTCATCAAATTGGCGACGGTTTTCGTTTAATTGTTCGCGACCAAGTGCCAATTGCTGATTTGCCGCGTTGCTTTGCGATCCTGCCGCGCGTTTTGCAGAATTGGCACCAATCAATGCGCTGCCAATACCAAGAATTGCTGCCAATGCTACCATAACTTGCCCCTATATTCAGAAATAACCATTGCCATCATTTATGGGTTTTCCAAAAGCTTAATTCTATCTTCTAACTCTTTTATTTTTGCGGCGTAACTAAGCAAAAGCGCATATCCAGAATCGTTTAAAGTCCCATCAGGATTTAAATAAACCTGCTGTTGCAAAACAATTTCTATCATGCCGTCTCCATAAATGCCACTGACCCGATGTTAATATCTACCGGGTCGGCCCAAGATATTTGCGGGGTGAATTGTTTAAACCGGCCCAATGCAAGCCACTTAATGCGCGTTTTATACTGCCCTACTTTTCCCGCAGATCGCGGCCTTGGGTCAACCCATGTTTTGCCACGGTCTTTTGACACCAACAAATCGATAAAAGGCTCAACAGATGTTGACCTTCCAACATTAGCGCGAATTTGGAAATTGATAACCTTAAAATCGCTACCTTCGTTTTCAATGGTGCGGCCAATGGCCGTTCTGATCAATGGGATGCTTGCATCTGCATTTGTGCGCGCAAAATACTGCAACTCGCCATCATCGCCACAGGCATAAAAATTTCCATAGGCATTGGATGACGCCTTAATAGCCCATGGACCATCTTTTCCTGTAGCCCGCTCGTGCCACTCACCTGAAAAAAGATCAAATACCCATGCAGGCCGATCAGAGAATGTTAATACAATAAACTCGTGGCCTTCATCCTGATAATAAAAAACACTATCAGGCTTGTCTTGAACAATACTTGTTTCAACAGCGGGCGTAGATACAACCTGCATACCGGGCGCAATTCTGACTTTGTTATCATCACCAACAAACGCCGCACCGTTTGGAAACTCAGTAATAAGGCGAAATGACTTTAATCCATTCCCCACCTCACTGCCTACAATCGATTGCAAATCGCCAGAGCTGTTTACCGCCCATCTTTCGATAGATGTTTCCTTAAAAACCCAAAGAGAACCGGCAATTGGCAATGCCCGAATGATCTTGTCATCCCGAGATTCCGCCGATGCAAAATCCAGACCGTTAAGGCTCAAAGGGTTGGCTACGGCAGACCATTGTATTCTGCGCCCGTTTGCTTCGGTTAAAACGGTTAATTGTTTGTAAAACGTAACAGAACCAAATTCAGAAAACGCGCCGGTTGCTGGCGTAGAAAGAACCAAATTATTTAAGACATAGTAATCGTTATCAGCAACAATGGTTATTTTTCCATTATTTCCGCTTATGCTTGTATAAGGACTATCTTTTATTACCCCAAGGCTTGAAACCATCCCGTTACTTGCCAAGGAATACAGCTTGCCGCCTTGCGCAATATAAAGCACTCCGTTTATGGTTGCCATCGCGCGGCAAAAGGTGCTTGGGATACTGGAAACAGGCACCAGACCTAGCACAGACTTTATAACTGACTGACCGTCACCGGATCGCTCTCGGTAGCAATTAATAAGGCGCGACGTATTGGCCCAACCATTATCAGAATCCCGCGACGATTGGCCTACAAATTCAACTTCCATCAGTAATAAACCGCGCTAGCGCCAATATCGGCCTCAATTTCACTAATCGCGCCATCATCATCAAGGTCTCTGATGTCTTTTCGATCATCGGCCAACAGCGCCGCGCGCAGGCGCATTACAGCACGCGCCCTAGTTTCAGTGGGGACAGAATAAAAAGGCCCAATTTCAACAGATAACAAACGTGATATTGGGAGGAACAGATTGTCAGGCGTTTGATTAGGATCGCTCGGCATAGTCAGCCCTTGCGTTCCTGTCATTTCGGCAAAAATACCGTCAAGCATTTCATCAGCATATAAAAAATCGTTTGCATCTAATGTTTCATCACTGGACAAAACACCCAAGTGCCTTAACGCCGCCGACGCTATATCAACTCTTGTTTTTGGCATTGAATTACCCCGTCATAATCACATGAAAGGGGCCGAATAAAGCCCGGCCCCTCGTAGTAATTATGCATCCGGCGCAGATGCAAAGAAACCAGTCACCATGCCGTGATCGATGCCATTAAAGACAAACTTTTGGATACCCCGGCATTCTTCAATGCCAAGGCCGACCGTAAACGCATAATCATCCTCTTTACGGGTTCTGCTTTGAGGCTGTTGCCCCCAAGCAAGCGCCACGGCTTGCGCACCACAAAAATAAACCGGCGCAACATCAATGCCACCAGCACCAACTCCCACAATTGACTTGATCTCTGGGATTTCTCGAATAATTACGCCGTCATAAATCAAATCGCCATCTTGAAAAATCGGATTATCATTTACATCGCGCGGGCGGGCTTCACGATTCGCCTGCTGCATTACCGGGTCTTCTTTAAGATCACGGAAACCAAAAGAATTGGTAAAGGCCACAAAATATTCGCGCCCCTGACCCGCATTAACTCGCGTCGGGCGAATGTGAGGATCAGCTTTTGTCGCAATCCGCTTTAGCAAACTAATTGAACTAGAATTAAACTTGTCTGCCGTCGCGTCAATTGTTGCAAGCGCAGTTGAGTGGGTAGCGTTGTAGTTACTTACCGCATTACCAAACAAAACACGATCAGCATTGCCAGCCGTCCAAGCGTTCTTTTGAGCCGCTGATGCCGCTGAATAAAGCGCCCCATTTACAGAACCAAGCGCCGCAATCAGATCGTCACGCAGTTTATCCATGGCCCACGTTTTCAAAATATCATTTGACGCCTCACGGAAATCCATTTCCGTCCAGTGTTGTTCTGGCTTTTGATAAGCAACCGCATTCCGCAACCAATCGACGGACACAGACATATGGTAGTTATTCATAGCCTCCTCGTTACCTACGAGAGTGCTATTTCCGGTCACGCCAGCGCCTACCAATCGACGGATCAACCCCATATTGATTGTTTTGCCGCCGCTTGTAAGTTCATATTTTGTTTGGAAAATAGAACCCGGTCCTTTGCCCATGTAAGGCATAAAACCGCAATCACGGACATATTCTTTCAGAAACTTTGCATCCCATTTCTGGACTTGGGATGCCTGAGCAAGAGTCGTTAAGGCCATTATAGGCTCCTAAAATATTTGCCAAATAAATTGGCGTTTATATTAACCAAAAAGTTGTTCAAAACCACTTTTCGGCGCGCTAACATTTGCACCCGTTGTGGGCGCTTTTGAGAGTGACGCGGGTGGGGCCGGTGGGGCCGGTGGCCTTGCAGCAGGCTGTTGGGTTTGTTCCGCCAAGCGAGCTTGAACCCTAGCTTCGATATAGGCTTCAGGGTCAGCTTGCATTTCGGAAAAAACCTTTTCCTTCTTGTAATACTCAACAGCGGCGTGAAACGGCGACGGCGATCCTGCAAATTGCTGAGATTTATCCTTATTTTGTTCAAAATATTGAAAAACCTCATTCACAAGATCAGCGCCGTATTCACGTTCAGCCAAAAACCGCGACTGCTCAATCTTTTGGTTGTAAAGCTGCGCGCGAATTGCAAATTCCGGGTTGTCGTAATAATCCAGATTTTGCGCTTGAGGTTGTTGTTGGCTTTGCTGTTGATTTTTTCTGTATTCATTAAGAAGAGCCTCTGCATTTTCGGCGCGGGCTACCGCCTGATCATAAGATCGTTGTGCCTCTTGGCGCTTTTTGCGTTCATCCAAAACAGCTGCAACTGGGACATTATTTTCATTTTCTTGCGTTGATGCTGGCGGCGCATCGGTCTCATCGCCCAATTCAACAGTTTCCGTCGCATCAGATAGCGATACGCTTTCTTCAACCTGTTCCACCGTTTCCAGCGCTTCGGTATCCGCGTCCAAATCTGTATTCCGATCAAGAAAATCAAAGTTGTCTTTTGTCATGATATTTTCACCCTCATTCATGCGCCCGAACCCCGGCGGCGGTATATTCGCCCGTAACCCGGCGGCGGCTTAATAGCCCATCGCAATCCGCTGCGCCTCTACGGCAGTTTTTGCCGTATCAACTTGCGTTTCTTGCGTTTCGGCCAAAATCTTTTGGCTTAGTGCCTGATCCTTATTTGCGGCTGCCGCGTCCCTCATGGCCCGCGCCTCAGTTGATACGCGATCAAGCATCTGCTTGCCTTCATTTATCTGTTGCTGCGCCTGCATCGCCTGACCCTGCGCAATCATTGCCTGCTCTTTTTGCTCGTTTATAGCTTTTAGAATTTCCGCTTTATCCTGTATGCTTGACGCTTTCACTATCATTTCAGGCGGAATTGGAATGCCGCTTTCAGAAAGTTTAATTAATTGATCAAATTGCTCGTGACGCAATGTAACATAATCCGGGCTTTTATCAACGATGATATCAACGTCCATTTTTGCAACTTCATTTTGAACGCCAAACTGGTTTTGATCGTATTGCATTTGAAATTGAGAGTATGGGTTATTGGGAACATTCAGCCCAACAAATTCCGTTCCCCCTAAACTGTCAGTAACCCTAATCCATCTTTCTTCTGTCCAGTATTGGCGAATACGGCTCCATACCGCCCGATAAACGCGCAACGTCCAATCATTCAAACTGTCATAAATAGGGGCCAATTCAGCCATGCCGGCCGATTGTTGAGCCAAGATCGCGCGACCGGATGCGCCTGCGCCTGTCTGCCCCACGAGCGAAGGGTTTGGGCCAAGCATATCAATTTCGCGCTTGCTTTCCGCCAGCAATGCAAATTGTCCGCTCATTTCCGACGCGCTGTTGATTATTTCGAACGGCTTCATACCAACACGCGCAGCGTCCTCAAAAGCCTCGATATTGATTTCAACATTACCATCCGGCATTGCCAGCTCACGCTTCATATGCGCAACACTGTCAACGACACCTTTGACAGTAAGCGTCTGGGTGCTGACAAGCTGATGCAAAATCTTTGAATGTCGTTTGTTTATTTCGTCCTGCTGGCCGATCATGCCGCGAACAACGCCGTATCTGTTGTTTTCGCGGTCGATGTAGCAAGTCATCAGAACCATGGGATTTGTCGGATACCCATTTTCATCAAGATACGGTGAAACCTGATTAAATATTTCTCCTGTGCCGCAAAAAATTGACAAATACCAAATGCCACCGCTTTTGTAATACATCTGTGCAATGCGAATGCGCTTTTGTTTTGGATCAAACCAAGAATAAGCGCTTTTATTCTGTGGCCTGTCATCATATGTCGTGCTTGAATTGCCCGACGATACGCCTTGGCTTAACAATTCCTCAATATTCATTTCACCTTGATAGACATTGGCATAAATCGACAAAGCGGCGTCAACTGACATCCACTTTCTAGTCCCCATGTAGGTTGCGTCTGAAAAATCCTTTTCGCGGCTGTATGGATCGTAGAAAACATCTTCCCATCTGATCCGGTTAATCTCCACCTCAAACATGCCGCGATCTTGCTGAACAATAACTTCAACCCCGCCGCACCCTTCGACAAGAAGGTTTTCAAAAGCGCTGGATCGCTTGAAATCAAACCGTGCAATGTCATCGACGTAAACAAGCGCTTTCGTCGCAACATCTGCGGCGTCAGCGTCTTGGGGGTTGCGAGGGAATGCTCTAGGGTCAGTGCGTCCCTGCTGCTCAATCCCAATCATTGCGTCGATTTTTCGCTGAATGCGGTTATTTACAATAATTGGTTGTTTGCGCCTGTTTAGGGTTTCGATCTCTGCCGCAGAATATTGATGATGATGATAATAATCACTATCGCGCTCAGCCATCAGGCGCGCAGATTCCGTCAACTCCTCGGCCTGCTCCACCATTTGCTTTAATGTTTCAATGGTTTTGATCGTCATTACATGGTTTTCCAATCAGCTACATAAGTGCGCGGGGAATAATAACCGGATTTCTGTTTTTCATCTTTTTCAAAAATAGTTTCAGAAACAATGACGCCTTTTCTATGCACTTTTTCTATCGCATATCTTAAAGCATCAATCGCATGATTATTAGCATCCTCGATTATTGGCAGAATCTCGCCGCTTTGCTTATCGGTTTTATAAGCATATGTCATAAACTCTTTAATTGTGTTTTTGCAATTAGGATTAATTACAATGTCTAGCCCTTGTAAAAACGAAACCCCATCAGCAACAGAGCCGGGTCCTTTTCGCGCTGATCTTAGTTTCAAAAACCCTTTGCGCCGCAAGTAATCAATTGTTTCCGGTCTGGCACTATCGCCGCGCATTGGCCAAACCTGTGATCCGGGCAGTTTCTTCAAGAAATCTGGCAATCTTTCCGTAGGCACCCCGATTTCGTAAACCTCTGCATCGATATAAAGCGTTTTATTCCCAACAAAACAGCACCGCACTGCCGCAGTCGGATCGTTAGCAAAACCCCAATCAGCGCCATAGAACCAAACAACATTTTCCGCAGGATTAAGAACGCCTTCTTTCCAGTTTGAAAACACTCGCGCGTTGCTGATTGATCGGTAGCCGCCCATCCAAACATGATTGTATTTATCTATATCACGTTCTTTGTCGCGCTGCATGTCATCGCGCAGCTCCTTGGGAAACCATTTGTTTTCTGAAATATCAACTTTGCGACATAAAATGTCAGGGCTTTGTTGTTTTCGAAAAAAAGCATCTACCGGATCGTTGGGGTTATCCGGGTTCCAAGTCGCCCATATTTCGGAACCCGGCTTTCTGATAGTCGGCGTTAAAAGTTCAAACGACTTTCGGCTAATCGTTTGAGCCTCCTCTATCCATGCAGCATCCATACCCTCAAGTGACTTTACCGATGCCGCCGTGTGGTTTTGCATACCGCGAAAAATGATGCGGCTACCATTTATCCCGACGATCTCGGTTTCGGTCGATCTAAAAAATGCCGAAACACCATAATCGTTTATCTTGTCCTCGATCAGTTGCTTTACAGAATCCGCAATTGATCTCTGCACCTCACGAATACACACAAGCTTAAAACCCGGCTCACTCACCGCCCTAACAACGGCATAGCCTGCCATTGAATGAGATTTGCCAGCGCCACGACCAGACCAAAGCCCCTTGTACCTGTACGGCTTGAAATATTCCTCAAAGTATTTCGGGAAAACAGCTTTATTCAAATTCTAGCTTTATGCTGACTGGAAGTGCTTGACCATCTTCACCTGCGAGCATCGCCTTGGGCAATCCGTATGCTCGATCCTCGCTGTCTTTTATCAGCCGCAAGCACTCCATTTTGATAAATTTGGTTGCATCGTTGTCAATCTCTAACTTTTCCAGCATTCCGGATAGCATTTTATGCCGCAATTCAAGGGCCATTTCAGCGGCTTCTATCTCTTTTCGCTTTTGATCTTTTGTTTTCCCACCGGGGTTTGCAGCGTTTCCAACCTTAAAACGTGTTTCTGGTGATGGATTTGGATTACCCATATTAGACCGCCTGAATTGAAACAGTCCAACCGTTTTGAACCTGCCCAAATTCGGCAGTTTCACCGGCGGATAAAAAATATGCGTTTGATGGGCTTGCTGTTAGGTTGTCGCCAATGGCGCAATATACGTCTGTAAAGGCTTTGACCCTGATAATATCACCGCGATGGGTTACGGCAACGGTTCGCGCACCATCGTTTACAAGTTCGGCAGATCGCACTTGTGCGGCGATAACTGGCGTAATTTTATCCATGGCGGTTGTGTAAACAACGTGTGCAGGCATTTTAAACTCCAAATTTTTTTTGTTAAATAGCACTTGTTTTTGTTAAAGTCAAAGATCGCAGTACTTACCAGAAATGGGAATTATATAGATGATTCCCGATTATCTTGATCGCCTTTCTTTTCTTGGCGCGCAGCGCTTTCACGCGGCGCTCAATCGTTGCAGCCGCCTGCCCCTTGTCCGCAGGTCGATAGAACAAAACGGCGTGGGTTATCACATCCAATGCGGCAAGTATTTTTGTCATGCGATCAAATCCTTGTATGTCAGCCGCCCAATGGCGGCAGAAAACACGCTGGCGAGCCGATCAAGCGTATGGCGCTGGACCGCCTCGTCATTCAGCCGAAAATCGCACTCTACAATTCCGGCCAATTTGGTCGGGTCGTGGCCGCAAGCCTCGCGCAGGCGTTGCAGCATAAACCATCCGGTTTTCTGGGTGACGCCAATCTGCTTGGCCAATTGCAGACTGCTGATGCCTTTGCGGGCCGTGACCAGCAGATACATAGCGTAAAGCCATTTTTGGGGCAGCTGGCACCTTGGACCGCTCAAATATTGTGCCCGTCCGCACCGTGAAATCGCTGAGGCAGGCGTTGCAGCGGTAAAAGCCATCCTTGCGGGCGTGAACACGCTTAATCTCACCGCCGGCAGGGCAGATGGCCCCCACAGGCCACCTCTTTTGCTCAAAGTAGGTCCGGGCGCTTTCGTGGTCCGGGAACATCTGGAACAACTCAAACGTGCTGATCGTGGACTTTCTCATAGGTCAGTCGTCCAGTTCCGAGTAATCAAAGTCGGCGCTATCGGCAAAACTGATCGTCGCCGGATTGCCAGAAGCTGTGTGAAATCCACGAATTTCAAAGATCACACTGCCTTCCCAGTTTTCGCACTTCGAAACCAAGCCCTCAGCGTAGTGCGCTGCATCAAGGTCAGCTTTCAGATTGGCGGCGCAGAAACTCGCGCAGGGCTTCAAAAAGCGACGTCGGAGAGGGTGAAGCGAACTTTCATGATGTAACTCCTTGTTTTTGGCCAGTTCATCCGGCCTGTAGTAGATATCTACCCTATCTACAATCGGAAGTCAAGTATATAATTCCCCCATAAATTACCTATACCCGTTCATAGAATTAAACCCGGCTTCCTTCATTATTTCGGCAGCGCGCTTGGCGGTTATCCGCGCTTCGGGCTGCGCCGATATCTGGCCCTGATCTGACCTTGATTTACCAACAAGCGCTGGAACTGATCGTATGCCTCGCATTTCGATATTGCAACGTGCCGCGATATCACCTTCTAGGGGTGCTTTACGCCGGTCTGGATTGTCCTCTCCTTTCCACCATCGGGAAGCGCGTTCGATTGCCCATTGCGGATATCCTGACAGCGCGGCGAGCCAATCCTCAGCCTCGATCTGTCTTATGCCGTGCGGTATGTCCTTGGCATAATACGGGCTTAGAGTGGCGGCTGCACGGGCCATTATCCATGAGGGGGGCGCGGGCTTAGACAGTGCATCGACGATAGCTTGTATTTCATGTTGATCCGGGATCAAATCGTGCGGCAACTGCGGCAAATCCGCTAGCCATTCCAGCGCCTGCTCGACCTGATCCTGATCCATTTGGCCGGTTATTGTTGGTAGGTTCGATTTCATCTGTCCAGCCTTCTTGATTTAGCCATGTTGCGGGGTTTTTTGCGTAACCATTTATAACTTGGTTATCGTTAGCGTATCTTATGGCGCCTGCAATAATTTCAGATTGAGAAACCCCGCGCTTGATTGCTTTGGCCCAAGATTTTTTGGCTTCCAAAATCCCCTTTTTAGCACCTCCCCGATGGGGATACTGGTCCCAGAACTCTTCAAACCTGTCTGGCGAAATTTGTTCAATCGATCCACCCATATAATAATGTTTACCATCTGGTTTAATAACTGGTTTACTATCTGGTATAGGTTGGCGATTTTTATCCAATCGATTGGCGATTTTTGACCAATCCATTGGCGATTTTTGACCAATGGCGGAATTTATCCAATGGGCGCTTTCGGTGAGTGCATACCAGTTGGTTTTGTCGTAGTTTTCTTGGTTGTAATCCCCCTTTAACAACAGGCCGCTTTCGATCAGCTTCGTAATCGCTGTCTTGATCTGGCTTTCCGAAAAATATGGGAAAAGTTGGGCAAAGGCGCGGCGGCTGTTGTATGTCCAGACGTACCCGTCCCTGATGCTTTTGTTGTTTGCCGCGTTTTTTTGCGTCCAGAACAATATGTTTTGATACAACACAGCAGCGTTAATACCGACCCGCGCGGCGATGTCAGGATCGAAGCTATGCAGGCTCATTTTGATGCACCATTAGAACTATCACGATATTGTCCCCTTGAACGGTATGCCAATTGCCGCCAAAGCGTCCTTAACTGTCTCAACGACATCAACATGACCGCGCCATTCGTTATGCCACTCAACCTGTCGCGGCGTTAACTGTCGATCTGACTTTGGTTTTTTTGGATTTTTTATTTCCAAGAGATAGGTATGTCCACGCCAACCAACACATAGATCTGGAAACCCTTCACCAACTGCATGGCATTGTGCAACGCTTGCACCGATTGACTTTAGCGCCGCGACAATTTCAGCTTGGTTTTCGTCGGCCCTAGCTATTCGGCGCATCAGAATAAACTTCCCTGACCATTTTTTGATGAACTTCCAGATACAGACGCACTGCCTCTGGCCGGTTGTTTCCGCGCATCCGTGTGGCCCTGCGATTGATTAATTCGTAAGTGGTTAAGCCACAACGCTTCGACCTCTTTGAGGTGTACGGCGCAGGCATGGGTGTGCCAGTTTTTGTTTCGATCTGATCTGCGGCCCGGCTGGCGAAAACCGTGCGCAGCTTCAACGCCGCATATTTTACAAGGCCCCATTTCATTTCATTTTACTCATTATCTTAGATGGGCCAACAAGGCGGATTTTGGTTTTTCACATTTATAGCCAATCGGTGATATTTGCGCAAAGCATGTGCCGCACCTTTAAGATTTTCTTTATCAGACTGAGGCCAGCCCACTTTAGTGACATCATCAAATGTGTCCGCCTTTTCTACGCACCAAGCGGCTGCGAGCGTTAAGCTCATTCAATTTGCCTCGTTTTTCCGCCTGCGCAATCATATCAGGGATCAGGTCAGAACGAGTGTATTCAACTTTATGCTCACCCGGTTCTGAGCACAAAACGCCTTGTTTTGTTACGTCGACCCAAATTTTATCTGGCGTTGTCATTCGTTTTTACCCTCAGCCGCAAGCAAAAGATGCGCTTTGCACCAAGTAGCCAGCTTTAGCGCCCGCTTGTCTGCCGCATTTTGCAGTTTTTGTTTCTGATCGTCAGTGAGAGTTAGTTCGATTTTTGCCATTTTGCACCTCATGCATGATTTTACCCCTTGACTATCACGTAAACAGCGGGCAATGTCAACGTGCAAACCGCAACAACTTAGCAAGGATGAAAAAATGAAAATCGATGATTTGACTATTGGTCAGGCAAAAGAACTCGCTGCAATGTTTGGGTCGAGCGCGACAACGACACCGCCGGATCATCCTAAAAAGGCAGTCATGGTTTTTACCGACAAACGCGCCGTCCTTTTTGGATATACCTACAACGAACATGCGCGCCCAATTAAACTGCATGACGTGCGTATGTGTCTTTCTTGGCCATCGTCTGTTGGTGGTGTTTTTGGCTTGGCCGAAATCGGGCCAAATAACGGCACGAATGTCAGCGCAACGCTTCCTGATGGTGTTTTTGAGGGTGTTACCGGCGTTACGTCTGTCACCAAAGAGGCAGAAAACGCTTGGATATCGGCTAAAGTGACGGGCCGGTAATATGACCGATTTGGTCGAGGTTTTTGATTGGGAAACTGGAATTGAAGGTGGCTATGGTTGTCGCTTCGGCTATGGCTATGGCGATGGCGATGGTTATGGCTATGGCGATGGCTATGGCGATGGCTATGGCGATGGCTGTGGTTATGGCGCTGGCGATGGTGGTGGCTATGGTGCCGGTTATGGCTATGGCTATGGTAATGGCTATGGCTATGGCAATGGCTATGGCAATGGCGAAGGGGTCGCAATATGACCGGGGTAATCGACGGGCCGGATTGGCGGACTGGCGCTAATAATGGTTATGGCTATAGCGAAGGCGAAGGTTGGGGGTATGGCAATGGCTATGGTTATGGCGAAGGCGATGGATTTGATGGGGGTGATGGCGAAGGTTACGGCTGTGCATATGGAGGCGGATATGCCGATGGTAGTGGTAATGGGTGGGGATGCTGCAATAGATTGTGAACCCAGCGGGGTTTAGTATTTCAAATTACAATTTTTAGCATCTATTGAAAATAGGTATTGATCTCATTGCCCCGTTGGTGTAGCAGTAGGTTAATCTTAAAAATGAGGAACCGCAAAAATGACCGCAAAAGACTATT
>JAXHNY010000009.1:0-55113 GCA_034519905.1 Ahrensia sp.
TGGTATAATGGTTTGCACTGAACCTTTGCCAAAGCTTTGTGTTCCCACAATCGTCGCGCGCTTGTGATCTTGAAGCGCGCCAGCAACGATTTCTGAAGCCGATGCTGAACCGCCATTGATCAAAACGACGACTGGTTTTCCATTTATGAGATCACCCGTTTTGGCTGAAAAGCGTCGTGTGTCTCGCTCTTCGCGTCCGCGCGTCGAAACGATAGCGCCTCTATCAAGAAAAGCGTCTGACACATTGATTGCCTGATCCAAAAGGCCGCCTGGGTTCAACCGAAGATCAAGCACATAGCCTTTGATTTTATCTTCGCCAATTTCCGCAGTCAGCTTTTCAATACCTTTGGCCAAATCATCATAGGTTTGTTGGGTAAAGGATACTACGCGCAAATACGCAACGTCATTTTCAACGCGTGATTTGACAGCCTGCACTTTTATCACGTCACGAATGATCGTCACTTCTATGGGCGCATCAGCACCCTCGCGCAGCAATTCTAGCTCAATAGGCGTGTTGATCGCACCACGCATTTTGTCGACCGCTTGTTCGAGCGTCAAACCACGTACATTTTCGCCATCGATTTTGTTGATGAAATCGCCCGCCAAAACGCCCGCAGCTTCAGCCGGGCTTTCAAACATGGGCGCGATCACTTTCACCAACTCGTTTTCCATCGTGACTTCGATGCCCAAACCGCCGAATTCTCCACGCGTTTGTGTGCGCATATCTTCCGCGTCATCTGCGTTGAGGTAAGAGGAATGCGGATCAAGAGAAGAGAGCATGCCGTTAATGGCATTTTCAACGAGAGACTTTTCTTCAGGCACTTCGACATAATTGCTGCGAACGCGCTCAAATATGTCACCAAAAATCGCGAGATTTTTATATGTCTCGTTCCCCGCCGCATTGGCTGTAATGACCGGTTGACCGGTAAACATGACGGCAGCGCCCGCGCCCATAAAAACGCCAGCAAAAAGGATTGAAAACTTACGTAACATTTATCTAAGTCCTTCCAGAATCAACCCGTTCCCACCACGGTGCCGGGTCAATCGGTTTTGAATTTTTCCTAAACTCAACATAGAGCGTAGGATTATCACTTCTCGTTGCGGCCGCGGTCACGCTTGCTAATCGTATACGTCCCATAGAGCCTAAAGGTTCACCTTCCAGCACAAATTGTCCCTGTGAAACACCTATTGTTTCCATCCCGGCCAAGACTAATTGGAAGCCCTCACCAGCGTCAACAATTATTAAGTTACCATACGCACGAAATGGACCCGCATATAGCACTTTTCCGTCCGCGGGCGCAGTCACAATTGCGTTAGCACTGGTTTCAATTGTATCACCTTGCGCCGATGCACCCAATCCGTCGTCTGCGCCAAATGCGGTAATTGTGCGACCAAATACGGGCTTTGCTAATTGTCCCGCGCGCTGCGAGAAAGAAACTTTTGGGCCAATATTTTGAAGGTTTGTGGCCAATTGATCTGCGCGCTTACGGGCTGCATCAATGGCGATTTGCGTTTCGCGTTGTTGTTCTTCTGCTTGCAAACGCGATGCCTCGGCAGCTGCGAGGGCTTTTTCAGCGGCGCGCTGCGCCTCTACGTCGGCTTCGCGTTTAGCGCGTTCGGCCTCATCGCGTGCCTGTTGTTCGGCAAGCCTTGCCGCCTCTGCAGCCTCACGCTGGCGGCGTTCTTCATCCAATCGTGTTTGTTCTTCCGCCGCTCTTTCTGCAGCCGCTTCAGCTTCAAGCCTTGCAGCTTCCTTTTCCAGCGATGTAATAAAGCCCGAAAGGGTCTCGGCTTGCGCCAAAAGTTCTTCAATGCGGGCATTTTGGCTGGCCAGCTGTGTTTCCGTTTCGGCCTCCAATTTGCGTTTTTCTGTCACCAAAAGCGTCAGCCGCGCTTGCTCATCGGCTTGACTTGCGCGCACGCTGTCTAATTTTGCGGTTTCAGTTTTGATGCTCGCGGTTACTTGGCCAAGCTCGTTGATATCGGCGATGAGGATTTCGGTTTCTCCGCGCATATGCGGAACGACAGCGCTGAGCAAAATGGCGCTGCGCACAGAGCCGAGCACATCTTCGGGTGTGACGAGCAAGGCTGGCGGCGGATTAAGGCCCATGCGTTGCAGCCCTGCGAGCACTTCCGACAATACGGCGCGGCGTTCCCACAAATTCACGCGAATATCTTCTTGCTGCGCTTCAAGGGATTTGAGGTCTTCGGTCAATTGAAAAATATCTGCCGCAAGTTTTTTCTCTGTCTTTGCAGATTGGATAAGCGCGGCGGTGATGCTTGCGCGATCTTTGCGGATTTTATCGACTTCAGCGGCCAATTGTGCGGCGCGCGCTTCTGTTATGGTGCGCTGCTGTTGGATGTCTTGAAGTTCTTGCGTACTTTTTTCAATATTACCGCGCAGCTCCGGCGGGATAACGGATGCATCACTTTCCTGCGCTGAGGCAAATTTACACAAAACCAACGGCATGATTGCTGCGGTCGCAAACGTCCGGAGAAAAATGCGCTTTAATACCAAGAATCAAACACCTTTTTGTTTGCGGTCATACGTAACTGATTTGCGCGTCCTTGCCACCCCAACATATTATCGCGGCAGTAAACGTTCTAATCTCGGTGATAGGGATGATTGCTCAAGATGGCGCTGGCGCGATAAAATTGTTCGGCCACCAATATGCGCGCCACTTGGTGCGGCCATGTCAGCTTTCCAAGCGCAACGACCATGTCAGCTTGGTTAGAAAGTGAGGGGTCATGGCCATCTGGCCCACCGATGGCTGCCACCAGCGTTTGCATGCCGCTGTCGCGCAAGCGGCCTATTTCACCAGCAAAATCGCGCGAGCCATAGGCTTTGCCGCGCTCATCAAACACCAGCAGCGCTGACTTGCTTTCGGTCAGCAAGTCGCGGCATCGCGCACTTTCTTCCAATTTTCTAAGTTCAGCTGTCTGCGCGCGGCTTTCTGCGATTTCGACAGTGCCGCCAAATGTGAGGCCAATTTGTGGACCAGATTTAGCCAAACGGTCTAAATATCGGTCAACAAGTTCCCGTTCGGGTCCAGCTTTAAGTCGCCCAACGCAAAATAATTTTATTTGCACTAATTCTGTCCGTTGGGCTGGGCTAAAACAGTGTCAATGCACCGTTTCGGCATCTTCCGACCAGATTTTCTCAATCTGATAGAACTCGCGCACTTCAGGACGGAAAATATGGATGATCACATCGCCCGCATCGACCAAAACCCAGTCAGCGTTGGCAAGACCTTCGACTTTTGGGTTGCCAAAGCCACTGTCTTTTAATGCGCGCAGCAAGTGATCGGACACCGCGTTCACGTGGCGGTTGGATGTTCCCGACGCCACAATCATAAAGTCAGCCAAGGCTGATTTGTCTTTAATGTTGATGGGATTAATATCGACGGCTTTGCTTGACTCTAAGCTGTCAATGACGAGATCGTAAATCTGTTTAGCAGTGGCTTTGCCGCTGATTTCAGAGGTTGAAGACGGTAATTCTGCCTTCTTGGAAATGGCTGCTCTCAAGTTCATCCTTTCAAATGCAACAACGGTTATACAGTTTGTTTATCTGCATTGCCGCGCTGCTAAGTAATCATGGACGCTTAACAGTTTCAAGACTGTTTGGGAATTAGATTTCAACTCTATTTAGGCTTGGAATTTTGCGAAATTTGGTTGCGTATCGCGGTCGATGACAGAGGTGAACGCGGTCCATGGATAAAGGTCCAAGCGGGCGCTTTTAAACTGCCCAGCGCCGTTGCATCGCTTTCGTCCACACGGGCATAGTCAAAAGTTTTTGCCATCATCGAGGATAGATAAGACAGCGTAGAGCCGGGGCGATCAATGACCGCGATGGGAAACGTTTTGGCGATTTGCCGCCAGTTCTGCCATTTGTGAAAAGAGGCCAAATTGTCTGCCCCCATGATCCAGATAAAATTGACACCGGGGTTTGAGCGTCGAATAATATTGAGTGTTTGCGCTGTATATCGCACGGCGTAAGACGCCTCAAAACCGGTGACTTTGATGCGCGGATCATGGTTGATCGCCTCGGAGAGGAAAATTCGTTTTGCCAGTGAGGGCAATGCGGAAATATCTTTCAGCGGATTGCCAGGCGTTACCATCCACCAGAGTTGGTCGAGGCCAAGACGGCGTAGCGCGATTTCGGAAACCAGCACATGGCCGACATGGGGCGGGTTGAACGAGCCGCCAAACAGACCGATGGTCATGCCTTTTTCCACATAGGGCATTCGCAAATGACTGTGTGATACGCCCGTTATCAGTTCATTTTTCATGATGCTGATTATGGCCGTGTCTGACCGGTGCCGTGCACGCGATATTTGAATGACGTTAATTGCTCTACGCCCACGGGGCCGCGCGCATGCATTTTACCCGTGGCGATCCCGATTTCGGCGCCCATGCCAAACTCGCCGCCATCGGCAAATTGTGTTGAAGCATTGTGCAACAAAATTGCGCTGTCGATTTCGTTGAAAAACCGCGCCACCACTTCAGGATTTTCTGCGATGACGGCCTCGGTATGGTTTGATGAAAATTCGTTGATATGCGCCAGCGCGTCATCGATCCCATCGACGATTTTGACCGATATGATTGCATCAAGATATTCAGTGCGCCAGTCTTCATCCACCGCCAATTTTGCTGGCGGATAAGCGATACAGATTTCTTCTGTGGCACGAATTTCGCAGCCCTTTGCGCTTAAGCTTTGCAGCGTGGGGATCAGATGGGTGGCAGCGACTTTGCGGTCGACGAGCAGAGTTTCCGCTGAGCCACAAACGCCTGTGCGCCGCATTTTTGCGTTTGTCACTATATCGATCGTCATTTCCAGATTGGCCGATGCATCGACATAAATATGGCAAAGGCCTTCTAAGTGCGCAAAGACGGGTACACGCGCATCGTTTTTGCACGCGTTCCACAAGGCTGCGGCCACCGCGCGGCACGATCACATTAAGCGTGCCATTCAAGCCCTTTAGCATTTCGCCAACTGCTTGGCGGTCTGTGGTTTGCACAAGCTGGATGCAGGTTTCCGGCAGGCCTGCCTTTGCCAATCCTTCAATCAAACAGGCATGGATTGCGCGCGATGAATTGACCGAATCTGACCCGCCGCGCAAGATGACCGCATTGCCCGATTTAAGGCATAGCGCGCCGGCATCGGCGGTGACATTGGGACGGCTTTCATAGATCACGCCGATAACGCCGAGAGGCGTGCGAACGCGCTCGATTTTCAAACCATTGGGCCTATCCCATGCGGTGATCACGTCCCCAACGGGATCTTTCAGTTTGCTGATCGCGATAATGCTATCCGCGATTGCCTGTACGCGGGCTGGGCTAAGCTCCAAGCGATCGAGCATCGCTGTGGTTAGGCCTGCATCGCTCCCATTGGCCATATCGATGGCATTTGCGGCTAATATGTCAGCTTCGTGCTGCAAAATAGCACTGGCCATGGCCATCAATGCTTCATTTTTTTGAGCCGGTGAAGCGATAGCAAGTGCGCGGCTGGCCGCCTTTGCATGCTGGCCCATCTGATCCATGGTAAAGATCAAAGCGGTTTGTTCATCGGAAGTTGTATTATTTCGCGTCAACATTTTGATCTCATTTTTGCGATCTCTTGACGCGGTATTATACCCTGATCGATCCATGAGCAATGCGTGCGATTTATCGACGCGAAGCAAATGTGATTATCGTTTTTGCGAAATGTATTTGCCGCACATTTTGGTTTGCTTGAGGCTCGGTGACTTCAACGTCGCACAAATGCGGTAGCGGGATTTGACATCTTCCATAATGGGAACAATTGCCAGAAACTGACGGCTTTCGCCGGGATATAAAGTGGTGGTTTCCGGCAAGTCGATATCATTGACCTTGTTGAAATGGCCGTCAAATGCCTCAAACTGAAGCTCTGCTTGCGACGTGCCATGGTTGGCGGCGGTCAATTGGAGCCCGGCCTCGTTGCCGGTTCCTTCGGCGTAGGCTCTGAGCGGGCCGAAACTCAAATCACCGGCGCTTGGCGGCACATAAGCTGAAAATTGAATACCAGTTTCGGCGCTATGCAGCGGCGTGGTCGCCATCAAGGTTAGGGCGTAGCCAAGAACAAAAACCGATTTCGTATGATTAAAAGTCTTCACAGGTAAGAACCGCCAAGATCCTGATAATTTTAAGATTAACAAAACATTAACGGAATTTTTAGTCAGGCCGCAAGTCCTTGTGCCAATTAAACAAATGTTAAGCTTAATTTCTAAGCTTAATCAAAGCGTTTCGCGTTTTATTTTAATCACCAAACGCTGCCCGAAATCAAAGATTTTGGCGCGTTAGGTTATACCTGATGTTTCAAGTTAAACGCGAAACGCTCTAACTACCGCGAACCGATTGAAACCATATCATCGCGGTGCACCATGGCCGCGCGCGGCGGGTAGCCCAAAATAGCTTCGATTTGCGCCGTTCTCTTGCCCGCGATCAGGCTTGCTTCGGACGAGTCATAAGAGGCAAGCCCCCTTGCAATTTCCGTGCGCGACCCTTCAACGACGATTGCAATGGTATCACCGCGCGTGAAATTGCCCTCGACCGATTTTATGCCTGCCGGTAGCAGAGATTTTCCGCTGCGCAAGGCATTTTGCGCACCGGCGTCGATAACGATGATACCGTGGGGTTCAAGTTGTCCGGCAATCCAGTTTTTCCACGCGCTGGTTGGTATGGCATCTGGCTTAAACAGGCTATAACGCGCACCATTATCTAGGGCTAAAAGCGGGCTCATGACGGTTCCATTGGCGATGATCATCGCAGTGCCCGCATGGGTTGCGATTTTCGCCGCATCGATTTTTGTGCGCATGCCGCCGCGCGATAACTCGCTTGCCGCTCCGCCTGCCATGGCCTCAATCTCAGGCGTGATCGCTTCGATGATGGGCAAATGTTTTGCGTCCGGATCTTTTGCTGGCGGTGCCGTGTATAGTCCATCAATGTCGGACAATAAGATGAGCAGGTCGGCATTCATCATCGTTGCGACGCGCGCCGCCAAACGGTCATTGTCGCCGTAGCGAATTTCATTGGTGGCAACGGTATCGTTTTCGTTGATGACCGGTATCGCTTTGAGGCGCAGCAATTCGCCAAGCGTTGCGCGGGCGTTGAGATAGCGTCGCCGCGTCTCAGTATCATCCAGCGTCAGCAAAATTTGCGCCGTTATGATGTCGTGCTTTTTGAGCGCCACATTCCATGCGGGCGCGAGCGCGATTTGGCCGACGGCCGCCGCCGCCTGACTTTCTTCCAGTTTTAGTGCGCGCGGTGGCAGATCAAGCACGGTGCGGCCAAGGGCAATAGCCCCGGACGATATGATCATCACTTCGCACCCAGCGGCATGGAGCTTTGCGATGTCCGCACAAAGGCTGTTTAGCCAGTCAGCGCGAAGACCAGTTTTTCGGTCAACCAACAGCGCGGAGCCAACTTTGATAGCGATACGTTTATGGGCAGCAAATGGTGACATTATCGCACCCAGCGGCCTTCGTCTTCATCGGGCATTTCCGCGATGTGGCTCGCCTGAATATGGCGCATAAGCGCACGCAGCACGGTCTCCACCCCGTCGCGGGTCGCTGACGATAATAATAGAGGTGCCTTGCCACAGGCTTTTTTCAGCTGTGCGGCTTTTTGATCGCGTTCATCACTTGGCACAGCGTCGATTTGCGACAACACAACGACTTCCGCTTTTTTGTCCAACTCCAAGCCGTGGCCATAGGCATCAAGCTCTGTGCGCACTATTCTATAGGCTTCAGCCACATCGTCCTCGCGCGCGGAGACCAGATGGAGCAATACACGTGTGCGCTCGACATGGCCCAGAAACCGGTCGCCAATGCCGATGCCCTCGTGGGCACCTTCGATCAGGCCGGGAATATCGGCCAGTACAAATTCGCGCTGGTCAATGCGCACAACCCCAAGATTTGGGACAAGAGTGGTAAAGGGATAGTCGGCGATTTTTGGCTTAGCGGCGGTGACGCTGGCCAAAAAAGTTGATTTTCCTGCGTTAGGAAGGCCCACAAGCCCAGCGTCGGCGATCAGCTTAAGGCGTAGCCAAACCCATTTTTCAATACCTTCAAGACCGGGGTTCGCATGGCGCGGCGCCTGATTGGTAGATGACTTAAAATGCGCATTGCCGAAACCGCCATTGCCGCCTTTAGCCAGCAGATAGCGCTGGCCCACTTCGGTCAGGTCGCAGATCAGCGTCTCATTGTCTTCTTCAAATACTTGCGTTCCGACAGGCACGCTTAAAATTTTATCTTCGCTTTTTTTGCCGGTCATATTGCGGCCTTTGCCGTGCACACCGGTCTGTGCCTTGAAATGCTGCGCGTAGCGATAGTCGATCAGTGTGTTGAGGCCGTCAACGCATTCAACCCAGACATCGCCGCCGCGCCCGCCATCGCCGCCATCAGGCCCGCCAAATTCGATAAATTTTTCACGCCGGAATGAGACAGCGCCTGCGCCACCATCGCCAGAACGGATGAATACTTTGGCTTGATCGAGGAATTTCATGGGACTGACAATACGGTTTTGTGGTGTAAACTTATTTCGGCAGGTCTTAGCGCAAGTGATCGCAAAGTGCGAGGGGTGAAATGTGCGCAAAACGGGCGAATACCGCGCGTAAAATTTAACCGCGAGGTCTTGTTTGTATAGCTTTAGGCTTTTTTTGCTAAGCATAAGACTTCTATGCTTAGCTTAAGGCTTGCAGCTTTTGTTTTCTCGTGGTTTTTACCGCTCACAGGAGATTTATCATGCCGCCATTAAAATCGAAAACATCTACCCATGGTCGCAATATGGCAGGCGCGCGCGCATTGTGGCGCGCAACGGGTATGGGCGACAGTGATTTTGGCAAACCGATTATCGCCATTGCAAACTCGTTTACACAATTTGTGCCCGGGCATGTGCATTTGAAAGATATGGGCCAATTGGTTGCGCGCGAAATCGAAAAAGCGGGCGGCGTGGCAAAAGAGTTCAACACGATTGCGGTCGATGACGGCATCGCGATGGGCCATGATGGGATGCTGTACTCCCTGCCATCGCGCGAAATCATCGCGGATTCGGTTGAATATATGGTCAATGGCCACTGCGCCGATGCGCTGGTTTGCATTTCAAACTGCGATAAGATCACGCCCGGCATGTTGATGGCGGCGCTGCGGCTCAATATTCCGTGCGTGTTCGTCTCGGGCGGACCGATGGAAGCGGGTAAGGTTCTCTTAGGCGAAAACGAACATGCGCTTGATCTTGTCGATGCGATGGTGGCAGCTGCCGATGATAGTGTTAGCCAAGAACATCTAGATAAGATTGAGCGCTCGGCCTGCCCAACATGCGGGTCGTGCTCGGGCATGTTTACGGCCAATTCGATGAATTGTCTGACCGAAGCGCTGGGGCTTTCGTTGCCCGGCAATGGGTCAACACTTGCAACCCATGCGGACCGAGAAAAGTTGTTTTTAAAAGCTGGCCGCGTGGCCGTGGACTTGGCCAAGCGTTATTATGACCACAATGATGAAAGCGCGTTGCCGCGCAATATCGCAACATTTGCGGCTTTCTCCAACGCGATGACACTCGATATCGCCATGGGCGGTTCGACCAACACCGTGTTGCATTTGCTCGCAGCGGCCCATGAAGCGGGGGTCGATTTTACGATGGCTGATATTGACCGCCTGTCGCGCAAAGTACCGGTGCTGTGCAAAGTCGCCCCGGCGAAGGCTGATGTGCACATGGAAGATGTTCACCGCGCCGGTGGCATTATGTCCATTCTAGGTCAGTTAGACCGCGCGGGCCTTCTCGACACATCTGTCAAATCCGTACACGCCAAAGACCTCGCGGCGGCATTGGATGAATGGGACGTGACGCGTACAAATGATCGCCAAGTGCATGATTTTTTCCGTGCGGCACCGGGCGGTGTTCCAACGCAGGTCGCGTTTTCGCAGGCGCGCCGCTACAAAGAGCTCGACCTTGATCGCCAACAAGGCGTTATTCGCGACGCCGAACATGCGTTTTCTAAAGATGGTGGCTTAGCGGTTTTATTCGGAAATCTGGCTGAAGAAGGATGCATCGTTAAAACAGCAGGCGTTGATGATTCGATTTTAAAATTCTCTGGGCCTGCACACATATTTGAAAGTCAGGATGATGCGGTTTCCGGTATTTTGACCGGCAAAGTCAAAGAAGGCGAAGTCGTGCTGATCCGCTATGAGGGCCCGCGCGGCGGCCCCGGCATGCAGGAAATGCTCTACCCGACATCTTACTTAAAATCCAAGGGACTGGGCAAAGCCTGCGCGCTGGTCACAGACGGTCGCTTTTCGGGCGGCTCGTCCGGTCTGTGCATCGGGCACGTATCGCCCGAGGCAGCAGAAGGCGGACTAATCGGCCTTGTCGAACAAGGTGATTTGATTGAGATCGATATTCCAAACCGCGTGATCAATCTTGCGGTAGACGATGCGGTCTTGGCAAACCGTAGGGTGGCGCGCGATGCGATGGGATGGAAGCCAGCAAAAGTGCGGCCGCGCAAAATCACCACGGCGCTTAGGGCTTACGCTGCCATGACGACGTCCGCCGCAAAGGGTGCTGTTCGTCAGGTCGACTGAAATCAGATGTCTAGCGCTTAAAGTCTACGCGCACTTTTGCCACTTGCAACGGGCCTTTGAAAACGCGCGCTGTGTTGGCCAATGTTTTGCCATCGGCGCTCAAAGTCAGCGTGTCGTAAAAACGCACGATGTTTTTGGCAGGGCCTGGATCAAGATCGACGAGATAATTAAAATAGCCCTTATTGCCGATAACAGACACAGTGGTCTCACCGACAACATCTTCGCGCGTGCCACTGTAAGTGTTCCACCCGGTTTTGGTGAAACGCCATGTTTTGGTATCGCGCTCGCCGTCGTCGTAGACAAAGTCTTCGCGCAGTACCAAGGTCTTACCATTCCAGCCGCCGTGCAATTTGACGGTAAAATTACGCTCAAGACCGGTAATCGCCCGAAAAGATGCGGTGGCAGTGGTATTTCCCTTAAAGAAATCCTCAAGGCGCAAATCTTTTGCTGCGCTTGGGGCGATGCTTGCCGCAACAATGGACAAGGCGAAGGCAGTGGCGCGAAATAGTGACATGTAACTCTCCTCTTGTTTTCGCTTACGAATAAAACTTGAGGTTAGATCAGCTGGACTGCTCTATTCCTTGGATGAATATGTCACTTCTTCCGCTTTTTTAAGCAGCCAAATCTCCCGCTCGAGCACATGACGTTCGATGGGTACGCGTCCAGCCGTGAGAGTGTCCATTTCATCGAGGCCGATGAACTGAAAGCCTTGTTTTTGCAGCACTTTGCGTGAAGCTGGGTTGTTTGTACGGCAGGCGGCAAAGGTTTTCGCTGTATCTGTAACACGGAATGCGAGGTCAACCAGCGCGCTTGCAGCTTCGGACGCATAGCCTTTGCCCCAGTAGGATTTGCCCAGCCAGTAGCCAATTTCAATGCCACCGAAACGCGTGCGGTTTTCAACGGCACCCATTCCGATCAAGCGGCCGGTATCGATTTGGGTGATGGCATAAATGCAACCTTCATAATTCCCATTTTCAAAACCCTCTATAAATTCAAGGGCATCTTTCGTGCCGTAGGGATGTGGCATCCGCGACGTCATCTCAGCAATCGCGCGGTCATTGGCGATGATCGCTAGGTCCTCGATATCTTCACGGTGCGGCGGACGCATAACCAATCGTCCGGTTTCCAGGACAGGCGTTTCGAGATCAAAAATCCGAGTTTTAGGCGATGTATTTATATGCGCGATCATAATTTTTCGGCCAATTTTTAAACAAAAAGGGAGTTGAACTTGGTGCTCAACTCCCCTTCACATTCTAATCAAATGACCCGGGTAATTAAGCACCGGGTTCACAAAGTCCGGCTATTATTCTGCTGCTTCTTGCATTGGCATTACAGACACGAAGGTGCGGCCGTTGGCTTTCTTGCGAAACTCAACTGCGCCTTCAGCTTTTGCAAACAGTGTGTGGTCTTTACCAATGCCAACATTAACGCCTGGGTGCCACGTCGTGCCACGCTGACGAATAAGAATGTTGCCAGGGATGACCTTTTCGCCGCCAAACTTTTTAACGCCGAGGCGCTTTGATTCTGAATCGCGACCGTTACGTGACGAGCCGCCAGCTTTTTTGTGTGCCATTTTTATCTCCTGCCGCTTGCGCGATCTGGTTGCTCAATGGTTTCTGAGCAGATTAAAATCGTTATGAGCGTTTTGCTCGTATTTTTCAAGATTAGATTAAAAGTAGCAATTACTTCTTGATCATCTCTTTTGCTTGAGCCTGCCAATCCGTGATTTGAGCGGCAGAGAACGGCATATACTCGTCCACTTTTGCAATTTCAGCTTCTGTCAAAGCGGCGATCTGCGCAAATGTTGTGATGCCTTGCTCGTAAAGCTGGCCTTCTGCAACAGGACCGATGCCTTTGATTTTTGTGAGCTTGTCCTTTTCGCCAGCTGGCGCCGTGAACAATGGACCGCTCAATGCTGACACGGCAGCAGCTTCGGCTACAGGCGCAGCTTTTGCCGCTGGCTTTGCAGCCACTTTGCCCGATGGCTTTGCACCGCCGGTTAAAATTTCAATGATCGAAACTGTTGTTTCATACTGGCGATGACCGCGCTTGCGGCGCGAATTTTGGCGGCGACGCTTTTTAAAGGCAATCACCTTTTGGCCGCGGCCTTGCTTGACGATTTCAGCAACCACGGTTGCGCCGTCTACTTCAGGCGCGCCGATCGTTACTTCTGCGCCGTTGCCGACCATAAGAACGTTTTCGAATATAATTTGCGAGCCTTCTTCGCCTTGAAGAAGTTCGACTTTAAGGGTGTCATCAGCGACTACGCGGTATTGCTTGCCGCCGGTTTTTATGACTGCGAACATCGTTTTTCCTTTCGTGTTCATTCCAGCTCTTACGTATTTGACGATACGCAGGCCGTCTTTTTATAAGTCGTTCCGGTTATGTCGTTGACTAACATGATGCCGCACAAATAGCGTGCGGCGCGAACCATGCCGCGCCAACGGAGCCCCTATGGTCGCAAATACCCAAAGAGTCAAGAAGGTTGGCAGTTTGGCGCCATTATTTAGCGGCTTGCCTTTACGCAGGTCCATGGAATGATAGACATCAATAACAAAGTTTCTATCCGAAGGATAAATCGATGCGCTACAGGCCCGCTGAGAACCGCTATGAAAAAATGAAATATCGATATTGTGGCCGTTCGGGCTTGCAGTTGCCGATCGTATCGCTTGGTCTTTGGCACAATTTTGGCGGCGACACGCCGCACGCAATAAAGCGTGCCATGTGTCAGACGGCGTTTGATCATGGGATCACGCATTTTGATTTAGCCAATAACTATGGCCCCCCTGCAGGAAGTGCCGAAGAAGCCTTTGGCGAAATTCTGCGCACCGATTTTGCCGGCTATCGCGATGAGCTGATTATATCATCGAAGGCTGGCTATGATATGTGGCCGGGTCCCTATGGCCAGTGGGGCAGCCGCAAATATCTCATTGCCTCGTGCGATCAAAGCTTAAAGCGCATGGGTCTTGATTATGTGGATATCTTCTATTCGCACCGCTTTGATCCCAACACGCCGCTGGCAGAAACCATGGGCGCGCTCGATCAAATCGTTCGGTCCGGCAAGGCGCTTTATGTGGGGATTTCCTCGTATAATTCGCAGCGCACCCGCGAGGCGGTAAAAATACTCAACGATTTGGGCACGCCGTGTCTTATTCATCAGCCAAGTTATAATATGCTCAATCGATGGGTGGAGGCCGATGGCCTGCTGGATACGCTGGACGATCTGGGAGTTGGTTCCATCGCGTTTACGCCGCTGGCTCAAGGTATTTTGACCACGAAATATCTAAATGGTATTCCAGCGGGCAGCCGCGCCGCCCAAGGCAAATCATTATTTGAGTCTATGCTCACCAAAAGCGCGCTCGAAAGCGTAAAGGAGCTCAATGATATGGCGCAGGCGCGTGGGCAGACATTGGCGCAAATGGCGCTCGCATGGGTGCTGCGCGGTGGGCGCGTAACGACGGCGCTGATCGGTGCGTCAAAGCCAGGCCAAGTGATTGATTGCGTGGGCGCGGTTGAAAATCTAGATTTCACAGAAGACGAACTAAGCCGTATCGATGCAATCGCCAAAGAGGAAGATATCAATCTCTGGGCACAGTCATCGGAAACGGACTAAAGCGTTTCGCGTTAAACTTGGATCACCAAACGCCGTTCTGAAATCATAGATTTGGGCGCGTTAGGTGATAGCTGATGTTTCAAGTCAAACGCGAAGCGGACTAATCAATTTGTTTGCACTGCACCATAATTTCTTTATGATTTTTGCAACTGCTAAGAAAACAAGGATTGCGCCATGGCTATCAAGAAAATTCTCGTTGCAAATCGTTCTGAAATTGCCATCCGCGTTTTTCGTGCGGCCAATGAGCTTGGGATAAAAACGGTAGCGATTTGGGCCGAAGAGGACAAACTGGCCCTCCACCGGTTTAAAGCCGATGAAAGCTATCAAGTGGGGCGTGGTCCGCACTTGGCCAAAGATATGGGCCCAATCGAAGCCTATTTATCGATTGACGAAGTGCTGCGTGTGGCGCGGATTTCAGGTGCGGACGCAATCCACCCGGGCTATGGCCTGTTGTCCGAAAGCCCCGAATTTGTCGATGCTTGCCAAGAGGCGGGGATTATATTCATCGGCCCCAAGCCCGAAACCATGCGCTCGCTCGGCAACAAAGTGGCGGCCCGCAATCTGGCCATTGCAGCGGGTGTGCCCGTGGTTCCTGCGACAGAGGCGTTGCCAGACGATATGGCAGAGGTCAAACGGATTGCGAGGGAAATCGGCTATCCGGTGATGCTCAAAGCCTCGTGGGGCGGCGGCGGGCGCGGTATGCGCGCGATTTTTAGCGAAAACGAAGTTGAAAATGACGTGCTCGAAGCCAAACGTGAAGCGCGAGCGGCGTTTGGCAAAGACGAAATTTATTTTGAAAAGCTGGTGCAAAATGCGCGCCATGTGGAAGTGCAGATTCTAGGCGACACCCATGGGAACGCGGTGCACCTATGGGAGCGTGATTGCTCGATCCAGCGCCGCAACCAAAAAGTGGTGGAGCGCGCGCCTGCGCCTTATCTCAATTGGGATCAGCGCAAAGTTTTGTCCGACTATGGTTTGAAAATTGCCAACGCAACATCCTACATCGGTGCAGGCACGGTCGAGTTTTTGATGGATAAGGATTCCGGTGAATTTTACTTCATCGAAGTCAATCCGCGCGTGCAAGTGGAGCACACGGTCACCGAAGAAGTCACCGGCATTGATATTATTAAAGCGCAAATTCGCATTCTTGAAGGTCATGTTATTGGCACACCGGAATCAGGTGTTCCAGCACAAGAGGACATAAAGCTTAATGGTCACGCGCTGCAGTGCCGCATCACAACCGAAGATCCCGAGCAGAATTTTATTCCCGACTATGGCCGCATCACCGCCTATCGCGGCGCGACGGGGTTTGGCATTCGCCTTGATGGGGGCACGGCCTATTCGGGTGCGGTGATCACACGGTTCTACGATCCGCTGCTGGAAAAAGTCACGGCTTGGGCACCAACGCCAGAAGAAGTCATCGCGCGTATGGACCGCGCGCTGCGTGAGTTTCGTATTCGCGGTGTGGCGACGAATTTGACTTTTCTTGAGGCTATCATCGGACATCCGCTTTTCAAGTCGAACGAGTACACCACGAAGTTCATCGACAATACGCCGGAACTTTTTGCGCAAGTAAAACGCCAAGACCGGGCGACAAAGCTTTTGACTTACATTGCTGATGTCTCGGTCAATGGCCATCCTGAAACCAAAGGCCGTCCGGCGCCCAATCCCGAAAGCCCGCTGCCCATCGTGCCGTGGGTGGGCGGCAAAGTGCAAGATGGCACAAAGCAGATTTTAGAGGCGCGGGGGCCAGAGGGTTTTGCGGCGTGGCTGCGCGATCAAAAACATGTGATGATCACCGACACCACCATGCGCGATGGCCACCAGAGTTTGCTGGCAACGCGGATGCGCACGCATGATATTGTTGCGGTGGCTGGCAGCTACGCTAGGGCTTTGCCGCAACTCTTGTCGCTGGAATGTTGGGGCGGTGCGACATTTGATGTGTCCATGCGGTTTTTAACCGAAGATCCGTGGGAGCGCCTATCGCTGATCCGCGAGCAAGCGCCGAATATCTTGCTGCAGATGTTGCTGCGCGGCGCAAATGGCGTTGGCTACACCAACTATCCCGACAATGTGGTCAAGCACTTTGTTCGACAAGCGGCAAGCGGCGGCATCGATCTGTTCCGCGTGTTCGACTGTTTGAACTGGGTCGACAATATGCGCGTGTCGATGGACGCAATCGGTGCAGAGAACAAGATTTGCCAAGCGGCAATTTGTTATACGGGCGATTTGTTGAATTCGGCGCGGCCAAAATATGACCTCAAATATTATGTCGGCCTTGCGCAAGAACTGGAAAAAGCGGGCGCGCATATGATTGCCCTTAAAGACATGGCGGGTCTGTTAAAGCCTGCCGCCGCAACACAGCTTTTTAAAGCCTTGCGCGAGGCGACGGACTTACCTCTCCATTTCCACACCCATGATACATCAGGCATTGCGGCGGCAACGGTGTTGGCGGCGGTCGATGCGGGCGTTGATGCCATTGATGCGGCGATGGATGCGTTTTCGGGCAATACCTCGCAGCCGTGTCTGGGTTCAATCGTTGAAGCGCTGCGCGCCACGCCGCGTGACAGCGGGTTGGACGCCGAATGGATACGCAAGATTTCGTTCTATTGGGAAGCGGTGCGCGAACAATACGCCGCTTTTGAATCAATCAGCCAAAGCCCTGCGTCAGAGGTTTACCTGCATGAAATGCCCGGCGGTCAATTCACGAACCTGAAGGCGCAGGCGCGTTCACTTGGATTGGATAGCCGCTGGCACGAAGTGGCGCGCGCTTACCACGATGTGAACATGATGTTTGGCGACATTGTTAAAGTCACGCCATCGTCAAAAGTTGTTGGCGATATGGCGCTGATGATGGTGAGCCAAGATATCACTGTGGATGATGTGAAAGACCCGGCCAAAGATATCGCCTTTCCAGAATCCGTTGTGTCGATGATGCGCGGTGATCTGGGGCAATCGCCGGGCGGTTGGCCAAAAGATATTCAAGCAAAAATTCTGAAAGGCGAAGTGCCTTACACGGATGTGCCGGGTTCGCTTTTGGCTCCCGCGGACTTAGATACGCTGCGTGCGGAAATCGAAGAAAAGCTTGGTCGCACAATCGATGAGTTTCAATTTGCGTCTTACCTGATGTACCCGAAAGTTTTCACCGATTTTGCGATGGCGCAAAACAAATATGGCCCGGTGTCAAACTTGCCGACGCCCGTATATTTTTATGGCGTCAACCAGAATGATGAAGTGCTGATTGAAATCGAAAAAGGCAAAACACTGGTTGTGCGGTGTCTGGCCATTGGTGAGACCGATGACAAGGGTATGCGCACGGTGTTCTTTGAGCTTAACGGCCAGCCGCGCCGGATCAAAGTGCCAGACCGTGCCCATGGGGCGGAGGGTTCGTTCTCGCGGCGCAAAGCTGAAGTCGGCAATGATGCCCATGTGTCCGCACCGATGCCGGGCGTGATATCGCAGCTTGCGGTCAGTGTGGGGCAAGATGTTATGGCGGGCGATGTCATCTGTTCCATAGAAGCAATGAAAATGGAAACCGCGATCCACGCCGAGCGCGATGGCAAAATTGCCGAAGTGTTGATCAAGGCGGGCGATCAGATTGATGCAAAAGATTTGCTGGTGGTGTTTGGTGTTTAGTGCATGATGGACGGTGATCTGCGCCGAGCAAAAATATCGGTTAATGCGGCTTTCTTCGCCAATGGTCTCAATGTTGGGCATTGGGCGCCGAAAATCCCGGTTATGGTTGAACGGCTTGGCATTTCCGAGGCTGCGCTCGGCCAGCTGATTATATTATTTGGTGTGGGCGCTTTGGTTGCGCTGATTGGCGGTGCTTGGCTTGTTACAAAAATAGGGTCGGTTCTCGTTATCCGTTGGACATCGATTTTGTTGGCACCGTCACTGGTTCTGATTACTCTTGCACCTTCTGTTTTTGTAACTGCGCTCTGCCTCATTTGGCTCGGCATATTTTTAGGAGCCATGGACAATGCGATGAACGCCAATGGCGTTGCCGTTGAAGTGGCGCTCGATCGTCCGGTGATGTCATCCTATCACGCATGGTGGAGTGTTGGCGGCGTTGTGGGCGGCCTTACCGGCGGCGCACTGATCGTGTGGTTCGGTGAACTTGGCCATGCTGTAATTGTGATGTTGATCACGCTTATGGTCGCTCTATGGGCATGGCCGGGCTATATGCCAGACGATAATATGGATGCAAAGTTTGAGGCTGAGCGGGAAATTGCCGAAGTCAAATCTGGGTCGTTTGGTCTGCCCAAAAGTGTTGGCATTTATATTTTGGGTGTGGTGACGATGCTCTCCTTTGCGCCAGAAGGCACCATTATTGACTGGAGCGCGCTTTATTTGAAAAATGAGTTGGCATCCCCCCTCATTGTCAGCGGTTATGCGGTTGCGGCATTTTCTGCGACGATGGCGCTTATGCGGTTTGCGGGCGATGGGATACGAAGCCATTTTGGTGACCGCAAAACCTTTATCGTAAGTGCTGCAGTGGCGGCGCTCGGCATGCTTATCGGCGGTGTGGCCAATGATTTTTATACGGCTTGTTTCGGCTTTTTGAGTCGCGGGTTTGGGTATGGCCAATGTGGTGCCTGTGTTGTTTTCCGCAGCGGGTAAATATCCCGGTATTCGCCCGTCTGTTGGTATCGGCATCATCACTGCTTTTGGCTATGCGGGATTGTTGTTTATTCCCGCCTTAGTTGGCCTTATCGCAGAGCACTATTCAATTGGTGTGATTTATGTCGGCTGGGCGGTCATCGTTGCCGCAATTGCAGCGCTGGGCTTTGTGTTGCCGAATATTTCAGCTAAAAAAACGACTTGACTCAGTTTCCTGCCAGCAAAGATAGGCGGCCGGACACTATATCCAGATCAGCCCTACTCACCGCCAAGTGCGTTTTGGGCCGGTATCGATATGGTAAAAGCCCGAGCGATACCGCTTATATCCACCGACTTGGCTGTGGTTCTTGAGGTAGTTCAACACGCCATTCGTGCTTCCATGTACGCGAAAATCAACCGCTGCGCAGCTTAAGTGCAATGACTTGGAGCGGCCGCCGATCTTGCGATTTTTGGCAGGGCTACGATAGGTAGAATTGACCGTGATGGGCCCAAACTTGGCAGCCACATTCCGCAAGACGCTTTTGAGCCGAGCCGGCACACATTTTGAAGGTGCATTGAAATGGATGCGCTGACCCTTTGGTATTGCGGCCAGTTGCAATTGATTGAGATCGTCAAAGGGCGACGCCTCGCGGTAAAGATGACCGTGATCGGGGTCCATCTCAAAGTCAGTGATTGCATGCCAAGGATTTGTCGGCGTGACGCTCGCAGAGCCAGCATTGGTCGCCGTAGAAATCGAAATTAGTGCCATAAAAGAAAAGAAGTAAATAAAGGCTGCACGCACTTTATTGTGCGTTAAAAATGACCAGTTCATACGACGTCCCGTTTGTTAAAATGCGATGTAATTTACCGCTTAAAATGCAAAAGAGCTGCGCGATGTTCACGTAGCTCTTCCAACTCGCGGTTGCATAAGCGTTTATTGTGCAACGCACCAATCAAACTTCGTTACGTTTTGTAACGTAAAAAACTTAGAATTTTAGCTATTTTGTTAAAGAGCTGGAGGTATTGGGAGCCCTTGGTCTAATTTACGAGGCCTTTGAGTTCACGTAAAAGGCCACGAGAGGCGTTGTTGCGCGCTAAATTAATCTGCGGTATCGCCGTTTAGGAGGAAAATTCATGCCAAATAACATCTATCCGGTTTTACCGGCGGTCAAAGAGCGCGCTAAAATCGACGATGCAACCTATCAAAAATGGTACAAGCAAAGCATCAAAGATCCAGAAAAATTCTGGGGCAAACATGGCAAGCGGATTGATTGGTTCACGCCCTTCAAAAAGGTTAAGAATACGAGTTTTGAAGGAAAAGTTTCCATCAAATGGTTTGAAGATGGCGTAACAAACGTTTCTTATAATTGCATTGATCGCCATTTGAAAAAACGGGGAAATCAAGTCGCCATCATTTGGGAGGGTGACAATCCCTATGATGATAAAAAAATCACGTACAACGAGCTTTACGATCAGGTTTGCCGTCTCGCGAATGTGATGAAAAAGCAGGGCGTCAAGAAGGGCGACCGCGTTACCATCTACATGCCGATGATCCCGGAGGCGGCCTATGCAATGCTGGCTTGCACCCGCATCGGTGCCATCCATTCCATCGTGTTCGGCGGGTTCTCTCCCGACGCTTTGGCCGGGCGTATTGTGGGCTGCGAGAGCACATTTGTGATTACGGCCGATGAGGGTCTACGCGGCGGCAAAAAAGTGCCGCTGAAACAAAACACGGATATGGCCGTTGAAATTGCGGCACGCGATGGTGTTAACGTGAAAAACGTTTTGTGCGTTCGGCGCACAGCAGGCAAAATCGAGTGGTTTGAGGGCCGCGATATTTGGTATCATGAGGCCGTCGCCAAAGCCAAACCCGATTGCCCACCTGCCAAAATGAAGGCGGAAGACCCGCTGTTTATTTTGTACACATCGGGCTCAACGGGCAAGCCAAAGGGCGTGCTGCACACGACGGGCGGTTATCTGGTCTATGCCTCGATGACACATGAATATGTGTTCGATTATCACGAGGGCGATGTCTACTGGTGCACGGCAGATGTGGGCTGGGTTACCGGCCACAGCTATATTGTCTATGGCCCGCTGGCCAATGGCGCCACCACGCTAATGTTTGAGGGCGTCCCGAATTATCCGACCCCATCGCGCTTTTGGGATGTGTGCGATAAGCATCAGGTCAACATTTTTTATACCGCGCCGACAGCCTTGCGCTCTCTAATGGGTGCGGGTGATGATTACGTTAAACAAGCATCGCTAAAATCTCTGCGCACGCTCGGCTCTGTCGGCGAGCCGATCAATCCCGAAGCGTGGTCATGGTACTATAATGTCGTTGGCAAAAAGCAGTGCCCAATCGTTGACACCTGGTGGCAAACCGAAACGGGCGGTGTCTTGATTACAGCGCTCCCGGGGGCAACCGATTTGAAACCGGGTTCGGCAACACGGCCATTTTTTGGTGTAAAGCCACAATTGGTTGATAATGAAGGCGTCGTGCTTGACGGCGTTGCCGACGGTAATCTGTGCATTACGGATTCATGGCCCGGCCAAATGCGCACGGTGTATGGCGACCATGAGCGTTTTATTCAGACCTATTTTTCCACCTATAAGGGCAAATATTTCACTGGTGATGGGTGTCGGCGCGATGAAGACGGCTATTATTGGATTACCGGCCGCGTAGACGACGTCATTAACGTATCAGGCCACCGCATGGGAACGGCGGAAGTGGAATCATCGCTTGTGGCCCATGATGCGGTTTCGGAAGCCGCAGTGGTGGGCTATCCCCATGACATCAAAGGCCAAGGCATCTATGCTTATGTGACTTTGATGCAAGGCGGCGCGCCAAGCGATGACTTGCGCAAAGAGCTGGTTAAACATGTGCGCACTGAAATTGGGCCGATTGCAACGCCCGATAAAATACAGTTTGCGCCTGGCCTGCCAAAAACGCGCTCCGGCAAAATTATGCGGCGTATTTTGCGCAAAATTGCCGAAGATGACTTTGGTGCTTTGGGTGACACGTCAACGCTGGCCGATCCAACAGTTGTCGATGATTTGATCGCAAACCGCCAAAACAAAAAGTGATTTGAAGATAGTATTATAAAAGCGCTGCGGGAAACTGCGGCGTTTTTTATTTTCAGGCATAAGTGGCCATCTGTTTTAACGGCAATTTATCTGCTCGGTTGTGATTATAGGCTTGGCAAATCTTATAAATTGAAACAGACTTGGGCTGTGTTCAATTAACGAAAGGAGGTGATCCGATGATCAGTGGTTCCAATAAGACGGCTCGGTTTGTGCGGATGTTTACCTCTCGGAGCAGCCTCTGAGAGTTTGAATGATCCGACGCCGGAAACTGATGTCTTTGCGATATCAGAATAGAGCGCTTCAGTGCTCGATGGTTGAAACCAGCCGGTAGACGGAATTGCGGGGCCACTCTTTTCAACAAGGAGTGGCCCTCATTTTTGAGTTGTTTAACCGATCAATTTCAGTGTTGTAATCGATTTCGCAATAGCATCGAATGCTGCTTTGAGTTCTGCGCCATTATCAGCGTTGAAGAAAAATTGCTCGGTTGGCGTGTTTGGTGAAGCGCACTTCTTCATCAAGTCTTCGGCGCTCGCGCCTCCAGCAAAGTTAATCGTGAAGATTTTAATGTTGCCGTCTTTCATGTTTTTGCAGAGATTTTTTGCATATAGGTTGGAATTGGCCGCGCCGCTTCCAGCACTGCTGCCATCGGACAGAAACGTGTTGAACTGGCCATCCGTCATGATGATCGCAAATTTTCTCGTCTTTGTATCGCTCGCCGGTGCAGCATCTGAGCCGGTGTTGCTGTCGCCTGGCCAAACAGCGTTCCATTTCGATGAGAGCATATATTGCGCCCAAGCAATGCCAACATGACCGGCGGTGTATCCATTTGGCGTCAAGCTTGCGATTTTTGCGGTCAAAGCTGCGTTATTGTTTGTCATCGGCTCGATTTTAGCACTGGGGCAATTACCATTTGAAGGACCGCTGGCGAAACCAAATACGGGGTGGCCATAGGTGGTTTTGTCATTGGAATATCTTTTGGACGTTGTTCGTTCGGCAACGCAGCCCATCGATGTGCCCGTGTAGTTGATCGCCGATAAATAAGAGCCGACATTGACCGTTGCCGAATAGGGTACAAGGCCGATGCGTACGCGGTTTGACGTTGTGCCTGCCGGAATAAGTGAATTGATTGCATCACTAGCGGCAATTTTTAACGCTGCCATTTTGCTGGCTGCACCGGCGATGGGCGACCCCATCGAACCGGTCACATCGAGCGCCATGGCAATCTCTATGCGCTCGTCATTGTATTGCGCCTTTGCATTGCTGGCGACTTTGAGTTCATTGTGGCCTGCAATGGCAGTGAGTGTCATAGGCAGCATCAGATGCGCTTCAACGGCGACTGTCTTGTTCACCTTATCGATGACAGGCTCATTTATTTCTACGTTTGATCCCGTAATGCCGTTTGCATCAATATTGGCCATTAAGAAATCTGTTACCGCCTGTTTTGCATCTGCGGTGGCGATCTTGCCGGTGGTTAAATCGCGCGTTGTTGCCAAAATCGCAGCATCCACGGCCTGATCAAGTTTAGATTTTGCAGCATATAATCGCGCGGCATCGACTGCCACGCCTGCCGAAAGAACGATGGCAATACTGGCGACAGAAAACATAATCGCGAACTGACCGCGTTCGTCTTTTTTGAAACGGCTTATGGTTTGCTTAAGTGATGTGTTCCAATTTGATATGACTGACATAACAATGCTCCTGCACGTTCATTTGTGCTGGGAGCATTGCATGGGGTGTGCCATGGATTGAAAGTTCAGGCAGGCATCTGGGCTAGATGTCCTAAGTGCTTGAAATTGTGCTTTTGTCGCCTACCGCTTGGTTAATCAACTCTTAAGCCACTAAGCGCAATTTTTGTGTGAGAATAGAGTAAGTGTTAATGACCGACAACGATGTTGCTGAAACCGGACAGCGATTAACAAATCTGTCCTGTTTTGGAACGACGATCATTTAGAAATCTATGGCGATGCCTTTGACTTCCCAATCGCCAAATCGGGCAGGGTCTTCGCCGCCGCGACCGCCAACTTCTTTGGCGCGTTCAGCAGTTTTTGCGGCAAGCTTTAGCCGCCGTTCTTCCGCCTCTTTGAGCGCGCGTTGTGCCGGTGCAGGCAAGTCTTCGAATTTGCGTAATGGTGCCAATTCGGATTGAGGGGTTTGGTTTTCTTCTGTCATATTTTTTGCCATTGAAAATTTACTATCTCAACCACACTATATAGGCATATAATTGAGAGTGCGACCGTAACGGTCAATTTTATCTGAGGCATAGAATATGAACCTTGTAAAAACAGCAATGCTTATCGCCTTCATGACGGTCCTGTTCATGGGTATCGGTTTTATGATTGGCGGCACTGGCGGCATGATGATCGCGCTTATGGTCGCAATTGCCATGAATGGGTTCAGCTATTGGAACTCCGATAAGATGGTGCTGAAAATGCACAATGCCCAAGAGGTGGACATGAATTCTGCGCCGGAATATTATAGCATGGTGCAGGATTTGGCGCGAAATGCTGGTTTGCCTATGCCGCGCGTCTACATCATCAAGCAAGATCAGCCCAATGCTTTTGCCACGGGGCGAAATCCAGAAAATGCGGCGGTTGCAGCGACCACAGGTTTGCTCAGCGTACTCACGCCGGAAGAAGTGGCGGGTGTGATGGCCCATGAGCTCGCCCACATCCAAAACCGCGATACTTTAACGATGACCATAACGGCAACTTTGGCTGGCGCGATTTCTATGCTCGGCAATTTTGCGATGTTTTTCGGCGGGCGCAACAATAACAACAATCCATTTGGATTTATCGGTGTTTTAGTTGCCATGATTGTTGCACCGATGGCAGCAGGTCTTGTGCAGATGGCCATCAGCCGCACGCGCGAATATTCTGCCGATCGGCGCGGCGCTGAAATTTGCGGACGGCCGGAATGGCTGGCCAGCGCCCTTGCTAAAATTGCCAACGCATCGGGCCGAACTGTCAATGAAAGTGCTGAGCGCAATCCGGCAACCGCCCATATGTTTATTATCAATCCATTGAATGGCACGGGCGCCGATCCGCTCTTTTCAACGCACCCGGCGACACAAAACCGTATTGATGCGTTGATGAAAATGGTGCCTGAATTTCAGGAAATGCCTCGTCTGGAAGACGTACAGGCCGATGAACCAGAAGAAGAGGATGCCATTTTAGAGACACGGGGCTCTGACCGCGAGCGTGGTTCATCCGGGCTTCCAAAAATAGGGGCGCGGCGCAATTCTTCTTCGCAGCCCTGGGGTCGCGGTAATGGTAATGGTGAAGGCGATGAGCATTGAATTCTTCGCGCCGTGATGAGGTGCGCGCACGTAATCGTTCCGCCATCAATCCTACTCGACCTAAAAATGATACTCTCAAAGCTCAAGGGGCCAACGATGACAAGCCTGGATTGGCGACGCGGCGAACGGCACACCGACTGCTTGGCGCGATCATCGAAACCAATACGTCATTTGATGCGCTGACCGATGAGCACCATGGCCATCCGCATTATTTGAGCTTGGATGGACGCGACCGCGCACTGCTGCGTGCCATACTGATGGTGGCCTTGCGCTACCGGGCCGATATAGCCGATGTGCTTTCTTCGCTGATTGAAAAACCGCTCCCCGCTGGGGCAACTGCATTGCAAACGGTGCTTCATGTCGCGTTGGCGCAAATTTTGTTTTTAGATGTGCCAGATCACAGTGCGGTTGATTTGGCTGTCGAATCGGCCAACGCTGATCCGCGCCTCAAGCGATTTGCGCCTTTAGTCAACGCTGTGACGCGCCGGACAGTTCGCTCGAAAGAAAAGATCCTTGCTAAGATTTCTCAAACCCCGCCGCGTTCATCCGGCTGGTTTTCCAATCGGTTGATCGAGATATATGGCGATGAAAAAGCCGCGCAAATCGAGGCGGCGCATCGCTTGGAAGCCCCGCTTGATTTTACGGTGCGAAATCCGCGTGAGGCCGATGAATGGGCTCAGGCGATTGGCGCTACGGTGTTGCCCATCGGATCGTTGCGGCGCGGTGCTTCAGATATCGATATTCCGTTGATACCGGGTTTTGAGGAGGGGGCATGGTGGGTACAAGATGCAGCAGCTTCTATCCCCGCAAAGCTATTTAATGATTTGACGGGCAAGCGCGCGCTTGATCTTTGTGCGGCGCCGGGCGGTAAGACTGCGCAACTGGCAGCGCTTGGCGCTTCCGTCACAGCGCTCGACATGTCGGCAAACCGCCTCAAGCGCCTTAACTCAAACCTTGAGCGTCTCAAATTGAGCAGCTGCGTGACGACCATTGTTGCCAGTCTTTTTGATTATGCGCCCGACACATTATTTGACGCCGTGCTTTTGGATGCGCCCTGCTCTTCCACGGGCACTGTGCGCCGTCACCCTGATGTGCCATGGACGAAAACGCCCGACGACATCAAAAAACTCGCCGATTTGCAGGCGCGAATGCTCGACAAGGCAGCAGAATTTGTCAGCATTGGTGGGCAGTTGGTGTTTTCAAATTGCTCGCTTGATCCGTCGGAGGGCGAAGATGTTGCGCTGGCGTTTAAAGCCAAAAATGCCAATTTTGAATTGGTAGCGATGGAGTCCAGCGCCCTGCCGAGGTCTTGAAAACTGCATTACGCCGCATGGTTTTATTCGCACCACTCCGGCAGATATGGCGCAGGGTTCTCCTGTTCTTTGCGGCCTCGATGGCTTTTTTGCAGCCCTATTTAAGCGGGTATCATAAGCAACATAGGTATCGCAGTTCCCGATTGTATCGACGCAGCAATTGTTTAACGTAAGATGACTGTGTCTAAGGGGCTTGGCGGCTTGAGCTTATTTCTGGACTTAAAAAAACCGAAGTTTCTTAGCGTAGCAGCAATATATTACTGGGACCTATTTTGCGCGCGTTTGCGCACCGGCCCAATGTGGCAGTTGCGATTTATGGGAACGGCGCCCGACCGCGTTTTGTTCTCGCCGTCGTGTCTTCGACCAAGTGATCCTCTGATTGCACGCGATATTTATCAAGGCCAGTTCACCTTTTCAGGGCGCACCGTTGAAGCAGGCAGAGCGTCGATTTTTAAGGCCGTGCCGCCATCGCCCGCTTGGGATGATGATTTACATCGGTTTGCATGGCTTCGACACCTCGAAAGCGCCGGAACACAATTGGCGGCCGATAATGCGCGTGCGCTTATCGGTGATTGGATCACGCAAAATAGTGCCCGCATGCGTGGGACCGCTTGGAAACCGCATATTTGTGCAGCGCGCGTCACGGCTTGGTTGCAGCATTCAAAATTTATCTTGTTGAACAGCGACCATGGTTTTTATCGGCGGTTTATGTCTTCGCTGGCGCGCCAGATGCGATATTTGCGTATTCGTGCTGTCGGAATGGAAAACACCATTGAACATTTGCATGTTCGTATGGCGCTGGCATTTACGTCACTTGCCTTGCCCACAAGTGCTGCAACGATAAGCCGGGCTGGAGCTCATCTAGAGAAACAGCTAAAAATACAAATTCTTCCCGATGGCGGTCACATAAGCCGAAATCCAGATGCATTGACTGATATTTTGGTCAATTTGTTGCCTCTCATTCAGCTCTATATTGCGGCCGCAAAACCGGTTCCCCTTGAACTGAAACGTGCCGTTGACCGAATGTTTCCACGGCTCCGGTTTTTTAGGCATAGCGATGGCAGGATAGCGCATTTTCATGGTGGAGGTATCGGCCGGAGCGAAATTGTTGCCGCGGTCCTTCGTAACGATAAGACAAATGGTGCGGTGGGCGAGGTTGCACCTCAAAGCGGATATCGCCGACTTGGGGCAGGCGATAGCGTTCTAATTGCTGATATGGGTAAACCCGTGATGGGGGCTAATGGTAGGGCGAACCATGCAAGCGCACTTTCGTTTGAGTTTTCCTCCAATCGCAGTCTGATCGTGATTAACGCCGGTGTGGATCCGCTGCAGCGCGATTTTTACAAGAGGCCTGCCCGTGCAAGTGCCGCCCATTCGGCGCTTGTACTGGATGATCAATCCTCTGCGCATTTTCAGTCGTTTTCTTGGCAACAGAGCAGTGATGTTCGGCTGCTTTGCGGCCCTACAAATGTGGAAATACAAGGCTGGGACACCGAAACTGGCCATGGGTTTTTGGGGCGCCATAATGGCTATGTTAAAAGCCTTGGTCTATGGCATGAGCGCGGGTATCTATTGGGAGCCGATGGAAAGAGCCTTAGTGGCTATGATCGTCTTACGCCGGAAAGCACGCGCCATAGCAGTGTGCATAAAGCCGATATTCGCTTTCATTTACATCCATCAGTGACAGTTCAGGCAGGCAGCAGTGATGACACTGTTCAGCTGACGACTGACAAGGGTGATATATGGCTTTTTAGCGCGGTGGGTGCCAAGCCCATCGTGGAAGAAAGCATATATTTTGCTGGTGTTACTGGGCCTGTTTACACGTCGCAAATCGTGGTTCAATTTTCCTATCCTGAAATTGATAGTGTGCAGTGGCGGTTTGACCGCCTATCGGCTTAAGATCACTTTAGCATAGAATTAAACGCTAAAAGCTGTGGCTTTTGGACGAGCCAGCCATCACCTCATGGGCAATACATCTGTGGCGTGATACGGGTGCGTCATAAATTCGATTATTTACCCAAGGCTAATGATATGGCTGCTGTTGCCTCTAAAAAAATCACTCCTCCAAACCATGTCAAAATTAAACGGGCGCTTTTATCGGTCTCGGATAAAACCGGGTTGATCGCGTTGGCGCAAGCGTTGATCGACCTTGGGGTTGAACTTGTGTCTACAGGCGGCACGCGCAAGGCGATTGCCGATGCGGGCGTTAAAGTCATGGACATTAGTGAGATCACTCAGTTTCCCGAAATCATGGATGGGCGTGTTAAAACACTGCACCCATCGGTGCATGGCGGCCTTTTGGCTGTGCGCGATGACCCCGAGCATGTTGCCGCGATGGAAGCGCACGGAATTGTTGGGATAGACCTGGTTGTGGTCAACCTCTATCCGTTTGAGGATGTTGTTGCGCGAAACGAAGATGCGGCAACCACGATTGAGAACATTGATATTGGCGGACCTGCGATGGTGCGCGCATCGGCAAAAAATCATGGCTATGTAACAATTGTCACCGACCCTGCCGATTACGGCACGGTGATCGAGGCGCTTAGACAAAATGATGGCAAAACGACATTGGCTCTGCGCCAGCAATTGGCCCAGCGGGCTTTTAGCCGGACGGCAAGCTATGATGCGATGATCGCCAATTGGATGGCCACGGCATTTGAGGTTGATCATTTTGGTCGCCATGATGCGATTGGCGGGCATCTGGCGCTGTCTATGCGGTACGGTGAAAACCCCCATCAAGATGCTGCACTTTATTTGACAGGCGACAAACGTCCTGGCGCTGCGACGGCAACTTTGGTGCAAGGCAAAGCGCTGTCGTATAACAATATCAATGATACGGATGCGGCCTTTGAACTGGTTAGCGAGTTTGATGTAGATACGCCGACTGTAGCTATTATTAAGCATGCAAACCCCTGCGGTGTGGCGACAGGCTTTAGTTTGAGGGAAGCGTATAAAAGCGCCTTTGACTGCGACCGCACTTCTGCTTTTGGCGGTATTGTTGCGGTCAATCAGACGCTGAATGCGGATGCTGCCGAATTGATTTTGGGTGTATTTACCGAAGTGGTGATTGCACCTTTTATCAGTGAGGAGGCAAAAGCTCTTTTTGCGGCAAAGCCAAACATACGGCTGTTAGAGACCGGCGCTTTGGCCGATCCGCGTGCGGCGGGCTTTACGCTGCGCACGATTGCAGGTGGTTATTTGAAACAAAACCGTGATGCAGCGGTGGTAGATGATATGGATTTACGCTGCGTGACAAAGCGCACGCCAACGAAACAGGAAATGGCCGATCTGATGTTTGCGTTTCGCGTAGCCAAACACGTCAAATCAAATGCCATTGTCTATGCTCGAAATGGGGCGACTGTTGGCATTGGCGCTGGCCAGATGAGCCGTGTCGATTCAAGCCGTATCGCTGCGCGCAAGGCTGTCGATGCGGCAGAGGTGATGGGCCTATCCGCGCCCTTGACCATCGGTTCGGCGGTGGCGTCCGATGCGTTCTTCCCTTTTGCTGACGGCCTGCTCGCCGCTGCATCAGCGGGCGCGACCTGCGTTATCCAGCCCGGCGGATCAATGCGCGATGACGATGTAATCGCGGCCGCCGATGAGGCCAATATCGCGATGGTATTCACCGGCAATCGCCACTTCAGGCATTAGGTGTTTCGTTTACTGACACGGGTCAACGCCAATTGTTTGGGCGCTGTCTTCAGGTTCGGGCTGCTAAGTACCAGCGATTTACTTTGGCAGCCGCTTGCCGATGTAAGTCGGCTCTTTGGCGGGATAAGGTGCGGTCGCCAAAATGATCGAGCCGATGACCAAAAATATCAGGATCATCGCCATGCCTAAGCGCGGCGATCCAGTTACATCGGTCACGAGCGCGACGGCAAGTGGTGCCGCAAAGCTGGTCGCCCGACCGGAAAGAGCATAAATACCAAAGTAACGTCCCGCTTCTTCAGGCTCGACACTGCGCGCCATATAAGAGCGCGATGATGCTTGAACGGGGCCAAAGGCTGCACCAATCAAAAGGCCAAATAAGATATAGGCTTTTTCTGCCGGTGAGCCGAACAATCCGGCGCCGTCCGTTGGTGCAAACTCAAGTGCGCCAAACAGTGTATATCCAGGGCCAGTCGAGACAATGCCGATGGTTGCGATAATCAGCATGATGACCGAGCCTTGCACGATGATTTTAGAGCCAAAACGCGTATCGAGCCTTCCCGCATAGAGGCAAGAGGGGATGGCAACGATGTTAAGCAAAATGCCAAATATGCCAATTTCAGTGATCGACCATCCGAACATTGCCGCCGCAAAGGCGCCGCCAAGCGCCAGCAACGCATTGACGCCGTCTTGGTAGATCATTCGTGCTACTAAAAACCGCAAAATGCCTGAGCGGTGACGGACTTCTTTCAGCGTCGATTTGAGTTCTGAAAGCCCCATGCTCACGGCTTGACCAATTTTCTTAGCCCCCTTTTTGGGCGTGTCCGGCGTGAAGAAAAACATCGGCAAAATGAAGATAAAATACCAGATTGCCGCGATGGGCGCGCTGGCTCTTGCGTCTTCGCCCTGCAGCGGATCAATACCAAATAATGGCTTGATGCCCGCCAGTGTTGTGCCCGCTTCACCCGAACCGGCTAGTCCAAGGATAATGAAAATGAGGACAATCATACCGCCCGCATAGCCCAGCCCCCACGCGGTGTTTGATACGCGGCCGATGTCTTTTTCGGGCACCAAGCGCGGCATCATAGAATCGTTAAACACCGTCGAAAATTCAGCGGCGATCGAGGCAAGCGTAAAGGCGGCGACGACCCAGAACATGTTAGAGCCAGGCGCTGCAAGCCAAAGCGAGCACAGCATGATAATTTTGATCGTGGCAAAAACGGCAATCCAGGGTTTGCGCGGTCCGGCTTGATCGGCGATCGATCCAAGAACTGGCGATAGGATAGCGATGATGAAACCTGCTGTCGCTATGCCATAACCCCACGTTGCTTGGGCCGCTGCCTTTTCGATCTCCGATGTGCCATTGAGCTGTGAGACAAAGTAAGGGCCGAAGATAAAGGTCGTCACCACGGTGAAGAATGGTTGCGCTGCCCAGTCAAAAAACATCCAGCCCCAGATGCCTTTTTTGGTCACATGCGGCTGACCATCTTCCCGCAGATTTTGTTCTATCATCTCAATCTAGCCCCCATTTTTTCGATGACGTTATCCCACCAAATCCGTTAGCAGGCCAGCGGCTACAGTCAAGCGCGACACGGTTAAGTTGCCGCCGCCCGTCAGCTCCGATATGCGCGTTTTTACCCGTGCGATGCGTGTTTTATTCCGGTCAATCCAATCGTCGATGGCCACCTTTGGCTCGCTTTGGTTCGCGGTGAGCGCGGCGACAGTGATCGCGTTGCGCGCACTATAAATGGTGTCGAGCGCCCGTTGCTGGGCAAGTCCATCGAAGTAATCATCCGTATCAAGTTGCAACGCCAGATGCTCGAGACGTCCAATCTGAAACGTTTCTGTGACGCGGTAAAATGCGTCGGCGGCTTTTCCCATATCGCATTCCGTGGAGGATGATATGGCGGCAATATCGGGCAGTGTGGCTCGTAATGGCAGTAGCGCCAAGCGTTTTGCATCGGCGTCTTTTAACCCAAAACGCTTGAATTTCGCTGCGTGTTCGTTGACCCAGTTTTGCATATATTCAGGCAGCAGCGTTTCAATGGTTTGATCCAACTGCGCGCAGACCAAAGGTTAAACGCTCAATCTCGGCCTGTATTGGCAGCTCACTCTTTGCATTTTTCAGATACCCACTAATGGCAGCGCGCTGCGCATCGGCAAGGTGTTCATAAAGCGACATTTGATTGTCCCCTGACACTTTATTGTCGAGCGCATTTATGGCGTTATGCAATGATTTTACATCATAGGCGTCGCGGGTAATCACGTGGGCGCGCACAATAGCCGAGGGCAGCACACCGCTGGCATCTTCAAAGCGGCTGATCACCGATGGGCCACCATTATTGACAGTTTCATTGGCCAGGCGCGTCGCAATAATCTCACGGCGTAGCCGATGTCTGCGAATGTTACTTGCAAACTCTTTTTGCATTTTAGGTGGGAAATACGCCATCAGCTCGCCTTCGAGATATGGATCATCGGGCAGTGCCGATGCAACCAAATCATCCAGAAGAACTATCTTGGCATAGGCCAAAAGCACGCCGATCTCAGGCCGTGTTAAGCCTTGGCCTTTGGCGACACGATCAGCAATTATTTCTGGGCTTGGCAGATCCTCGACTTCGCGATTAAGCAGTCCGCGATCTTCGAGCGATTCCATCAAGCGCACTTGGAGTGATAGATTAGCCGATGAGCGCCGTGCAACACGGCTGATGGTCAGCGATTGTTGATAGTTGTTTTCAAGCACCAAATTGGCGACATCGTCGGTCATAGACGCAAGCAATTTGTCGCGTTTTGGCCTTGGCAGCGAGCCGTCAAACATCGATGGCGCAAGGGCAATTTTGATATTGACCTCGACATCCGACGAATTGACGCCCGCCGAATTGTCAATCGCATCGGAGTTGCAGCGCCCGCCACCAAGCGCAAATTCAATGCGCGCTGGCTGTGTGACACCAAGGTTTGCCCCCTCGCCAAGTACTTTGGCACGGATTTGTTTGGCTGTAATGCGGATGGCGTCGTTGGATTTATCGCCCACATCGGCGTTGGTTTGATGGGACGCACGCACATAAGTGCCGATGCCGCCGAACCAGAAAAGATCGACATCTGCTTGCAAGATTGCGTTCAAGATTTCCGTGGGCGTCGTCTTTATTTTATCAAGGCCGATGGCTTCAGCGGCTTGCTTGGACAAGGTGATACTCTTTTGGCTGCGCGAAAATACGCCGCCGCCTTTTGACAGTTTCTTTTTGTCGTAATCCTGCCAGCTTGAGCGATCCATGTTGAAAAGGCGTGTCCGCTCGGTAAAGCTTAACGCCGTGTCTGGGTTAGGATCGATGAAGATATCGCGGTGATCGAATGCTGCGATCAGTTTTATTTTTTTCGACAGCAACATGCCGTTGCCAAACACATCGCCCGACATATCGCCAACGCCAGCAACGGTGAAGTCTTGGCTTTGAATGTCGATATCCATTTCGCGGAAATGGCGCTTAACCGTTTCCCAAGCGCCGCGCGCGGTGATGCCCATCTTTTTGTGGTCGTATCCTGCCGAACCGCCAGAGGCAAAAGCATCATCGAGCCAGAAATTATGGCTCTGCGAGATGGCATTTGCGGTGTCGGAGAACGCAGCGGTTCCTTTGTCAGCGGCAACAACCAGATAGGGATCGTCGCCGTCATGGCGAACGGTTCTGGCGGGCGGTATCACTGTTTCGCCATCGAGATTATCGGTCAGTGATAAAAGGCCTGATATAAACGTTTTGTAGGCAGAGCGACCCGCCTCATACACCTCATCGCGGGTGCCATTTTTGGGCAACAACATCGGATAGAATGCGCCTTTTGAGCCAACCGGAACGATGACGGAGTTTTTTACCTGTTGGGCTTTTACAAGACCAAGCACTTCGGTTCGGTAATCTTCTGAACGGTCAGACCAGCGAAGGCCGCCGCGCGCAATCGGGCCAAAGCGCAAATGTAGGCCTTCCACATCCGGCGCAAAAACGTAAATTTCGCGGTACGGTTTAGGTGTTGGTATGCCATCCAATTTGTGTGGGTCGAATTTAAAAGCAAGCGTTTGACGCGGGTTTTCTTGATCGTCTCGCTGATAATAGCTGGTGCGCAGTGTCGCTTCGATCAAATTGAGAAAACGTCTGATTGCACGATCCTCATCAATGCTGGGTACTTCGGCCAGACTGTCGGCGATCGCTGTTTGGATATGATTTGCAGCGACGCTGACGTCTTCTAATGGATCAGCGGCACGATCGGGATTAAAGCGCGCGTCAAACAAATCAAACAATTGCCGTGCGATAGACTTATGTTTTACGAGTGTTGCAGCAAGATATTTTTGGCCAAAAGAAATGCCAATTTGTTTAAGATATCGGCCATAGGCGCGCAGCACGGTGACTTGTCTCGCATCAAAACCTGCCGATAGGATCAAGCCGTTATAGGCGTCGTTTTCGCTGGCGCCCGACCATATGGACATAAAGCCTTTTTCATAAATTTCGCCAGCGTCGTTCATCGGCACCGGTTTGCCATCGGCACTTTCGAGCTCCATGGCATGGAGCCAAATCGACGTCGCTTCCAGTTTGGCTTGGTCTTTGATACCAATTTGGTAGGTCAATTCGCTGATGACTTTGAAACCCATATTTTCCAAAACAGGCACGCGTTCGGAAAGGGGAACTGGCGCACCAATATGATAGATACGCAATGCAGCCATTTTGCTGTCTTCACCCTGGGCGATAAAGTCAACATCTATTGGGTTTGCCGAATCGAGCTTGCCGATATGAGCAACATCAATGATGGCCTGTGTCGGCGCTACCGTATCGCGGTAAGCCTCTGGAAATGCATAAAGTGAAAATGCGCTTGGATCCGAACCGATTTCTGAACCTACAGCATCTTCCCACGTGCGAATGATGCCGATGACTTCGCGTTCCAGCGCTGCTTGAGTTGGTGTTGGTGTTTTTCCTTGATTGCGGCCAATGATAATATGGACGCGCGCGAGCCCGCTTTCTGGAAAGGCGGGATAAAAAGCCGAAATACGCCCCTCATAGGCACGTGCCATCGCCGCGCAAATCTTTGCGCGCACCTCAGACGAATAGCGCTCGCGTGGTACGTAAACGATGATTGATACAAAACGGTCAAATGCGTCGATGCGCGATAGAACCCGTACACGGGGCCGGTCAGTTAGCGCTAAAACGGCTTGTGCATTGCGCGCCAAAGTGGGCAGATCAATTTGAAAGAGTTCGTCTCTTGGATAGGCTTCTAATACGTTGAGCAAGGATTTGCCCGAATGGCTGTCAGGCTCATAGTCCGATTTTGCGATAACCGCATCGATTTTGGATTTGATGTAAGGCACCTGTTGAACAGATCGCGTGTAGGCCGCCGATGTAAACAAACCGACAATTCGCACCTCGCCGCTGAGCTTTCCTTTGGCATCATATTTTTTGACGCCAATATAATCCATGTAAGTGCGGCGATGGACAACCGATTTCACATTGGCTTTCGTGACAATTAGAACGTCACGGCTTTGTAAAAAGGCGCGGATTTCTGGTGTGGTACTCACCGCTTCATCGCCGCGGCGCAGCACACGAATATCGCCATCGCTTAATATGCCGAGCGAAGGAACATCCGCGCGCACGAGCTGCCCGCGCTTTTCGCCGCCGACATAGTCATATTCTCGGATGCCTAAAAACGTGAAATTGTCATCGCGCAACCATTTTAAAAATTCTAAGGCTTCGTTCACGTCGCTTTTTTTGGCCGGTGATATGCCTTCTGCCAGTGCAGACACCACACTGTCCAACTTGGACTGCATGGGCTTCCAGTCACGCACGGCGGATTTCACCTGCGCCAATGTTGCGCCAATTTCTGTTTTCAATGTGTTTTGTGCCATCTCATCGAGCGGCTCAATTATAGCGAGAATAACACTTGTACGGATGGTGTCTTGGCGCGCCAGCCCTGGTCGCGATTTGTCGACAACTTCGAATGTGTTGCCTTCGTGCAGAATGTCTAAAATCGGATGGACGACAAAGCGAACCTCTTTAGCGGCCTCGTTTATTTGCCCGAGCAGTGAGTCAAACAGAAACGGCATATTTTTATTGACTACAGCAATGATCGTTGCAGGCGTATTGCTATCGCTGGTGCTGTCGGTTGTAGCAATTCTGATAATTGTTCTGTTTGCCGAATGGGCTGCCAGCGCTTCGGCGGTCAGGGAAATCGCTATGGTCAACACAGTGTTATCGATAGCGCCGAGATCTTCACCATGCGCTTCGGCCAGCAATGCCTCGGCGAGCGCGCGGTGCTCTTGGTTTATTTCGCTTTGTATAGAGTTAAGAATTTTCTTGGCTGTTGCACCGAGTTGCTTTGCCATACCGGTTTCCCCTAGAGCGCTTCGCGTTTAACTTGAAACATCAAATATCACCAAACGCGTTGAAATCTATGATTTCAGGCAGCGTTTGGTGATTCAGGTGTGACGCGAAACGCTTTTGTCTTCGTTTTTATTTGTTTTTTGCAACCATAACAGAGCTACGAAATGATGCATTAAAATTATAGCGTTTGCGATGTCACATTTTCATGTCAAAGATGCGAACGGTAAGTTGGAGCGAGCAGCCGATGGTCAAAAGAAATCCCGATGATGAAAGTGCCCGCGAGGCCGAGCGCGTGCTCAAACGCGTCGCGCAGGAATCCGAGGTTTTGGGTACATCGTCTTTTGCGCGTACTGCAAATAAAACGCTCGAACATTTTGCAGGTGCCGACGGGGATCAAGAGGATAAAGCGGAAGTTTGGGGAAAACGGGTGGGTCGCTTTCTATCGCTCATCGTGTTTATTGTTTTAGCGATATGGCTTTTTAACTACCTCGCGAATTAAGATAAATTTTATGACTGATGCAAGCCAAACGATTGTTGCCATCTCCAGCCATGTTGTGCGCGGCGCGATAGGTAACCGTGCCATTGTGTTCGCGCTGGAGACGCTTGGGTTTCCCGTATGGTCTGTGCCTACTGTCATTTTGCCTTGGCATCCGGGCCATGGGCCTGCCACACGAATTAAGCCCGATGAGGCCGAATTTCGTGCGTTGCTTGCTGATCTGGCGGGATCAAAATTTGGTTCCGAAGTCCGCGCTGTCATAAGTGGCTATATGGGCTCGGTTGGTCAGGTTGAAGCCACCGCTGAATTTGTGCGCCGAATGAAAAGCGTCAATCCATCATTATTCTATGTTTGCGATCCGGTGATTGGTGATGTGGGCGGGCTTTACGTGAAAGTTGAGATTGCCGCTGCGATGCGCACCCATTTGTTGCCGCTCGCAGATTTGATCACACCAAACCGCTTTGAGCTGGCGTGGTTGCTCGATAAGAACTTTGCAAGCAACGATGATATTGTGGCCGCCGTGCGCGCGCCAGAAAGTGGCCTTAAACAGGTTTTAGCCACCAGCGCTTTTGCCATGCTTAAGGCGAGCATCGGCAATCTCTATATCGATAACAGCACTGCAATTTTGGCAGAACATGCGCAAATGGTGCATGCGCCCAATGGAACGGGTGATTTAACCGCCGCGTTATTTTCGGCGCGGATTTTAAGCGGAAGTGCACCAGAACAAGCGCTGCAATTGACCACACAGTCGGTCAGTGAATTATTGCAACGTACCGCCATGCGCGGCGCCGATGAGCTTACGCTCGCGCTTGATGCGGCATGTTTGCGGCGACCAACAGCAACCGTTCATATGCGCAAAATTGCAACGTCGATACCTTTGCGGCGTGGTCCTAGAGCGTTTCACGTTTAACGCGAAACGCTTTAAGCGCGCCTGAGCAAAGCTTGTTGTTATTGTTGTCCTGCATTATGTTGACGGCAAGAAAATGCTAAGAACGTGTTTTTAGGGAAACTCCATGAATAGTTTTAGACTGATTTTGGCCACCGTTTTAATGGCTTCTTTGATCGCATTTGTTCCAGCAGCACAAGCCAATGAGCGGGCATCCATCATATCGGCTGCCAATCAATTTTATGCGTCAATTTCACCTGGACAAGATGCGGCCTCCATGCAGGCAAAAATGGACGGTTTGTTGGCGCCTGAGGCGCAAATTGAGGTGCAAGATTTGGGTGTTACGCAAACGCGCAGTGAATTTGTTGAGAGCCTTGATAATTGGTACGATGCAATATCCGGCGGTTTCGTGGCTCACAAAATTGAAGAGGCGGCCAGCAACAATGTCACAGTGCTCGTCTGTTACAATTTTGGTGATAATGCGATGACAACCCGCGAAATACTCACCGTTGAAGCAGCGATGATTAGCAAAGCTGTTCAGACAAAGATTGCGGATGATTGTACTGATTTTTAAATTCACTATACTTCAAATCACATCGACTTAACAAAGGCAGGTTCATCCATGTTTAGTGTCATTCCTCTGATGATCATTCCGCTTATCGGTTATAATCTGGTGCTTATGACCAGTGCCTCGGAGCGTCCTTGGGACGGGCAAGTGTTTTCGGTTACCATGATTTCCGGCGGTGTATGGTCCATGAGCCTTGGCGCAGTTCTTATCGCCGTTGGTCTGTTGTTTCTGTTCTTTGAGATTTTAAAGTCAACGCGCACAAGCAACACATCTGTGCTTGATCACTTGTTTTCGACGATTGTGTTTATCGTATTTCTGGTTGAATTTTTGATCGTACCAGGCGCGGCCACATCGATTTTCTTTCTACTGATGATGATGGCGCTTGTTGATCTTATGGCTGGATTTTCGGTTTCGATCCGCTCTGCCGGTAGGGACGTTTCCTATAATTGATGATCTAGTCCCCAAAATTTGGAACAATCCGCTTTAGCCCATTTTATCAAGTTTGCGTTGCATTTCTGCGATTTGCTCACGCATCGAGGCAAGACCATCGTCTTTTGTGGGCGGTGTTGGCGTTGAAACAGGTTCTGGCGCGGCACCTGCAGCAAAGGGGTTGAACATCTGCATTGCATCTTGAAAGAGTTGCATATTGCGCTGCGTTTGCGCTTGTATCATCTCTTGACTCGCCGTCATAATATCCAGTGGAGATTTTCCGACCATCGATGCCATCGTGTCGCGCATCTGCGCTTGTTCATTTGCAAAAGCGGACATCGAATGTTCCAGATAACTGGGAACGACCATCTGCATTTGATCGCCATAAAATGAGATAAGTTGCCTTAGGACAGAGATCGGAAGCATGGTCTGACCGGTCTTGGCTTCTTGTTCAAAAATAATTTGTGTTAGCACCGAGTGGGTTATATCCTCGCCCGACTTGGCATCATGTACCGTAAAATTCTCGTTATCTTTGACCATCGTGGCCAAGTCTTCGAGCGTCACATAGGTACTTGTACCCGTATTATAGAGGCGCCGATTGGCGTATTTCTTGATGATTGTCACATCTGCGTTGGTTTTGGCCATCGTTGTTCCTTCTCATGGCAAATGTGCGTTAAATCACGTTGCCTAATTTCATAGCAACAACCTAGCGCGGGAATTGATCGATATCAAAGCGTTTTATAGGCGGCGCGATATAAAGCGTTTCGGGGTTAACATGAATCATCAAACGCTGCCTCAAATCGGAGGTTTGGGCGGTTAGCTGATAGCAGATGTTTCAGGTTAAACATGAAACGCTCTCCAATCAGCTGTCAAACATGCGCCCATGCCGTATATGTCTTAATGCCAATTGCGAATTTGTTTGTTTTGTCTAGGGTGAGGTGTAGCATCAATCTAATTGCCGAAATTAAGCTCAGGCCAAAACCGCCTATGAGCAGATAGGAAAAAAATGCAGTCAATCGTTATCGCCAGTGCCGCGCGCACACCTGTTGGATCTTTTCTAGGCGCGTTTGCCAATGTGCCAGCCCATGAGCTGGGTGCAGCCGCCATTAAAGGCGCGCTGGAGCGTGCCGGTGTTGATCCCAAGGATGTTGATGAAGTCATCATGGGCCAAATTTTGACCGCTGGTGCTGGGCAAAACCCGGCTCGTATTGCAGCCATGGCTGCAGGCATTCCGCAAGAGGCAACCGCATGGGGGCTTAACCAGCTTTGTGGTTCAGGTCTTCGCGCGGTGGCAATTGGCATGCAGCAAATTGCAAATGGTGACGCGAATATTATTGTTGCAGGTGGTCAGGAGAGCATGTCGATGGCACCGCACTGCCAGCATCTGCGCGGCGGCGTAAAAATGGGTGACTATAAAATGGTCGATACCATGCTGAAAGATGGCTTAACCGATGCCTTCAACGGTTATCATATGGGAACGACCGCAGAAAATGTTGCCAGTCAATGGCAGCTGACGCGGCTTGAACAGGACACTTTTGCAACGGCTTCACAAAACAAAGCGGAAGCAGCGCGCAAGGCAGGTAAGTTTAAAGACGAAATCGTGCCTTTCGTGGTCAAAGGCCGCAAGGGCGACATTATTGTTTCCGATGATGAGTACATCAAGGATGGCGTAACCGTTGAAGGTATCTCAGGTCTTCGCCCCGCATTTGACAAAGAAGGCACTGTCACTGCGGCCAACGCCTCGGGCATCAATGATGGTGCAGCGGTCACCGTTTTGATGAGCGCGGCGGAAGCGCAAAGACGCGGCATCAAGCCATTGGCGCGCATCGTATCATGGGCAACGGCTGGCGTTGATCCAGCGATTATGGGCACGGGGCCAATTCCGGCGTCGCGCAAGGCGCTAGAAAAAGCCGGCTGGACCGTCGCCGATCTTGATCTGGTGGAGGCCAATGAAGCTTTTGCAGCGCAGGCCTGCGCGGTGAATAAAGACATGGGCTGGAGCGACGACATCGTCAACGTCAATGGCGGTGCGATTGCCATCGGTCATCCGGTTGGCGCATCAGGCGCACGGATTTTGAACACACTTCTGTTTGAGATGCAGCGCCGCGACGCGAAAAAAGGTCTGGCGACGCTCTGCATCGGCGGCGGCATGGGTGTCGCGCTTTGTGTTGAGCGCGACTGACACGAAAACTTAAATCGGGGCAGCTCGTGGGAGTGGGCTGCCTTTTCTATTTTCATAAAGGGAGGAATTCATGGCGCGGGTTGCACTTGTTACGGGGGGATCGCGCGGTATTGGCGCGGCAATTTCACAAGCTTTAAAGGATGCAGGCTACAGCGTTGCTGCAACATTTGCTGGCAATGAGGAAAAGGCGGCGGCCTTTACAGCGCAGACGGGCATCAGAACCTATAAGTGGAATGTCGCCAATTATGACGAATGTGCTGCCGGAGTAGCCCAGATCGAAGCAGAACTTGGCCCTGTTGATATTCTGGTCAACAATGCGGGCATCACCCGTGATGCGCCGTTCCACAAAATGACACCTGCCCATTGGCATGAGGTGATTGATACCAACCTGACGGGCGTTTTTAATATGACGCATAATGTTTGGGGCGGCATGCGCGAGCGCAAATTTGGCCGTATCGTGACAATCTCCTCGATCAATGGCCAGAAGGGACAATTCGCTCAAGCCAACTATGCGGCATCAAAAGCTGGCGATATTGGTTTTACAAAGTCGTTGGCGCAAGAGGGCGCGCGCGCGGGCATAACGGTTAACGTCGTTGCGCCGGGCTATATCAACACCGAAATGATGAGCACGATCCCTGAAAAAGTGATGAACGAAGTTATCTTGCCGCAAATTCCAGTAGGCCGTTTAGGCGAAGCATCGGAAATCGCGCGGGCGGTGGCTTTTCTCGTATCGGACGACGCTGGCTTTATTACGGGCTCAACTCTATCAGCCAATGGTGGCCAATATTTGGCATAGTGTAGCCGGTTTAAATTAGGCGGGTCGTTTGATTATACTCTTCGACCCGCCTTTTTTCGCTGATTTTATTTATCGCTTTGAAGCAGCGCTTTGTAGATGATGCCGCCCACTGCAGCTCCGACGATGGGCGCGACCCAGAACAACCACAATTGACCAACTGCCCAGCCACCATCAGCAAAGAATGCCACCGCCGTCGAGCGCGCCGGATTGACGGACGTGTTGCTGATGGGAATTGAGATCAAATGGATCAATGTGAGCCCAAGACCGATGGCAATTGGCGCAAAGCCTGCCGGTGCCAATTTGTCGGTTGCGCCCAGAATAATGATCAAGAACATCATGGTTAGCAGAAACTCTGCGATGAGAACCGACATCATTGAATAGCCGCCCGGCGAGTGCGCGCCGTAGCCGTTTGAGGCAAATCCGCCAGCTGTGAAGCCAGTTTGTCCGCTTGCGATCAAATAAAGGAGCGCGCCAGCCACAAGGCCACCGGCCACTTGAGCAATAATATAACCCGGCAAGTCTTTGGCATCAAAACGTCCGCCTAACATCAACCCAACGGAAACCGCTGGGTTAAAATGACCACCAGATATGCCACCAACCGCATAGGCCATCGTTAGAACCGTCAAGCCAAACGCAAGCGAAACACCAAGAAATCCGATACCGACATCGGGAACGCCTGCAGCATAAATCGCGCTGCCGCACCCACCAAATACGAGCCAAAATGTGCCGAAAAATTCGGCTGATAGTTTTTTCATTGTAGACATGGTCAACCCCTCCGTTGAACGCAGAATCATTGCTGCGGGCGGGATTTAACTACGAATAACTCAGGAATTGCAACCCTTGGTCGCAGGTGCAACAGAAGGGCGGCAATTTTAACCGTCGAGTTCTTCTCTCAGCATTTCCAGTTCTAGCCATTGCTCTTCCATGGCTGCATGGTTTTTTTCCAGTGCGCCAAGGTCTTTGGCACAGGCATTAAAACCCACGGGATCGTGAGCAAAAAATGAAGGGTTCGCCATTTTGGCTGATAATGCGGCCATCTTGGCAGCTATGTTCTCAAGTTCTTTTGGCAGCGTTTCAAGCGCATATTTTTGCTTGAAGGAAAGCTTGCCTTTGGGGTTTGAATTGCGCGCTGCAGACTGCGCTTCTTGCGGTTTTTGACTTTGCAATTCTTTCTTAGTGTCGGCCTTTGTTTGCTGCGCCTGCTTGAGCTGCGCCTGCATATCGCTGTAGCCGCCCGCATAGGCGATCCATCGGCCTTTGTTGTCGGCATCGGGCGCGATGACGGCATTGACGGTTTTATCAAGAAAATCGCGGTCGTGGCTGACCAGCAGGACGGTGCCTTTGAAATCGGCGATCATCTCTTGAAGCAGGTCAAGCGTTTCCATATCGAGATCGTTGGTCGGCTCATCAAGTACAAGCAGATTGTTTGAGCGCGCCAAAAGTTTGGCCAAAATCAACCGTGCTTTTTCACCGCCAGAAAGTTCGCGCACGGGTGTGCGCGCTTGTTCTGGCTTGAACAAAAAGTCTTTCATATAAGAGGCAACGTGCTTTTCTTCGCCATTAACCACAAGCGTTTGCCCGCGCCCATCGGTTAAAAAATGCTCCAGAGTTTCATCGGGCTTAAGCGCATCGCGGCGCTGGTCGAGCATGGCGATATCAAGATTTGTGCCATGGCGTACGGTGCCGCTATCGGGCTGCAACTCGGCGATCAGCATTTTGATCAGGGTCGTCTTTCCCGCGCCGTTGGGGCCGATAAGCCCGATGCAATCGCCGCGGTGGATGCGCAGCGAGAACTCTTTGACCAGATGATTTTCGCCGTAGGATTTTGAAATCTTATCGGCCTCGATGACCAGCTTGCCAGAGCTGCGCACATCGCTCATTTCCAGCTTGGCGGTGCCTTCTGCGCGTTGATGGTTTTTGAACGCCGATTTAAGTTCGCTCAATTCGCCTAAGCGGCGCATGTTGCGCTTGCGGCGCCCCGATACGCCATGGGTTACCCAGTGTTCTTCGCGCACAATCTTGCGGCCGAGCTTGTGCAGTTCTTGCTCTTCTTCTTCTAAAAGCTTGTCACGCCAGTCCTCAAATTGTGCAAATCCTTGCCCGTTTTCGCGCAGGCGCCCGCGGTCAAGCCAAAGCGTTTTTTCGCTGATATTCTCCAGAAACCGTCGGTCGTGGGAAATCAAAACAATCGCTGATTTTGTGCGCTTTAGTTCGCTCTCAAGCCATTCGATTACCGGCAAATCAAGGTGGTTCGTTGGTTCATCAAGAAGCAAAATATCAGGTTCTGGCGCAAGGGTTCTGGCAAGCGCCGCACGGCGCATTTCACCGCCCGATAACCCGTCCGGCGTGCGCGTTTCATCGAGGCCAAGTTCGGCCGCCAAATAGGAGGCGCGGTAGGGGTCATCCATTTCGCTTAATCCGGCGCGGATATAATCCCCGACGGTGGCAAATGCTGCCATATCAGGCGCTTGCGCCAAATAACGGATGGTGGATTTTCGGTCCCGCATCACATCGCCGTCGCTCGCATCGGTAATACCGGCAGCAATTTTTAGGAGTGTTGATTTGCCCGATCCATTGCGCCCGATGAGCGCAATACGGTCGCCTGCATGCACGGAAAAGGCTGCGTTATCAATCAGCGGTTTGCCGCCGAAGGTCAGCATTATATTTTCAAGACGGAGTAAAGGGGGTGCAATAGCCATAACGGGTCTATGGCTGCGCTTGCAGTCTAAATCAAGAGACAAAAACCCGCTGCCCAAATCGCAGCCGGTTTTTGCTTAATAGGTCCTGACCCTAGGTCTAAATTTTAGCGGCAGCGTGCAATATACGTTGAGCCATCGCGATTGCGATAACGGCAGTTGCCATTAGCCAGAGTGCCGATTAGCAGTCCTGTTCCTGCACCAATCACCGTTCCCGCAACAATATTGCGACCTGTAGCAGCAGCAATGCCGCCACCGATCAACGCTCCACTGGCCGTCGTCTGCTCAGCCGTTGTGCAGCCCGTTGCTAGCTGAAAACCATATGAGGGCAACTGCGGCTATAATCGAAGAAATCTTTTTCATTGTAGTCTCCTTAGTTGTCGAAGCAAAATTATTCTGAATTATTCGATTGTTATTGGACCAGTATTCTTCCACCGATGAATTAGACCCCCAAACCTGAAATAATTCAAGCGTCATCTTGCACTATGGCAATTGCACGACCATCACCCAAATGAATGACAGCGCTTTCGATTGTTTCGTTTGATAGCGTGAGCGTCGACCCAAAGTTCACATTTGCGTTTGATAACGGCCATTTAACATTCGATACGTTCAGATTTTTGAGGTCTGAAAAAGCAAAGATCGAAAATATCGTCCCTTTAGCGACGTCTAAAATCAGCGGCAGATTTGGTAAAATTGGCAAAATTATCTGTGTACCGTCGCATATTTCAAAGCGAATTTCAGGGTTTTGCAGAGCGATCCGATGAATGAGAGCGACATTGATCAAGGCATGGTCAAACCTGTTGCCACCCGATGCGCCGCAGATATAGATCTCATCTGGTCGCAGGGCGAGCGCCTCTTCCAGTGCTAGTTCACCGTCAGACTTTGCTTTGTCGCGCGCATGATATCGTTTTTCGATGTGGTCATAGGCGTGAAGATCGTCATTGTTAGCTGAATCAAAATCGCCAACCCAAAGGTTTGGAACAAGACCTAACTTCTGGGCATGGCGAATGCCGCCATCGGCAGCAATCACGTATGAACTGGCTAGCTTCTTAATGAGCCGGTCTGTCGGGGTGACGTCGCCATCCAATAGAACTGTGATTTTTTTCTCCATGCGGCTGCTTAATCGCCTGATCAAAATCTCGCAATAGTGTTGCCACGACCCTTGATGCGCCGTCGCTTCAATGCTAGTTTCATCTTTGTCTAACGGGGTGCCATCATGGCTGAGAGGATGTTCTCATTCCAACCCGTAGAACCTGATCCGGTTAGCACCGGCGGAGGGATTAGGCGCACGGTTTGGGTCCCCTGATATCGTTGTGTTTGTTCCCTTGTTTTGCTTTAACAAGGAGAGAAGCGTTGAAAAAATCTAACTTTATGGCGGCAATGGTTGCCGCTTTTGTTCCCACATTTTCGTTTGCGGCAGACCTTACCGTTTACACCTATGACAGCTTTACCGCTGAATGGGGGCCGGGGCCGCAGATCGAAAAAGCCTTTGAAGCGCAGTGTAACTGCGATCTGGAATTTGTCGCGGTTGCGGACGGTGTCGCACTGTTAAACCGGCTTCGCCTTGAGGGCCAAAATACCGGTGCTGATATTGTGTTGGGGCTTGATCAAAACTTGATCGTTGAGGCCAAAGAGACGGGCATATTTGCGCCGCACCAAAACCCCGATGCGGGTCAGGTAGCCATTCCAGGCGGATGGAGCGATGAGATATTTGTGCCTTATGATTTCGGCTATTTTGCCGTCATTTATGACACCACGAAAATTGCCACACCGCCCAAAAGTATGGCGGAGTTTTTGGACGGTGATGCTGCACTAAAAATTGCCATTCAGGATCCGCGCACCTCAACGCCAGGTCTTGGGCTCATGCTGTGGCTGAAGAGAATTTATGGTGATGATGCGCCCGCCGCCTACGCCAAGCTGAAAGAGCGCGTGCTGACCATCACGCCGGGCTGGTCTGAGGCCTATGGATTGTTTACCGATGGCGAGGTGCCGATGGTGCTGTCTTATACCACATCGCCTGCCTATCATATGATCGCAGAAGGCGATGCGCGTTATCAGGCGGCGGCATTTACAGAAGGCCATTATATGCAAATTGAAGTGGCGGCAAAAACGGCCAAGGGTGCGCAAAATGCTTTCGCAGATCAGTTTTTATCGTTCATGGTCAGCACAGGTTTTCAAGATATCATTCAGAAACCAATTGGATGATCTTAGGCGGCGGACGATCAAAGCCGAAGCTTAATCAGATTTTTTGATCAATTGGTAAAACCGGAAACCACCTTATTGATATTGCCCGTTGACGTGGCACAAAACCGCAAGGCGTGGATCGATGAGTGGCTAGAGGTCATGAGCCGCTAAGAGGCGTAAGCCATGGCAAGAAATAATGAAATAGGGATTGAGGGGGCGAGGCAAACATTAAATTGTGCCGCCCATGGCGCTGGCGGCGTTGGGTGGCCTTGCTTTGTTTGCCATTTTCGCACTGGTTTGGTTTTCCTTTGGGCAAACAGGAGACACGCCAACTGCAAGCCTTTTTGGTGATATGCGCATTTGGCGCATCGTGCGGTTTACGCTTTGGCAGGCAGCGCTTTCCACTGTGATTTCGCGACCATTGCCGTGCCTGTAGCGTCTGTTTTTCGAAAATCGAAACTTTATAGGTCGCACTTTCCTATTGCGGCTGTTCGGGCTGCCGCTTGTGCTGCCGCAAATTGTGGCGGTGCTGGCGCTGGCCTCGCTTTATGGCAATCAGGGCTATGTGACTCTGTCCTTGCAAAAGATCGGCGTGGATATGCCATCCATTTATGGTTTGACGGGCATTTTAGTCGCCCATGTGTTTTTCAACTTGCCACTTATCGTGCGGATTGTGCTGGGTGCCCTTGGTGCCATGCCGCCCGAATATGATCGGCTGGCGCATCAATTATCGCTGGGCGCTTGGGCACGTGTCATTCACATTTATTGGCCGTTTATGCGCGGGTCATTGTTTAACGCTGCAGCATTGGTTTTCATGTTGTGCGTGACATCGTTTACGGTGGTTTTGACGCTCGGCGGCGGTCCGCGCGCGACCACAATAGAAGTGGCGATCTACCAGGCGTTGACGTTTGATTTTGATGTTGCGCGCGCGGTGGTTTTAACAGCGCTGCAACTGCTGCTGACCTCAATTTCCGTCGGCATTTTCGCATTTTGTGGTGGCGAGCTGCAATCGGGGCTTTCGCTCAATACACAGCGCCCTATGGTGGAGCGTAAGTCGGTTTGGGTTCGAGTTTTGTCTGTTGGTGCCATAATGGTGTGCGGTGTATTTATCGCCGCGCCTTTTGTTGCGATTGTCTCAAAGGGTCTTGCAGCAGATCTGATAAAACTGCTTGGTCAAGAAACTGTGCGGCATGCAATTCTAACAAGTTTCACGCTAGGATTTTGTGCGGCTTCATTATGTGTCGTTTTGTGCTTGGCGCTTTGTGAAGGCGCAGTGCAGGCTGGGGCGCGGCGCCGCTGGCTTTATGCTCATGCATCTTCGCTTATTTTGGTGGTGCCGCCCATCGTTCTGGCAGCAGGTTGGTTTTTATTGCTGCGGCCATGGGTCAATATCTATGCCGCTGCGCCCTACCTCGTTGTTGTTATCAATGCGGCTATGGCGCTGCCCTTTGCCATGCGGTTTTTACTCCCCGCTCGACAAATTGCGCATGATCGCCAGAGCCGACTTTGCGCGCAATTGGGCATTGTGGGCTTCAATAAATGGCGGCATATTTTGCTGCCGGTCTTGCGCGGGCCTATGCTTATTGCCTTTGCCTTTGCCTTTGCGTTGTCGCTCGGCGACTTAGGCGTGATCGCGCTTTTTGGCTCAGAAAAAGTGCAAACGCTTCCGCACCTTATTTTGCAACGCATGGGAAGCTACCGCACCAATGATGCGGCGGGATTGGCGTTTATTTTGTGCTGTTTGACGATGGCGCTAATGATGTTTGTTGATCGAAGAAGTGCTTCGACTAAAGCTGGGGATAGTTCGTAATGAGTTCTGTTTTAGCCGCGAAATTGGATGCCGTATCATTTTCCTATGATGCCGATGCCATAAACAGGCAGGCGATGATGAATTTCACGGCTGAGTTTGATCGCGGTGTAACGACTGCCGTCATGGGCGCAAGCGGGTCGGGCAAATCGACAATGCTGGCCTTGCTCGCAGGCTTTGAGCGTGCCCAATCGGGTACCATCGAGCTTGAAGGTGTTGATGCGACGCTTTCGCCGCCTGCAGAACGCCCGCTCTCGATGGTGTTTCAAAACAATAATCTGTTCGCCCATTTGACGGTGGCAAAAAATATTGCGCTTGGCATTGCGCCATCGCTGCGCCTTAAACCAAGCGATACCAAAGAGGTGGAAATGGCACTCGATGCGGTTGGTCTTGCTGGTTATGGTCAGCGTCTGCCGGCGCAATTGTCGGGCGGTGAAGCCCAGCGGGTAGCGCTCGCGCGCGTGCTTGTGCGCAAACGCCCGATATTGTTGCTGGATGAAGCTTTTGCCTCGCTTGGGCCCAGCCTGCGCGATGATATGCTAGATCTGGTGGCAGCACTGACGCGAGACAATCATTTATCCACCATCATGGTAACGCATGCACCGCAAGACGCACAGCGCATTGCGCAAAATCTAGTGTTTTTAGACCGTGGACACGTTGTTTTAAGCGGAACCACTGCGGACTTATTGGGCAAAGATGGGCAAAATGACGTGTTAAAGCGTTATTTAGGTGAAGGGTCCCAAACTTAATTCAACGTTTTATTGACGTTCTTTTGCCAGAATCTGAGCTATTATTCCTCCAATCGATGCTAAATTGCTTTACGGCCTGTGCATGTTATCGCTATGGCATCGATCGGTAACAAAATGGGTTTGCCGTTCTGCGGCTTTATTTGACATGGTCGCTCGGTTTCCAATTGATAATTTGCGTAGATCGTCTTTGCCTCTGGTCATGGCGGTGGGTCTATTGTCGCTGATTGCAGGCTGCACAAATTTCGGTGATTTGGCATCCGATCCCTCGTTAAAGCCTTCATCATCGCCGGTAATTGCCGAAAATGTGCGTTCTGGCCGCCTAGCGCGCATCGGCGCGGCGCAGCATCCGCGCATCGTCGCGTCTTATGGCGGAGAGTATGCCAATGTAGCGCTTGAACGCATGGTTGCCGGTATCGTAGGGCGGCTCGTCACCGTGTCGGATAATCCAAGCCAAGTCTATCAAATTACCATCCTGAATTCGCCAGTTATCAATGCTTTTGCGCTTCCCGGCGGCTATCTTTATGTTTCGCGCGGCCTTCTTGCGCTGGCAAGCGACTCGGCTGAACTGGCGGCGGTGATTGCCCATGAAATGGCCCATGTGACCGCCAATCACGGCATACTAAGGCAGAAAAAGGAAGCAGAAGCCGTGCTCGCCGAGCGGGTGGTATCGGATGTTGTAAAAGACAAAGATGCTGGCCGACGCGCATTGGCGCGCGGAAAAATTGAGCTGGCGCAATTTTCGCGCAATCAAGAACTTGAGGCTGATGCGATTGGCATTGCGGCTATTGGCGAGGCGGGGTTTGATCCCTATGCGGCCGCAGCATTTCAAAATCGGATGGCTGAGTTTAACGCCTATCGCAGCGCGCAGGGCAACAATGATGCAGGCATAGACTTTTTATCCACGCATCCTTCAACACCGCAGCGGGTGAGTTTGGCCGTCGGCCATGCACGAAAATTTGGGCCCCAAGGCACTGGGTCGCGTGACCGCGATACCTATTTACGCGGGCTCGACGGCATGCTTTTTGGCGATAGTGCCGACGAAGGTTATGTGCGCGGCCAGCAGTACAGCCATGTTAAGCTTGGGATTACCTTTCAGTTTCCGCTTGGCTTTGACATTGAAAATAAACCGGAGGCTGTACTTGCTGGACGCGCATCAGACGGCGCTGCCATCCGGTTTGATGGCGATGAGGTGCCTCAGACAAGAAATCTGACTGAATATATTGCCAGCGGATGGGTCGAAGGGTTGGATGTCTCTTCAATTCGTGCCGCATCCATCAATGGTTTGGAGGCCGCCACCGCAAGGGCAACGGTCGGTCGTTGGGATTTTGACGTAACAGTGGTGCGCGCCAATGGTGCCGTCTACCGAATTTTGACGGCGGTTCCTGCCGGTTCACCGGATCTTGAACCGATAGCAAATTATGTGCGTCAGACTTTTACAGTTTTAACGGATGCGCAAAGAGGTGCTCTAAAGCCATTACGCGTGCGTCTTGTAAAAGCGACGACAACAGACAGTATATCAAGTATGGCGGCAAAAATGTCTGACGTTACAAAACCCGCAAAGGCTTTTTCAGGTGTTAAATGGCGTAAGTCAGCAGACTGCGCTTACGGCGGGTGCGGTTTATAAAATCATCACGCAATAAGCTCTAACGCGCAATACTAGGCTAAAAAATCAGCCTAGTTTGTTAGTGCTAAAATTGCCCGATCATCTTTCACCAGCGCAGCGCGCATTTTTTCCAATGCGCGGTTTTCAATTTGACGAACACGCTCTTTTGAAATCCCAAGCTCTTCGCCGAGCGCTTCAAGCGTTGCGCCTTCTTCTGTTAATCGCCGCTTGCGGATGATGTTCAGTTCCCGATCGTTGAGAACGCTCATGGCATCGCCCAGCCACTCATTGCGGCGTTCGGTATCAATGCTGTCTTCAACCAGTTCATCTTGAAGCGGACGATCATCAACCAGAAAGTCCATGCGTGAGCTTGCACCTGCCTCGTCGTCGCCGATGGGTGCGCTAAGCGAGGTGTCCGGTCCGGAGAGACGCGAATCCATTAAGGCAACATCTTTTTCCGATACACCGATGGCCTGCGATATCTCTCGGTACATATTAGGCTGCGAAATCAAATCGCCTCCTTGCGCTAGCTTTGCGCGAAGTCGGCGCAGATTGAAGAACAAAGCCTTCTGCGCTGAGCTTGTACCGCCGCGCACGATTGACCAATTGCGCAAAATATAGTCCTGCATTGAGGCGCGTATCCACCATGTGGCATAGGTCGAAAACCGCACTTCACGCGCCGGCTCAAAACGAGCCGCCGCCTCCAAAAAACCAACATAGCCCCTCTTGGATAAGGTCGCTCATGGACAGTCCAAAATTGCGGAACCGTGATGCCATTGAAATCACAAGCCGCATATGCGCCGTGGTGATTTTGTGGAGTGCCTGCTGGTCTTGCCGCTCCTTCCAAGCAATAGCAAGTTCGTGCTCTTCGTCGCGTTCAAGATAGGGAGCGCTCATGGCAATGCGTACCATGTCACGGCGTGCAGGTTCTGTCGTCATCTCACTCTCCCCATGAACTTTCTCTTTTGCACAAGTATACGCTGGGGAGCGGAAATGGTTCACAATTTACAGGTTAAACTTGAAAAAAATTCAACAAAAAACCCAGCGTAAAATACGCTGGGTTTTGAGAAAAACGAAACAAGTTTTAAGCAGCTTGTTCTTCGCTCTCGCCAGCGTCAATATCGTCTGCATCGCCGTCAGATTTTTGACCACGCTTTGGACCTTTGTTGAGGTTGGACTCGATCAAACGTATGGCTTCTGTGTCCGTGATCTTTTTTACAGCCACGATTTCGCGGGCCATACGATCCAGTGCCTGTTCATAGAGCTGGCGCTCCGAATAGGTTGTTATGGCTGATTTTCCGCGCGGTAAAGATCGCGCACGACCTCGCAATGGAGATTAGGTCGCCGGAGTTAATTTTCGCGTCATACTCCTGCGCGCGGCGTGACCACGTTGTGCGTTTCACGCGGGCGCGGCGCCCAGCAGGTCACGCTTCAAGGCGCGATCAATAAAGTTGATCCTCTGACAACTTGCGCATGATAATCGATAAGGCTTTAGCTACCTATAGCGCATGAACTCAACCAGCCGCTTTCAGCCGTCGCCAACTACGCCCGCGCCAGCCGTTCCATGCTGGCCGATCCGGCTCGCCATGGCGCGTTGTTGGCCGATACCCTGGAAAAGATCGACCGCGAAGCCAACCGCGCCGGTCAGGTCATGCGCCGCCTGCGCGAGTTCTTCCGCGGCGGCGGCCTGCGCAGCGAAAGCTTCACGCTGGCCGGACTGATCAACGAAAGCCTGTCCTACGTCAAACGCCGCGGCGAACGGCAGAACATCGTGTTCAAACTGGCGCTCGACGAAAGCTTGCCCAGCATCAATGCCGACCGCGTGCAAATGGGCACCGTGCTGCACAACCTGCTGACCAACGCCATCGAAGCGCTCGCCGGCGGCGCGGAGCCGGGCGAGATCGAGATCAGCGCACAGCAACGCGATGACGGATGACTGATTCAGGTCTGCGTCACCGACAATGGCAGCGGCATCAGCGGCGAGATGGAAGGCCGCCTGTTCGAGTCCTTCGCCACCAGCAAACCCGAAGGCATGGGCCTGGGTCTGGCGATCAGCCGCACGCTGGTGCAGGCGCACGGCGGCGAACTCTGGCTGGCCGGCAGCCAACCCACCCGATTCTGTTTCACGTTACCGATTTCAGGCCCGAAACCATGAACCGAACCCATAGTCACCCTTGTTGATGACGACAAGCCGTGCCGCGATTCGCTTGCACTGCTGCTCAATTTTCGCGGCTGGCGGCGCGTTCCTTCACCAGCGGAGAAGCTGCCTGGAGCGCCTGGCAACCAGACTGGCGCGGCTGTTTATTGCTTGATTTACGCATGGGCGGCATGGATGGCCTTGCGCTGCAAAAAGCACTGGAAGAACGCGGGTCACGGCTGCCCATCGTGTTTTTGTACCGGTCATGGTGACCTCGCCCATGCGCGCGCCGCCCTTAAAAGCCGGCGCCGTCGACTTTCCTGGAAAAACCTAGCCGAAGACGCGCTGCTGAAGCCATTGCGCGAAGCTATCTCTGAACGCGACACGCCAGACACGCAACGCCTAGTCAATATTTCCAAGAAATCGCCGCGCGTATCGAACGCTTCTCAGAACGCGAGCGTCAGGTGATGAAACTGATGATTGAAGGCAAACCGAACCGTGAAATCGCCGAAGCAGCTGGAGAATCAGCCCGCGCACCGTCGAAGTCTTCAAGGCCCGCATGATGGAAAAAATGCAGGCACGCAGCGTGCCGGAACTGGTGCGCATGACCAGCGCAGGCAGGCTTGATCGGCTGAGGCCAGGGCACCTGAGTCTGGTCTGCCCCCGGCGAACGGGAGTGGTAGCATCCGCAGTTCAGTGCAGATGCACGCTCAAAACGGCAGCTTGAACCCCGGCGGCAACGGCAACCCGGCGGTGGCGCTGGACATCTTTTCCTGGCTGTAGGCGTCGACTTTGCGCACCGCGTCGTTGAACGCGGCGGCGATCAGGTCTTCCAGCATGTCCTTGTCGTCGGCCAGCAGCGAAGGGTCGATGCTGACGCGTTTGACGTCGTGCTTGCCGGTCATGGTGACTTTGACCAGCCCGGCGCCGGATTCGCCTTCGACTTCCATTTCAGCCAGCTTGGCTTGCAGCTTCTGCATGTTTTCCTGCATTGCCTGGGCCTGTTTCATCAGATTGCCGATTCCGCCTTTGATCATGTTTTGCCTTTCAGTGAATTAGTCTGGCCGCCGCGCTGCGCGGGCGGATGTTGGTGAGTGTGGCGTCGCATTCGCGGACCAGGAGTTGCACGTTGGGATCGTCGTGGATGGCTTGTTCGGCTTCGCTCTGGCGCACGGCCTGTTCGCGCGCGCGTTCGGCGGCAGGGCGATTGGCGGGTGTCGGCAGCCAGGTCGATTTCGATCTTGATTGCGGTGCCGAGTTTTTCCGCCAGAGCGGCGCGCAGTTTGTCGCCGACACTGGCGAGCAGGGCTTTCTGGCTTTCCGGTAGGCGCAGACGCAATACCGCGTCAGTGCGTTCGATCTGCTCGCACTGCATGGCGAGCTGGCGCACCAGGCCGGGCAGGCTTTCGGCGAGCGGGCGCCAATCAGCGTTGCCCTGGCCGCTGCGACCGGCTGCGCGGTGCTGCGGGCAGCGTCGGTTGGCACAGGCTCCGATGGACGGCTAGGCGTCGAGGCGGTTCGTTGGCTCGCTAGCGGCGACGGCTACTGGTGCTGGCTGCGGTTGCGTTGCTGCGCATGGCCGCAGGGGGCGGACGTACCGGCTTGGCGCTTGCGGCGCTGGCAGGCCGTGCACGGGGGCAGGCTGAGCACGCGGGCGGCGGGCGCGTCGCGCCGGTGGTCGCAAACGCCAGCATGCGCAGCAAGGTCATGCTGAAACCGGCATATTCATCCGGCGCCCATTCCAGATCGCGGCGGCCCAAGGTGGCGATCTGGTAATGCAGTTGCACGCTTTCCGGGTCGAATCTGGCTGGCCAGCTGGAACAGGCGGTCGCGTTCCGGCGCGTCTTCATCGACCGCTTCCGGCACGCTTTGCGCGAGGGCGATCTGATGCAGCAAAGCCGCCATGGATCCTGCAAGGCGGCATCGAACGAGAAGCCACGCGCGGCGAGTTCCGCCGCTTCATGCATCATGCGCGGGCCATCTTGCGCGGCCAGCGCTTCCAGCACCGGCAGCAGGTAGGCCTGATCGATGACGCCGAGCATGGCGCGGGTTTCGGCCTCCTTCACTTCGCCGCTGGCAATACGTAACT
>JAXHNY010000015.1:0-66792 GCA_034519905.1 Ahrensia sp.
CAACAAAACCATCGCCGCCAAAAATAATATGCTTCATGACCGAAACTCTTCAGTTGTTGTTTGAGAAATTTTAGAATTTTTGATGGGCGATCCCGACTGCGCAATCAGCACAGTGCCCAAACATATGAGCGCGATCCCCGCAATCTTGTAGGCACCAAGCTCTTCGCCAAAAAGCTGCCAAGCCAGCACTGCAACCAACACATAGGCCAGTGATAAAAACGGGTAGGCAAAAGAAAGATCAACTTTAGACAGCACAAACATATGGCTCGCCATGGAAATCACAAACGTCGCAAGACCGAAGAAGACCCATGGCGAAAACACGATCATCAATAATTTTAAGATGATATTATCTTGGCCAAGTGTGGCTGGCGAAAGCGTTGTCATCCCTTGCTTCAGCATCAATTGTGCCGCCGCATTGGTCGCAACTGTAAACAAAATGAAAACAATATATTTCATGGCCGTCCCACTTTTATGCCCAACATGACTCTAAACGACTGATGTTTCAGTACGCTGAATTAATTGGTTCAAATTGTATGCATTCCCGTTTTTGGGCAAGCTAAGCGCAGTACGCTGCCAAAAATCAGAGACAATTGCGGGGTCGCGCAGGTCTTCAATCTGTTGCCAATTAGGAAATGATGCAGCAAAGGTTGACGCACTCATCCGCGCATCTTTGTAAGGGTTGACCCGCCCGCCAGCTGCAATGGTCAAGCGATCAAGTTCGTCCAACAGCTTAAGTGTGCGCGCACCTTGATTAGGAAAATCTAGTGTCAGCGTATAGCCCGGCGCAGGAAAACTCATGAGGCCAGGCGAAGAAATACTGCCAAACCGCTTAAGCACCGTTAAAAATGAGGCTTGCCCTGCGCGCTGGCTCGCATAAAGCATCAAACGCACGGTATCGATGGCTCTGGTCTCTGGTATCACGCTCTGGTGCTGGAAAAGCCCACGCGGGCCATAAAGCCGGTTCCAATTTTGCACCGCATCAAGCGGATAGAAAAAGCTCTGATAGCTGGATGTGAGAACCTGCCCGGCTTTGCGTTTTTTGGCGAGATAAAATGCGGTATTAAAAGCCTTTAGGGTCATTTTATTAAGTGCATTAACAGGCAACTCATAAGGCACATTGAATTTTGCTTGATGCACGCCGGTATCAAAGTTACCATTTTCCGCATGATTGGCGGTCATCAGCATACCGCGTTCACCGGACAATTGATCTAGCCAAGCGACCGCGTATTCGTTTTCGTCGTCGGCCGCCTGAGCGAGCGCAAAATAATCGTCGAGCGTCTGAAATGGCGTTAACCGTTCACGCAAATCGAGCGAGCCTATTTTCATCATGCGGATGGTTGCGCGCACGATAAAGCCCGTTAGACCCATACCGCCTATGGTGGCATTAAATAGCCCGCTTGGCTCATCCGGTGTCAACCGATACAGCCCGTCAGAGCGTTGCAGGGTAAGCGCTTCCACATGACAACCAAATGTGCCGCGGGAATGGTGGTTTTTGCCATGTACATCGTTGGCGATTGCTCCGCCCAACGTGACAAAGCGCGTGCCAGGAGTTACGGGTAAAAACCAGCCTTTAGGTGCACAATAGTCAATAATTTCATGCAGCAAAATACCGGGTTCGGCTGTCAATAGGCCGGTTGTCGCATCGAATGAAATAATATTCTTTTGCGCGCGCATATCGGCTAGCGCGCCCGCATCGTTGTGGCAACTGTCACCATAGGAGCGGCCATTTCCAAAGGGCAATAAGCTCCCTCTAGAGGGTTGCACGATGGCTGCAAGAGCTGCGGGGGCACCTGTGGAAAGTCGCGGCTTTCGATTGATGCGACCAAAACTATCAAACATTTCTTTATCCGCCATAGGAGAACATCCAGGCGAGGAACATGAAGCCCGCACCCAGCGCGATCATCATCTGACTGCGCCAGTCGGAAATGATGAATACAACTGGATCTTCATTAAACTCACGACGGTTCGCCAATATCCAAATTCTAAGGATAATATAGAGAACCAGCGGACAAAGCGGCCAGAGCATAAATGGATGTTCATAAAGCTCGAAAATCGAATTTGACTGCAAATACAAGGCCAAAACCAATATCGATGAAAAGCCAGCAGCCACGCCCGCCTGCGCGATGATGGACTTATCTTCCGGTCTGTAACCGCGACCTAGCAAACGTTCTTTTTCGTCAATCGTAGCCTGATCAAGCTCAACATAACGTTTGACCAACGCCAGTGACAGAAAGAAGAACCCCGAAAATGCGAGAAGCCAAAACGATGGCGGCGTGTCCGTCACCGCAGCGCCCGCAACAACACGCACGGTGTATAAGACCTGCAAGCATTAAAACATCCAGCAACAGCCATCGCTTAAGCTTCAGCGAATATGCCGTTGTTGCCACAAAATAAACTACAAGTACCACGGCAAAGAGTGGCGGCAGAAATGCAGTAATTAGAACAGACAATAGGATCAGTGCCATCGCGATCTTTATACCAACGAAAGCATCAATACGGCCTGAGGCCAGCAAACGGTTCCGCTTCGTGGGGTGTACTCGGTCTAAAGCAAGATCAAACAGATCATTGAAAATGTAGACGGCAGAAGCAAGAAACGAAAAGGCAAAGAAAGCGCCTACGATCAGCAAAATGTTTTGTAGTTCGAAAAGATGATGGTCGAGCAATGGCGCAACCGGAATGAGCAGGTTCTTTGCCCACTGATGAACGCGCATCATTTTCAAATATTCTTTTAACTTTATCGGCCCTTTATCGGCCATTATCTGCGCATTGTTTTTACGCGCCCAAGCGCGCGCCGATGCGTCCGGCCCAACGGCGATTCCAACCCGCGCTGCATCAAACACAACAACATCGTCTCGGCTGTTGCCCATGTAGTCAAAACCAGCATCGCCATAAGTTGCCTTCAAATAATCGGCCTTGGCATGGGCGCGTAAATTTCGTTTTTCATCGGTGCCAATAACGCTATCAAACAAGCCGAGATAAGCAGCGATTTGATCGGCTTTCGCTTGCCCGCTTGCGGTGGCTAAAACGATTTTGCGCCCCTGCTGTTTTGCATTACTGATATAATCAACAACATCGGAACGATAGGGAAGCTGTGACGCATCGATGTCGACGCGGCTGAACACCTCGGATTTCAGGCGAACTTTGCCACCTAACAAAATCCAGACAGGCAGCATAAAGAGATACAAGAAGTTACGCCGCACAAGAATAAACGCGCACTCCCAAAGCAGATCGGCGGCAATCAATGTGCCATCCAAATCAACAACTAAGGGTATGGTTTTACCGCTCGATTTTGCGTCCATTTTGTTCATTTTCCACAGGAGACCCTTTGCCGCGCCAACCTAGGAAATAGAGTTTGATATTGAATGAATAGCCGGCGAAATCGCTTCGTTAAAAACAAAGAAACCAGTGATATGATTAATCACCGGTTTCAATAATATGAGGCTTTTTACGAAACTGTTATTTTATAACCGCGGCTCCGCCAACGATCTCAACTTTTTCACCACCAGACAGCGCAGCGCGGTCACCATTTGGCAATGTAATAAAACAGCCGCCAGCACAAAGCGTGACAGTTTCACCGACGGCGATAACGACTTCATTTTTAACGCCATTTTCTGTCACAATGAGCGTCCGCGCTTCATTATCGGTATTGCTGACAGATGCCGCATGGGCAGAAGTCAAACCAAACCCCATAAATACGGCAGTAGAAATCAAAACTTTTCTCATATTAGACGTCATAAGCGTCTCCTTTTACTAAGATGCTAGGGTCATTTCCTTCGCAACATCAGATATATCGCATATCCTACCTGAATGGTTTCTGAACAGGTCAATCTTCTTCTAATATACGCTTTTTACCCGTCTTTATCACACCGAATGCGCCACTATCCGTGTTACCCAATATTTCGCTGATTTTGCCATCCTTAACCGTTAAGTTCACATCGCGTTGCGGGAATGGAATTTCAATACCCACCGCCTTAAACCGTTGAAAAATTGCGATGCGCAATTCAGTTCGAACTGCAGGGCCAAAACCGATATCAGCCAGAAAACCACGCAAAACAAAATCCAGCGATGAATCGCCAAAATTTATGAACTCCACGAACGGTTCGGGCTTCGACAAAATCCGTGGGTGATCATCGGCAATTTCAAGCAGCAGATCGCGGACTTGTTGCGGATCACTATCATAAGATACGCCGACAGGAATTTCGATCCGCCCCAGTGTCGTTTTATGAACCCAGTTGACCACAGCGGCATTGATGAGTTCCGAATTGGGAAGAATGAGCGTCTTCCTATCGAAGGTTTCAATTTCTGTGGCACGGACTTTAATATTTTTAACGGTACCGGTGAACGCCCCCGCTTCGATGATGTCTCCTGCTTTGAAGGGGCGCTCGAAAAGCAAAATGAGGCCTGAAACAAAATTACTGACGATGTTCTGAAGACCAAAACCAATGCCGAGAGAAAGCGCACCTGCCACGAGTGCCAACTGACTTAATTGAAGTCCAGCCGCCGAAACACCGAGCAACCCAGCCACGGCAATGCCCGTATAACCGATGATTGTGCGGATGGAGTTTTGCGCACCGACCTCAATGCCGCTGCGGGAGAGCAGCCCACCATCAAGCCATTTTTGAAACCGCCGCGTGAGAAAAAGACCAGCGACGAAAAGCGCAATACCAACAAGAATACTCGTGATCGAAATAGTGATTGAGCCTATTTGAATGTTGGTAAAAAAGCGGACCGTGAAACGCTGCACATCGGCCCACTGAAAGCCCCACAACAGTGCCAACACTGGCAGTCCAACGGTCAAAACCATCGCAATCATACCAAAGCCAATCAGAAGCCCCAGACGATCTAGCCCAACATCTGAAAAAGAATACTTGTTCAATAATTGCTGGCCGACACGCGTATTTTGCAATGCCTTTTCGCCCGTAATTGCATGCGCGGCCCTATAACCAAGCAGCATTGTTGCCAATACCGCTCCTGTCACAACCACTTGTTGTGCAACAAATCGAGCAAAGCCGATATAACCCGCAAGCGCCGAAATGATTAAGCCGCCGCCGGCAACGCATAACAGCACCTTGACATAGCGCGGCCACGGGGCGCCGCCCTGCGTCAATATCCCAGTCGATATCAAAAATGGGCGCAAAAACGCGATTAAAATGAGCAGCGTACCAACAGCGATAGACGTCACCAGGCTTTTGGCAATCGTGATCGAAACAGAGGTGCCAACGATTGAATTGATATTAGTAATCACAACATCTGCCGTTGCAACAAACACCATCGCGAGAACAAACGCTTTTAGCGGCCCAGCAGAATGATCCGAAACATTAAGCAGCCGCCATTGCGGCAGTTGTGGCGCAAACACCCCCTCGGACAATCGCCAAACCAAGAACACAATACCAAACGCTGCGATCAGCGTAGCCAGCATACTTGCGATATCCGGCCTCAAAATGCCGGAATATTGCAAGACACCATAGGCAAATAACAAAAATGCCCACATCGCCAGCGTAGGCAGAATAGTGAACCAGAACGCCGTGGTCAGTCGCTGGAAGTAAGATGGCTCGATGGCCATCGGATCGCGATAAATCCAGGGCGCAAAGGTTTTACGCGCACCAAAAATACTTGCAAGCATAAGAACAATCAGCGCAGCAGTCGCACCAAGCACAGCATCTCTTTTAAACCGCCACGTAAAATTGGCCCAAGAAGACAAGCGCGTGTTTAGCTGCTGCGTGCGGTCTGCTACGTCTTCAAACAATTCTGCGCTGAAGGCATCTGAAATATCATAACGCCGCGATAATGATCCGGTAAACAAGGCACGCCGCGCTTCAGAAACCTGATCGAGAATTTTTTTGGTACGAATGGATTCATCTTCCAAAACGCCCAAAAGTTGATTTATGGCCGCGCGCTGATCTGCTAACAGTTTGCGCTCATTGGCCACGATTTCAAGTTCAGCGGGCTGTCCTTCGGCAGGTACCGGGCCAAGTTGGTCTAAACGCGATTTTATCTGCGCAAGACGCGGCGATAGCTCCACACCCTTGGCAATCAAACTCTGCTCAACCTTGTCGGCGCGAACAGCCAGCGCGACGAGCGCGGCATCATCCCCCGCTATTTCTGCGATATTTCGCGCCATCTGATCAACATCAGACCGCAAGATTTCAACCGCGTTAATCTCGCCCTCAAGGGCATCCTGCCCAACCGCAGCAAATGGCAACAGGCATACCAAGCAAATAAATAATAGTCGAAACGATCTAATCATAGCATGCAATAGCATATTAAACTTGCAATAAAAGCCCTGCGCCGCCTTACACGGCACGCAATCCGGCGACATAGGTTGCCACAATCGCGCGGTCATCGCCCATGGTTTGTAGCAAGAATAACTCTTGGCTCAACGTCTCAATCGTTTGCGCCCGCAGCGCCATTGCTGGGGTCGCAGCGCTGTTCAACACAACAAAATCCGCCTCGCTGCCGATGTCCAAAGTGCCAACCAAATGTGCCATGCCAATTGCTTCGGCATTGCCCAAGGTGACTTGGTAAAACGAGCGCAGCGGATGATACCTCTGGCCTTGGCAGTTCAAAATCTTATAGCCTTCGTCCAATGTGCGCAGCATAGACCACGACGTGCCGCCGCCAATATCGGTGGCGATGGCATGGCGCACACCCGCCGCTTGAAGCCGCGCGTGATCATAAAATCCAGAGCCAAGGAATAGGTTTGACGTCGGGCAGAACACGGCGACCGCCCGCGCCTCGGCAAGACGCGCCACTTCGCGGTCGCTCAAATGGATTGCGTGGCCGAAAAGACTTTTGTCCGTCACCAAACCATAATGATCGTAAACATCGGTATAGTCCTTGCACCATGGATAAAGCGCCATGACGGCATCGATTTCACCATGATTTTCCGACAGATGCGTCTGCATCAGCGCATTTGGATATGCGCGCACCAGTGCGCCCGCGGCCTCCATTTGCGCCTCCGTCGAAGTCAGCGCAAAGCGCGGCGTAATGGCCACATCCACGCGGCCTCTTCCAGTCCAGTGGTCAAGCAACGCCTTGGTGTCGTCATAGCCCGATTGCGCGGTATCCAACAATGCAACCGGTGCATTGCGGTCCATCATCACTTTTCCGGCGATCATCCGCATACCGCGCGTTTCAGCCTGCGCCAAAAACGCATCGCACGAGGTTTTGTGCACCGAACCATAAACGACCGCCGTCGTTGTGCCATGGGCAATCAGCTGATCCAAAAAGCGCGTCGCCATAGCGGCGGCAAAATCGGGCGCGCCATATTTTTGCTCTTCAATAAATGTGTAATCGTTCAGCCATTCGAGCAGCGACCCAGCGTAAGAAGCAACCACTTGGCTTTGCGGAAAATGCACATGGCAATCGATAAAGCCGGGCAAAATCAAATGCGGGCGGTGGTCATCATAGGCCGCATGTTTATAAGTGCTTGGCAAATCAACCCAGTTGCCAACCCATGTGATTTTGCCATCCATTGAGATCAGCCCGCCATCTTCAATATAGCGGTACGCCGATAGGTCATCCGCACCCAAAGGCTCGCGCACAAACCAAAGCAAGCGCCCGCGCGCAATTGTCGTGAGTGTTGTTTTTGGCGTTTGCATTTGCGGGCGTTGCTCGTAAAATCCAACTCAAGGGGCGGTTAAAGTTCTGCATTGTGATCATGCGCACCCAAAATGATACGCGCAGAGTTCACGCGCATAGTCGGGCATCAGGTGCGGAATGTGCAACGCCGACGTGATTTGCACAAGACGTGCGATCTCGTCATCGCCGCCATTTTTAATGTGCGTGCGCCACATCTTTTCCACCCGCTCAAACGACATCGGCAAGCGCAATGGCCGCGTGATGTGAAACGCCCCGCCCGCCTCAACCGCCAGCAAACCCGTGCCCTCCTCATAAAGCCAAGCGGGCTCCAGCGTTATGCCGATTTCTTCTTCCAGCTCGCGGCTAAAATTCGTTACCACGTCAAAATGCCCGTCGATAATGTCAGCGCGGTCAAACGATCCGGCGGGAAAATAAACCCGTCCCGCATTGGCCGTATGCGCCGCCATCTCAATGGCAAGCAGCGACCCATCGGCTAAAATCGGAAAGCTGGTGCCCGTGATATGCGTGACGCTGGCGCAGCGCACATGATCGCGCCAATACAGAAAAGTCGCAAAATCGGTTTTGTGGCCGTTGCCGCGCAGCACGCCGTCCTCAATCTTCACATCGGAAAACATGTAAAATACACCGTTCCACAGCCGCGGATTGGCCTCAAACGCTTGGTTCCAAAACACGTCAATATGCGCCTTGTGCGCTGCCTCAAAAGGCAGCGGCGCATCAACCAGTTTAAGCGTCGTGTGGGTGAGGTCATGAATCATGAAAAGTGTTTACCGCTATTTGCGGCGGCGGGGTATCACCTAAATCAAAAATGATCCCACCAAAGAAAAACCAGCCACTGCAGAGTGGCTGGATAAATAAGCGCCACAATCCTGCTTATTGAAAAGCAAGTAAGCGGCTATTCTGTCTTGCCGCCCCTAAACACGGTCAGCATGGCTGGATAGGCCTCACGCCACTTGCTGTATTCTTTTGAGATGCTCATGAGAGGCTTTGCGACTAAACGGAGATTGACCAGAAATGCTGCCGCCACGGGTAGTTCGACGGTTTCAGGCACCAAACCAAACCCAAAAAAATAGCTGGCAAAAACGAGGAGGCCAAGGTTTGTCCACAAAAGCGCAGAAGCGCCTTCGTTCAAAAACCATTTGAAGAATTCAAATCGTATCGACGAATTCATCCAACCCCGTTGTGCCTCTTCAAACAAACCACGTTTACGGCGCTCAGTTGATGACGCTATATCCTCATGACGGTCAAGAATTGTTTTAGAAAGCTCTTGTACGCGTGGTCCAAGCATCCACACAAATATCGACGGAATAATCACCGACAACACCATCAGCGCAATCCACTCTGGCCCCAAAGCCAATTGCCAAACAAATACAGACACAAGCGTGGTGATAATTTTCCAAGCTCTCTTATAGATGACATCAAAGCCTTTGTTCGCAACCCGCGCACCAAATAGCACTTGAGACGTATCACGCCCATGAACTTCGTCCGTTCTGCGATCAAGATAAAGGCGTTGGAGTATGATCAACAGCCGCACGTCGATCAATTTATCAATCACTTTTTCAATCGCGCCTAATACGAAGTTTGAGCCCTTTATCAGAAAATAAAGCGGCCCCCATGCGATCAAAATTGCAATCAGCGCTTCTTTGGAAATAACGCTAACATCGGCTAAAACTTCTTTTGTAATCCACGCGATCGACGGTGCAATCGCCGATGAAATAGTGATGAGCGCCATCAGCGCAAGTATCCACCATTTGAGCTGAAATAAAACAATCAGCGTGTCAGCAGCAAAGCTGATATTATCGTATAGGGAGTCATTATCGGCGGGACTTGTTTTCAAGACCAAATTGTCTATTTCCACTTCCGCCATGATGATGTCACTCCCAGTGGATTCGTTCTGAATAGGTTTGAGCTATTAAGTGAGCGCGCAGTGCAACACATATATCTTGCCACACTAAACGCGCTGACTATCACCCCGTGATTATTTACATCTCGACTTTAACATTCCGCATGTGCGGTAAGTTGCCAGCAGCCAGTTGTGCAACAGCAGCTTTAAACTGATGCTCCGCCTCGCTGACCGCTTTCGTAAAATCAGCAACTTCTACATGCGTTTCAAATTCAATTTTACTGCCATCGTCGAGGTGGTGGCTAAGTTTTACTTTAGCAGTACCTGGTTCTGGTGGATGTCCCATTTTATCTTCCTTTAAATTTATATTGCTTTACTGGTACATGAGATAAGATTGGCCATTTCTAAGTTTTGGACAATCATCAACTCGGCTTCTTTGCTCTCTGCCTTCTCCCTAAGCATCCGGCGGATGAGCGGCACGCAATCGCCGCAGTCTAGGCGGCGATTACAGTGTTTAAACACAGCGACAACAGACCCTGCACCATCATCGATGGCCGATTGCAACTGCTCATTAGAAATATCGTGACATGCACAATGATCGAGGCGACCGTAGCTTTTTGCGCTTTGGTTTTGGCTTTCTGCTATGCACGGGTAAAACGATCTCAACCATTTTAGAACGTCGCCTTTAGGCCAACAAAATAAGACGACGGCCCGCGTTCTTCCTCCACCGAACCATCAGCTTTAACCTTACGGCGGGTAGTTCGTGTTAGGTTTTCGCCAAATGCAAAGACTTCAAATGTCTCGTTGACCTTGAACTTAACCTGCGCATCAACGCCAACTTCAGCATCCCGCACATCGCCATTATTGTCCCCACCGGCTGTTTCACCCGTATATCCAACGCCGACCGAGGCAAAAAATCGCTCCGTCGGATCTCGCCATTCAACTGCGACATCACCCCAGAATTTTGGCTGTTCTTTAAACCTGCGTTTTAAACCGGTTTTCTTCTCTGTTACCTCGCTATCGGCAAAGGTCTGATGGGCAAGGATTGTAAAACCCTCAAGTACAGGCACTTGCGTAAAATCAAGTGCAACGCGCTGCGAAAGAACAAGGCCTGCAGTCCATCCGTCACCGACATTTTCCTTTGTAAATACCGCATCCGATCCTTCGAACTGGCCGGTGTTCACTTCCTCAATTATCCCATCGATTCTTCGATAAAACCCACCTACACTAAACGTTGCAGAGGCCAAATCCCACGTGAAATCGGCATCAAGCGCTAAACCTTCTTCAGCCTTAAGGTCTGGATTACCAACAAAAATAGTGGTGCCTTTGTCTTCGCGAATGGGAATCAGATCATCGAATTTTGGCTGATTAACAAGCCGCGAAACACCCCCCTTAAGCTTAAGGCCGTTGCCAAAATCTGCTGTAAACGGAAGTGACGGCAAAATTGCCAGTTCCTTGCCCTCACCACGGCGCGACACCCCATCAAAGCCCTTACGGTTCAGCCCTTCGAAACGCACACCTGGGGTGATCGTCAGCCAATCGGTGATAGCTACTTTATTTTGAACAAATGCGTGATAGGTCAGCTCTTCAAGTTCGTACTTATCTTTTACGCCAGAGGTAAATGCGGCTCCATTGACGGACTTTTGCTTAAATTTTGACCGATCCTTATAGCGGACGAGACCACCAACCTTTAATTCACTTTCTAAACCGCCGAGCGTGTAGGGCAATGTAAACTTGCCGTCGCCTTGCCAGATTGAATCATCCTTGCTTTCAATTTCGAGTTCTTTCTTGGCAACATCTTCTTTTCCATCTTTTTTAATAGTGCGCTTGGTTTTATCTTTTTCTTCACTACCCGCATAATGACTAAAACGTGCCTCAAAGCTGGCTCCATCAAGTGCGGAAAACTCATGCCCATAAGATAGGGTGCCGCCAAGTGTAGACTTGGTTTTCTTCTCCACCTCTATCTCGCTGCCATCAAATACACCGTTTTTATATTTGTCTTTTGTCTTATCCTTGCTTTCAATTTGATAGAGATATTTCGGCTTAAACCGAATCGAATTACCATCTCCTTGCAGCAAAAAATCCGCCATAAAATCGTGAGAAATTAGCGGCTTTGTTTCTTTCTCTACCTCTTGCAATACACCAGCACTATTAGATTTAGTTTTTTCTTTTCCGTTAACCCCGTTGCTGAAGGAATAAGCGCCTTGCAGGCCAAAATTCTGGTTCAGCATGCCGCCGCCGCTGATCGCGTGCCAATGGGGTGTTTCGCCAAGACTTGAGCCGCCGATGGCGGTTTGTGCTTCCCAAGTCCATTTTTTGGGTATTTCGCGCAGGCGCAGGTTGATCCGGCCGCCGATGCCGTCAGCTTCGACTTCCGCGCTTCTCCCGCGAATAACTTCCACAGATTCAACCAAAGCGGAGGCCAGCCGATCAAGGTTAAACTCACGCTTTTCGCCTCCATCGGGAAGGGGCACGCCGTCAACCGTAGTCCGAGTATATTCCTTGTCGAGACCTAAAACTCGCGCATCTTTTGCTTCGCCCGGCGCGCCGCCAGTCACCACGGCTGGCATGCGCTTTACAATATCGTCAACCCGTGGCCCGGTCGGCAAACGATCAATCTGTTCACGATCAAAACTCGTTCCAACGAGATCACGCAGCACTTCACCGTCGCTTGTGCACGAGGGCAACACTTCCCCAGGCTCAGCTTTTGTGCCAAGCGGACGGCACTGCCGGCCACCGTCACCAAAAATCAGAATACGGTCCAAAACAGTTGGTGTAGTATTTGCGACTGCTACCTGTTGGCTCCAAGACGCACTTACAGTGCTTAAGTTAAACGAAGCAACGGTTGTTGCCAAAATGATTGATAGTTTTTTCACGCTCAGCCCCAGTATTTTTTTTAAGATTATAGCGCTGGCTGGCGGTTGGCTGGCTGACCCTTCGATAAAACATGAGTAAAGCAGTCAAGTCAAGCTAGAGGGAGATTATTTCACCGTAATCAAAAACTATTCTCCATTTGCAGGGACGCTCATTTTTATGAATTCGCCCGCATCACACGGCCCAGCCGCGCGATGCCTTCGGTAATCAGCGCCTCATTGGCGCGGGAAAATCGATAGCCGGATCGAGTTCGGGTTCGACCCATCGGGGAAGAACGCTTTGCCCGGCACAAAGGCGACCTTTTCGGTTTTCAAACTATCGGCCAGCAGCTTTGCGCCGTCCATATGTTTTGGCAAATTGAGCCAGATGAACATGCCGCCATCGGGCTTATTATAAGTCACGCCCTGCGGCATGTGCTCGGCAAGGGCTGCCAACATGCAGTCGCGCCGCGCCTTATAGGTGTCGGTGATGCGTTTCAGCTGCCCGTCAAAACCCTGCGACGCCACACGGTGGATCGCCATCTGGTTCAGCGTCGGGGAATGCAAATCCGATGCCTGCTTGGTCAGCACCACGCGCGAGATAATCGGCGATGCGGCGCAAATCCAGCCCACGCGCAGACCAGGCGCAAGCGTCTTTGAAAAGCTGCCGCAATAGATCGTGCGCGCCTGTTCTATCGAGCCGCAGCGCGCAATATCCAGCGCCAACAACGGCGGTACGTCATCGCCCTCAAAGCGCAGCGACTGATAGGCCGCATCTTCGATAACCGCGATGTTCAATTCTTCCGCCAAATCGAGCACGCGCTCGCGCGATGCCTGATCAACGGTCTCGCCCGTCGGGTTGGCAAAGTCGGCCGACAAATAGGCGAATTTGACGTTGCCGCCTGCTTCTGCCGCCGCCTGCTTGTATTGTGCTGCCGAGCGGTTGCCAAACGGCGTCAAGCGATCATAGGCCGGCTCATAGGCGTTAAACGCCTGCAACGCGCCCAGATAAGTCGGCCACCCAACCAGCGCTGTGTCCTTGGGCGATAAAAACAGTTTGCCCAAATAATCAAGGCCCTGCTGCGAACCGGACGTGATGACGATGTTGTCAACGGTACACGCAACGCCGAGCGAAGCCATGCGGGTGACAAGCCATTCGCGCAGGGGCTTATATCCCTCGCTCACCGAATATTGCAGCGCGACATCGCTCTGGCTGCCGCCCAGCACATCGGCCATCGCATCGGAAAAATCCTGCGCCGGAAACAACGCAGGATCAGGAATACCGCCCGCAAAAGAAATCACATCGGGCTGGTCGAGCAGCTTCAGCAACTCGCGAATTTCGGACGCACCCATGCGGCTCGTGCGCGTGGCAAACAGCGTGCCCCAGTCCAGACCATCACGGTGAAGAAATTCTTGGTTCATGGTTTTCTCCTGAAGGCGAGACTAGACCACAGGCTGCAATTTATGTCAACAATACTGACCTAAAACGTTTCTCGTTGGCAGCCCAAAATAAAAGCCCCCTTTTCACAAAGGGAGCTTTTTTATTAAGTGAGTAAATACCTACTTAGTTCTTCGTTTTATCCACCAGCTTGTTCGCGCCAATCCATGGCATCATGCCACGTAGCTTCTCGCCCGTCGCTTCGATCGGGTGCGCGTCGTTCATGCGGCGTGTCGCTTTAAATCGCGCTGCGCCTGAATGCCATTCTTGCATCCATTCCGATGTGAACTTGCCGCTTTGAATATCGTGCAAAACGCGCTTCATTTCCGCTCTTTGTTTCCGGCGTAATGATCCGCGGACCAGTGACATATTCGCCCCATTCTGCGGTGTTGGAAATCGAGTAGTTCATGTTGGCGATACCGCCTTCATAGATCAAATCGACGATCAACTTGACTTCATGCAAGCACTCAAAATAGGCCATCTCTGGCGCATAGCCCGCCTCGGTCAAAACTTCATAGCCAGCGCGGATAAGCTCAACAACGCCGCCGCAAAGAACGGCCTGCTCGCCAAACAAATCGGTCTCGCACTCTTCTTGGAACGTCGTCTCAATCACACCAGAACGACCGCCACCAACGCCGCACGCATAGGACAGCGCAAGGTCATGGGCATTGCCTGAAGAGTCCTGATGGATAGCGATCAGGCACGGCACGCCGCCGCCTTTCACATATTCGCCGCGCACAGTGTGGCCTGGGCCCTTCGGCGCAATCATCACCACGTCGATATTCTTTGACGGCTCAATCAGGCCAAAATGCACGTTAAGGCCATGCGCGAAGGCAATCGCCGCACCATCTTTGATGTTGGCTTCCACGTGCTCTTTGTAGATGCCCGCTTGCAGCTCGTCCGGTGTTGCCATCATCATCAGGTCGGCCCATGCGGCGCCTTTGGCAACGTCCATCACGGTGAAGCCATCGGCCTTCGCCTTCAGCGCCGTTGTTGAACCTTCGCGCAACGCAATGCGGACATTTTTCGCGCCTGAGTCTTTAAGGTTCATCGCATGGGCACGGCCTTGCGAGCCATAGCCAATGATCAAAACATTTTTGCCTTTGATCAGATTTAAGTTCGCATCGGCATCATAATATACACGCATTTTCGTCTCCTGATTGGTCTGGTTGAAGTTAGAATTATTAAATCTGCTCACGACCATAGAGCAGATAGAAATTGTTAATGGCTTGGCGCATATGCGCGCTTTGCGCCGCCTCATTGGCCAGCGTAGGCACTTTTTCGCCCAGCATCAGCCGCACATGCATATCGCCAACGATCAGCCCGTAAAGCGTGTCAAAGGCCTCTGCCCGATCATCAAACCGAAGTACGCCCGCCAATTGGCCCGATTGCAAAAGCACCAACGCGCGCTCGCGCACAGCCTTGCGTCCGCGCTCGATCAGCAACTTACCGAGCGCCGACCCATCAAGGCTCGCCTGCCCAATAGCTAAGCGGTTGAGCGCCAGCGATGTCGGCCCCGCCAAGACGGTCAGCAAGTCTATCCCAAATTTTTCGAGCTCGGCACAGAAAGCTTGTGGTGATTGCGCCGGCCCGCCAAGACGCGCAGATACCCGCACTTTCGAAGCCTGATAAGTGATCATGGCCGCCAAAATGCCGTCGCGGTCGCCAAACCATTTATAAAGGCTTTCTTTCGAGCAATTGGCCGCCCGCGCGATGCCTGCTGTGGTGATCGCCTTTTCGCCGCCGTTTACAAGCAATTCAAGCGCCGCTTCCAGCACGCTCATTTGGCGATCACTATAGGCACTGTCAGCGGGGTTGTGTGGACGGGTGTTGATATTCATAGCCCGCGTGTACCGTACCGTTCGGTACTCTGTCAAACAGAATCAGAGTGTGTCTAGCGATTTAATTTTTGAATTATTTTGCGGCTTTGCGCTCTTCCAGCCGTTTCAGCACGACTTGCGCGCGCGCTTTGGCTTCGGCCTGCACCCGCAATGTTTCTTCGTGAGCAAGCGCTTTAGCCGTGCGTTTGTTTGAAGGTTTTTTTGCGAAAAGATTTTTGAACATCACGATTTCCTCGGTAGCTTCTCCTAAGCAGAGAGCCTAAAGAAATCGTCAATATTGCTTGAATGAATTTAATCAACGGAAGAATGAGATGATCAGAACCGCAACGGCAGGCAGCTTGCCAAAACCATCATGGCTCGCAGAACCTGAAAAACTCTGGGCGCCATGGCGTCTTGATGGCGAAGTGCTTGCGCAAGGCAAACGCGATGCAGCGCTGATCTGGATCAAAGAACAAGAGACCGCAGGCCTTTCAACAATTGGCGAAGGTGAGCAGTTCCGCGTTCACTTCGTACACGGTTTCCTTGAGCACATCACGGGCATTGACTGGCAGCAGAAAACCAAGATGGGCATACGCAACGACCGTTATATAGTGGATGTGCCAACGGTCACCGCAGCCCTTGCGCGCGATAAACCGATCCACCGCGATGAGGCCATTTTCACGCGCGCGCATACGGACCGCGTGGTCAAATTCACCCTGCCCGGCCCGATGACGATTTGCGACACCATCGCCGATGCGCATTATGGTTCGCGCGTCGATATGGCGATGGCCTTTGCGGATATTTTAAACACTGAAGCCAAAGAACTTGAAACCGCAGGCGTTGATATCATTCAATTTGATGAGCCGGCTTTTAATGCCTTTACGATTGAGGCTGCTGAGTGGGGTGTTGCCGCGCTGGAACGCGCAACCAAAGGGCTAAAATGCAAAACCGCCGTGCATATTTGCTATGGCTACGGCATCAAAGCCAACAATGATTGGAAGCAAACCCTTGGGAACCAGTGGCGTCAGTACGAAGCATTCTTCCCAACCTTAAATGCCTCGTCCATTGATCAAGTGTCGCTTGAATTTGCAGGGTCGCACGTGCCCGGCGACCTCATGAAGTTGCTGCCCCATAAGGACATTATGGTCGGCGTTATCAATGTGGCGACAAACGATATTGAAACGCCCGAACAAATTGTCGAAACGATAAAAGCGGCAAGTCAATTTGTCGATCTTGAGCGCATCATCGCCTGCACAAATTGTGGGTTAGCGCCGCTGTCGCGCGATGTCGCCGTCGGCAAGATTAGGGCATTGGGCGCGGGTGCCGCCTTGGCGGCCAAAACGCTTTAAATTCGCAATATTGGGCACGGTAGCGAAAAGCACCGTTAACGCAACTTTTGCATTCGGTCCATCAAATAATGACGGATTGGCACTGATGTGCTTAAGCTGATGGCTTTCAAAAATGCATGTCTTGCCTCATCTTGTCTGCCAAGCTGTGCATAAAAATGCGCAGCACAAGCAAAGGCGGGCTGAAATCTTGCCGCTATCTCCGGCTCCAACGCCTGCAGCGCCACAAGTCCGGCTTGAGGGCCATGTAATGCGCCCACGGCGGCCGCACGGGCTACCAGCGCGCCTGCGCTGGGCGATAAGGCGATTAAACCATCATAAAGACTGACAATCGACGACCAATCGGTCACACCAGATTTTCTACGATCACAATGCACACTTTGTATTGCCGCTTCGATCTGGTATGCACCAAAGCGGCCTTTTGCTTGCGCACGGGCCAGCAGTGCGTCACCTTTGGCCAGCCAAGCTCGATCCCATTTGGCAATGTCCTGCAAGTCGAGCGGTATATATTCGCCTTTTTCGCTCAGCCGCGCCCCATCACGCCCAGCACTATAGGCTAAAAATGCCGCAAGACCGAGCGCCTCCGGTTGTTCTGGCAGCAGCTCCACCAGCACGTCACAAAGGTGAACCGCCTCAGCGCCGCGATCATCTATCACGTGACCTGTCGGTGCATCATCCCAGCCGATAGCGTAAGTTGCGTAAATTGCCGTCAACACGCTGTCTAACCGCTCGACCAGTTGATCACCTTCCGGCACCGTAAATGGAATGCCCGCATCGCGGATTTTGCGTTTTGCGCGCACCAGCCGCTGTGTCAGCGTTGCAGGCGGCACCAAAAATATATTGGCAATCTCAGCCGCTTCAATGCCCAGCACCGTTTGCAACATCAGCGGTGCGTGAAGGTTTGCGTCGATCGCCGGATGGGTGCACGCAAACATGAGTTTCAAGCGCTCATCGTTAAAAACTTCAGTGCGCATGGTGTTGTATGAGGCTGGCATCGTTCCATCACTTTCCATTGTTTCCACATCAAGGCTCACATTGCGCTTTGATGCCGCACTTTTTCGGCCATCGTTCAGCCGGTTTCGAGCCACAGTGATGAGCCAGGCTTCGGCATTATCCGGCTCACCTTGCAGCGGCCAAGTTTTCAAAGCTCTCTCAAAAGCATCGGCGAGTGCATCTTCTGCCGCCGAGATATCACGGCTTTGTACGGCCAAAATCGCCAGCAATCGACCATAGGAGGCTCGCATGAGTTTTGAAATGCGAGCCTCAATGAGGTGGTTTGGTATCGTCACTTTTGCCCATCTGGCATTGCTGACGCTCGCACTTCAACAAGGCCATAGTGCACGTTCGGGCATTTTTCTGCCCACGCCAAAGCTGCATCAAGGTCTGGCACGTCAACCACAAAATAGCCGCCAAATTGCTCTTTCGTCTCGGCAAATGGGCCGTCTTGCACTTGCTTGGTGCCACCGCGCAGTGTGACCGTAGTCGCCGTCATGGTTGGTTGCAACCAATCGGTATCAATAAAAACGCCGGCATCCTTAAGCGCCTGAATATATTTGCCATAAACCGCCAATTGCTCACCCATATCTTCGGGTGCGACATCCGCAAAATCACTCTCTTTGGAATATAATAAAAACGTGTAACGCATGTAATCTCTCCTTGATTTAAAAAGTTAAGCGGCTGTGTTGAGAACTTTGGCAAGATTGCTAAGGCCGCGCTCGTGTGTTTTCCCGAGCATCCCGTCCAAAAATAAACCGATCACGCGTCCAATCGGGTTCATGCCGAAGCTTGAGGTCATAACCCACTCAACTTTGGTGCCGCCATTTTCTGGTGTCAGTTGAAATTTCTGAACGGGCTTGCCCATGGCGCCAAGATCAAGCTGCATCGTGACAGACTTGCCTTCTTCCACTGCAACGACCGTAGATGTACCCTTGCCCATCTTTTCCCTCAAACGCAAAGCCTGCCCCAACGCCTTGGGCTGGACCAAAAGGGCTGATTTTTAGGGTCGCATCGGTATCATGATAAGGGTTGAAGCGCTGGTATTGCTCTGTCGATGCAATCATCTCAAACACAGCTTCGGGCGATGCTTTAACAAACCCGGACCGTGTAACGGTCTTGCTTTCAGGCAACGCAAAAGGCGCGACAACAAGAATTGCAACAACGACAGCGCCGCCGATTAGATAAGTACTTAAGGCCATTTTTCTCTCCATGTTATGAAAGCGTAAGTGCTTTTCATATTCATGACGAATGAGTATCAGCCCAACAGACATTTTCTAGAAAAATATTTTATTTTATTTTAGCGCCGCCAAAAACCGCTTCACCGCATCCGCATAGCCAAATTCCAACGCATCGGCGGTGAGGCCATGGCCGATGGATACTTCGGCAAGATCAGGCACATGTTTGACCAGCATCGGCAAGCTAGCCACCGTCAAATCGTGCCCTGCATTGACACCCATGCCCGCTGCCAGCGCAAGCTTGGCCGTTGCGCCAAGGATGGCGGCCTGCTTTTCTGCGGCACTGTGATCATCAAAACAGCCGCCATAGGGCCCTGTGTAGAGCTCGACACGATCCGCCCCCGTTTGCTTTGCAGCCGCGATCATCGCCGCATTTGCATCAGGGTCACAGAACAACGACACGCGAAAGCCACTGCTTTTCAACCGTCCAACGCTCGATTTTAAAAGCGCGCTGTAGGCAACAAAATCCCAGCCATGGTCTGAGGTCGCTTGGGCCGGATCATCGGGCACCAACGTCACCTGCTCCGGCTGATGCTTTTCCACCAGCTCCAAAAAATCATCACTCGGATAGCCTTCGATGTTAAATTCAGCGTCTGGAAATTCATCGTCGATCAGATTGCGCAGCGGCGCCAGATCAGAAAAACGCACATGGCGCTCGTCGGGCCGTGGGTGCACGGTTATGCCATGCGCGCCAGCCGCCAGCGCTTGGCGCGCCAAGTGAACCACATTGGGCCAAGGCAAGTCGCGGCGGTTACGCAACAATGCGACGGCGTTGACGTTGACGGATAACTTAACAGGCATGGCAATCTCATCTCTAAAACTTCGGCTTTAAAGATGTAGCACCGGCACCTCGAAACAAGAAGCCTTAAGAAGTTTTAGCAAGCCGCAAAAAGAGCCGCGTAGCAATTAGCGCTTTTTGCTATTTTGACCCATACGGATTGATCGGCGAAATTCATCGAGTTTCGCTTCATAATCATTGACCACTTTTCTTGACTGCTTTCTCGCTCTATAGGCCGTAAACACCAACAAAAACACAAAGGCCGCCAATACCGCCCCAAAGTAAGGATAAGGCGAAATCCTGCCTGACTGAATATCCGACAGAATGCCCGCATGCGCCGGTAAAACGACCAGTGCCGACGCTACTGTCAGTATAAAATATCGAAACAAATTTTTCACAATCGTGCTCGCAGGCTGTTACGGTTAAATCCAAGTTACCACGCAGAGATTACCTTTCGGCTACTGAGCTTACTTAACGATTGTTATCTTTTCTGCCGCGCGCGTAATCGCGGTATAGAGCCAGCGGTCGCGCAAGTCGCGAAATGCCCAGCTTTCATCGAACAAATAAACATTGTTCCATTGCGAACCCTGCGCCTTGTGGATCGTGAGCGCATAGCCATAATCAAAATCGTCAAAGCGCTTTTTCAGCTGCCACGGAATATCATCATCGGGCGCATCAAATGCTGCTTTGAGCAACTTTATTTTTGCCGCACCGCGATCATTGTCGCCATCGTCGGGCGAGACCAACAGATTGATCCCGGGTTTTGATGTCTCCTTGGATGAGGTCATCACTTTCCAAAGCGAACCGTTGAGCAACCCTTTTGTGGGGTCATTGCGCAAGCACACCAGCTTGTCGCCAGATTGGGGATATTGCGCCGAAAAACCTTTGAGCTCGCGCAAACGTTGATTGTACCGCCGCCGCGTTTTGTTGATGCCGAGCAACACTTGGTCGGCCGCCAATACATCTTTGGTGTCCACATCTGCCTTGGCAATAATCTGGGCGTTGGCGCCATAATCGCCGATCATGATCTCGTTGCCGTTGCGCACATCCATCGCAAGGCGGATGATCGGATTTTCCGCTGCCTGACGGTGAATTTCCGTCAGCATAAAATCAGGTTCCGCATCGGTAAAAAATCCGCCACCAGATATGGGCGGCAACTGGCCCGGATCGCCGAGCACCAGCACAGGCGTGCCGAAACTTAACAGATCACGTCCAAGATCTTCGTCCACCATCGAGCATTCATCGACAATGACCAGCTTGGCTTTGGCGATGTCGGACGACCGATTGAGCGAAAACGTTGGCGCCATGCCCGTCTTTCCGGTTACCACGTCTTCGCGCTCTTCTTCGCCGCGCGGGCGGTAAATCAGCGAGTGGATTGTCTTGGCATTGGAAGCACCCTTGGCGCGCATCACTTGAGCAGCTTTGCCGGTGAAGGCAGCAAACTGCACGGTGCCATCTACCCCTTCGGCAAAATGGCGCGCAAGCGTGGTCTTGCCGGTTCCGGCATAACCAAATAGGCGGAATATCTGACGATCGTTGCGCTTAAGCCAAGCAGCAACGGCAATCAGCGCATCATCTTGCTGGGGTGAAAATTTCATGAAGCAGCACTAGAGGATTCGCGGGCACGCGCAAATGGCAAATGCCCTATCCATCAAACGATTTCACGAACCTCAAATTGCCGTTTGATACCTTTTGTGATTTCAGCCCATGCGGACATTTCAGTGCGCCGTTGGTGATAATCAAAGGCAGCGCTATCGGCAAAAATCTCGTCAACTTCCAAGCGGTACATATCCGTCTTTGAGCGCTCAACCGAAAAATAGATGCATCCGGCCTCAGCGCGCGTCAGCGCGATATGCTTATCAAGCGCGCCGATAACGGCAGAGTAACGCAGCTCTGGAATTTCCACATAGCCTGATAGGCAAATGTTTCCTTTGACCGGCTTTGGCTTTTTTATTTTTTGCATAATTTTAACTTGCCTCCGGCCCGCGCGCCATGGCCGCCACGCCCGTGCGGCACACTTCGACCAATCCAAGCGGTGCCATGATTGAAATAAATTGTTCGATCTTAGATGTCCTGCCCGTTACTTCAAAAATAAAATGGGAAACATTAGCATCGATCACAGTGGCTTTGAACGCATCCGAAAGGCGCAGCGCCTCAAGCCGTTGTTCGCCAGAAGCCACAACTTTAAGCATCGCAAGTTCGCGCTCCAATGGCTTTTCATAGCCCTTGGCTCTGGCAACAACTGTTAAATCAGTGACCGAATGAACTGGCACAATACGCTCCAGCTGATGCCGGATTTGCTCTAAGTCAGACGGCGTTGCCCGCGTCACAATCGTGATGCGCGACAGGTGCTTATTATGCTCCGTTTCAGTGACAGTCAGGCTCTCAATATTGTAACCTCGGCCAGAAAAAAGACCGATAACACGTGCCAAAACCCCCGGCTCGTTATCCACCAAAACGGATAATGTGTGTTTTTCCGGCGCGGTGTCATCGCGGACAATAAAGTATGCCGACGCAGGCGATTTCACGGGTTCATTCATACCAGAATTCCTTTTTAAATTTTTCGATCGCTAAACTCATGATTTAAGCGCCTGCGTGAAAGCCGGTTCAGCGACCTGATGCAGATATTTTCCAAATGTATTAAATTGCGCCTGCCCCATGCCCTTTAGTTGCATCAGCGCACCAATGCGGGCACCGTGGCGTTTTGACACCAACAGTGCACGGTCACCAGTCCCCGTTGCCGTTTGGCTTTCGGCTGGCAATAATATTGCGGCTCAACGCAAAGTCTTGCGCAGCACAAACTTGCGCTGATGCCATTGGCGCGCTGGCCGCTTGCGCTTTTTTATAACAGGCCAAAACTGCCTCAACAGCGGTTCGCTCGCCTTTAGTTTTGCGCAATTTTGCAATTGATGCAGCCGCCTCAGCGATTGGATCAGCTGAAGCCTTTGCAGATTTAGCCGCCACTTCTTGCTCGGGTTCTTGCTTAAGCTCCGGCTCTGGTTCTTCTGCTAATTTCTCAGGCGCAGCGCCTACTTTTGCAGGCTCTGCAGCAGCCGCAGATGGCGAAGGCACGGAGGCGACCGTTTCATTTGTCACCGCCGTTACTTTTTCGCTTTTTTCCACCGCAGCACTTTTGAGCGCACCATCGGCATCAGCGCCAGTTTGGCACCCCGCAAGTGCCCCAAGCAGCAAAAATGAACAGAGTAGTCGCCGCATATTTATACCAGCGCCTTCCCTTTTTTATCGATGGCCTTTGATATCACTTCATCGGTTGCCTCATCAGGCAACAGCATTTCATTGTGCGCTTTGCCCGATGGTATCATCGGGAAACAATTGGCCAAATTCGCAACGCGGCAATCAAAAATAACCGGCGCATTCACATTGATCATATCATCAAGCATATCGTCTAAGTCGCCCGGCTTTTCGCACCGCATACCGACAGCGCCATAAGCCTCAGCCAGTTTCACAAAGTCCGGCAGCGTATCACAGTAGGAATTTGACAACCGGTTGCCATGCAAAAGCTGCTGCCACTGGCGCACCATGCCCATATATTGGTTGTTCAGAATAAACACTTTGAACGGCAAATTATACTGCTTTGCAGTCGACATTTCCTGCAACATCATCTGAATAGATGCATCACCCGCAATATCAATGACCAACGCATCTGGGTGCGCCACTTGCACACCCATCGCCGCAGGAAGTCCATAGCCCATCGTGCCAAGGCCGCCCGATGTCATCCAACGGTTGGGTTTTTCAAACCCGAAATATTGCGCAGCCCACATCTGATGTTGTCCAACTTCTGTGGTGATAAACGTGTCTTTGCCCGAACGAAGTGCCGCCTCATAAAGCCGCTCAACAGCGAATTGCGGCATGATCACGCTATCTGAAGGCGTATAATTCAGCGATTTGCGGGCTATCCATTGGCGGATTTGCTCGCGCCATGGCGCCAACGCCTTTGCCTGATCTTGTCGCTTGGCCTTGCGCCAGACCGCCAGCATTTGTTCAAGGACCATCTCAACATCACCGATGATCCCGATGTCAACATGGACCACTTTGTTGATGGACGTCGGATCAATATCAATATGGATCTTTTTAGAATTTGGCGAAAATGCATCGATACGCCCGGTTATGCGGTCGTCAAAACGCGCACCGATATTCACCATCACATCGCAGTCATGCATCGCCATATTGGCTTCATATCGCCCATGCATGCCCAGCATTCCAAGCCAGTGTTCGCCCGTTGCTGGATAGGCACCAAGTCCCATCAATGTCGAAGTGATCGGAAATCCAGTCTCAGCAACCAGTTCGCGCAAAAGTTCGCAGGCCTTAGTGCCAGAATTGACGACACCGCCGCCCGAATAAATAATCGGTTTTTTTGCCGACGCCATGAGAGCAACCGCCGCCTTGATTGCTTCGAGATTGCCCTCAACCTTCGGCTTATAACTCACCCGTTGATGGGCAACGCTTGGCCCTTGATACCTGCCAAGCGCAAACTGAACATCCTTGGGGATATCAACAACCACCGGCCCAGGCCGTCCCGTTGTCGCGATCCGAAACGCCTCATGTAAAATGCGTGGCAGATCTTCGACCGATTTCACCAGCCAATTGTGTTTTGTACAAGGGCGCGTGATACCCACCGTATCACACTCTTGAAACGCATCAGAACCAATCAGAGATGTCGGCACTTGGCCTGTTATGCAAACCAGCGGAATGGAATCCATCAGCGCATCTTGCAGCGGCGTTACCATGTTGGTCGCACCAGGTCCAGAAGTCACAAGCACAACGCCGCACTTACCGGTCGAGCGCGCATAGCCTTCTGCCGCATGCCCAGCACCCTGTTCATGGCGAACCAAAATGTGCTCGATATCTTCCTGTTGAAATATCTCGTCATAGATCGGCAACACCGCACCGCCGGGATAGCCAAACATATGCTTTACACCGTTGTCGCGCAGCGCTTGCAGCACCATGGCCGCGCCAGACATTTCCAAACCATCAAATTCGTTTGTTTTCGAGTTCATATGCATTTTTCCGTCGATTTTGGTTCTTTTAAGAACCTTTTGGTCATTCAAGCAAGTGGAGTAAGTAAAAAAGTGGAGGCAATAAAAAAGGCCCCGTTAGGAGCCTGTTATGTCGCGCATGGGAGCTTTCGCCTGATGGTTACACCATCTTGCCCACGCGCCATCTCACCACCACGATAATTCCAAAATTTATCATATCTCTAGAGCTATCACGCTGCACACCGCTGTCAACCCTCCATTTCATCGAGTTTGATAGCCAAAAGTTAACCATCTCGTTGTTAGGCTATGGGCAGAGAGGGTGCAATCTTTGTATACTGATAACAAATTAAATAGCCCCGCAGCGGCTGTAGCCGCGGGTACGCCATTCATTCGCAACCGTACAGAAGGTCATGTCATTCAATGCGATGGCATGCATGCTATTGTTTCGGCGGAAATTAAAAAAACAGATACCGCAAGCGAAGACTATTGGTCGGTCGGCATGCTTATGTCGATCAGAGTTGATGACAACACGCGCACCATCGGTATGTTACATAAGGTGGAATCTGAAACCGGCGTTTGGAGCCTTGACGGCGACAACCGAGCAAACATCCACGTAGAACTCGTCGGCGAAATTAAAACGAACGCAACAAGGTAAAGCCAGCTTTAATGGAGGCATCTCAGCCTATCCCCATTTAGGCGCGGTCGCGCATCGTATTCGCACAACAGACCTTTGCAGCGGTTTTTGAAAACAGTGACTTATCGGCTGTAAAAATCGGTACACTGTCCCAAAATGCGGAAATTCCAGCACTTATTGCAATCGACAGCATGATTTCGAGGCATTTTGCCGTTGTGGGAACAACGGGCGTTGGCAAATCCTCTACTGTCACGATGCTGATGCGCAAAATTATTGAGCAAAGACCGGACTATAGGATCGTTATTCTTGATCCACATAATGAATTCTCGTCCAGCTTTTCCAGACAAGGCCGTTGTCATAACGGACAAAAATCTGGACCTGCCATTTTGGGCATTCCGTTTAGAAGAATTCGTCGAAGTATTGTTTCGCGGGCGCAACCATATCCCCGAAGAAGTCGATATCTTGCGCGATCTGATCCCTAAAGCAAAATCCATGTTCAAGGGTGAAGATCGCGGAACCCTTCGCCGCACTCAATCTGACGAAATTGGCATCACTGCTGACACGCCAGTTCCGTATCGTATGTCTGACCTGATGCGGCTTATTGATGACGCGATGGGCAAGCTGGGAATAGCTGAACAGCGTTCTCATTTAAAAGCGCTGAAGGCGCGCACATACGCCGTAACAACGGATCCGCATTATCAATTTATGTTCTCCAATACGACCATCGAAGACAATCTCGATCAAGTATTAAGTTTGATTTTCCGCATACCGGCTATGGGGCGACCGATTACGGCGTTTCAGCTGAACGGCATACCGTCAGAAGTCGTTAACGTCGTTGTATCAGTGTTATGCCGAATGGCCTTTGATCTGGCCGTATGGAGCGAAAGCAAAATCAAAACACTGGTGCTATGCGAGGAGGCGCACCGCTACATCCCTTCAAATCAAGAACATGGCTTTGCCCCTACCCGCCATGCTATTGCGCGCATCGCTAAAGAGGGCCGCAAATACGGTGTCAGCCTCGGGATTGTTACACAGCGCCCTGGCGAATTAGACGAAACCATTTTATCGCAGTGCAATACATTCGTGGCCATGCGCCTCGGCAATGAAATAGACCAAGATATTATGCGCAAGGCGATTTCCGGTGCATCGCGTTCATTTATTAATTTTCTACCATCGCTTGCTAACCGCGAAGCCATTATGTTTGGCCAAGGCGTGTCAACGCCCATGCGGCTGCGGTTCATGGATATTCCAAGGCATGAACTTCCCGCAAACCATCTAATGGAAGAAGTTGGCAGCAAGGATGACAACGCCGAAAATACCATTGACTTGAGCACAGTTTTGCACAGCATGCGCTTCCCAAAAGCGTTCGACGCGTTCGATCCAATCAGTGGCAATGTACCGCTCGGCGCGAATGTTGTTGGTGAACAGCGTAGCTCGCTAGAAAATCACCACACCAACGCCGATATTCGACAAAGCCAGACCAGTGGCCTATTTTCGAAATCAAGCCCGTTACGACGCGATATCGATACAGCGCCGATCAATTCTGCTCGTTCGATCGGGTCGGCGCGATGCTGATCCGATTCATCAGGTCACGGTTCAGTCAGGCGATAATACGAGCGCGAACAGTCTAATCAATCGCTTCCGTAAGACCTAACTTTTGCGATTTCAGAGAGTTAAGCGAACTCCGAAGACCCTTTTGCGTTTTACTTGAAACATCAGGTATCACCTAACGCGTTGAAATCTTGTGTTTCAGTCAGCCTTTGATGATTAAAGCTCAACCCGAAACGGTTTAAAAAGCCTTCAGCTTAGGCCACAGCCGCGTTGCGGCCTGAAGACTTTGCCATGTAGAGATTTTTGTCCAGCACGCTTTACAAAAGACGCTGCGGACTCCGTTCCATCCCAAAGCGCAGTATCCCTGCTTGCTGTCGCCCTGAAAATGCACCTTTTCAGCTTGAAAGGTAATCTCTGAAATAGCAACGCGGATGCGGTCTGCAAGACGCTGTAGCGCCCGCTGGTCTAGATTCGGCGCAAGAATGGCAAACTCTTCACCGCCTATACGAGCCACAACATCATGATATCGTGTATAATCAAGCAGACTTTTCGTGACGCTGCGAAGAACTTCATCCCCGACATCATGGCCGTAGGTGTCGTTGACATACTTAAAGTGGTCGAGATCCAAAACGATCACGCCAAGCGGATGACCAATGGCCTTAAATTCTTCTAAATATTGACCGAGGGCATCATCAAAATAACGGCGGTTCTGCAAGCCGGTGAGCGCATCTGTCAACGCAGCCTGCTGATAGGTCTCGGTTTTCTTCGCAAGCGTGGCTGATTCAATCTCCAAGCGGCCCTGTTCACGCACAGACCGGCGAATGGTTGGATAAACACCTAGCATGCCAAAAATGACAACACCCGCAACAAGCCCCCAAGAAATTTTTATAGCCTGCTCGGATACTTCCAATGATTTTCAGGATGTCAGCATCGTCTGTAAAGTAGACCAATTTTTGCCAGATTATTACTGCTAAACAAAATTACCAATGCGCCGCACACAAGGAAAAAAGTCAAAAAAACGATAAAGGAAATTTCTGCTCGATGTAACTTCATAGACTCCACCTTCCATCTTTCACATTACGTGCGAAAAATTTCCGTCAGGTTAAAGACATCGCTAAAAAACATGGAACAATACTATTTTTCAGCGATTTCTAAATGGATCACATCGTTTCCAATTGTTGGTTAATTGATTGCGAAACCAGGTCATCTGGCGTTTTGCATATTGCCGCGTTGCTGTTTTTGACAGCTCAATGGCTTCCTCAAGAGAACACTGACCCGCTATAGAAGAAGCCAAATGCTGCACGCCGATCGCTTTCATGGCGGGCATAGTGTCGGGGATATTGCGCGCCATCAGCAGCTGCACCTCATCCAAAGCGCCCAACTCCACCATCCGGTCAAACCGATCATGGATGCGTTGTCTCAAAACTGTTCGGTCCGGCTCTATTACAAATCGTTCAACGGTGTCAGGATTGACCATCGGCTGACCTGCTTGTTGCTGCCACCACAATATTGACTTACCGGAAGTCTCTAGCACTTCCAGCGCCCGCGCGATCCGCTGCCCATCGGACGGATTAAACTCCATGGCCGCCTCTGGATCCATTCGGCGTAAAATCCGATGCAAGTTAGGTGCGCCTTCTTCGCCCAACCGATAACGCCAGCGTTGGCGCACAGCCTCATCAATTTGCGGCATAGGCGAAAGCCCACCGAGCAACGCACGAAAATAAAGCCCAGTCCCGCCAACAAAAACCACATGACGGCCCGTCTCAATCTTTGTCAGCGCACTTTCAACATCCGCGATCCAATGCCCTGTTGAATACTCTGACGCCGGATCAACATGACCATACAAAAGATGCGGCACCAATAACGTGTCCTGCGTACTGGGACGCGCTGTGATGACGCTCAAAACATCATATATTTGCATGGAGTCCGCATTAAAAATTACGGCGTCTTTTTGCTGAGCAATCTGAAGCGCAAGCGCAGATTTTCCACTGGCCGTTGGCCCAGCGATCAGCGTCGCATTTTCCCAAAGCTTATTTTTCATGGGTCTCAATATCAGCTAACGACAGTTGCACTCATAGCGCAGTTCGCATACGACCACATCAGCCGCAACTCTTTTAATTGAGCGCACCCTTGTCCAACTCAAAAATTTCAATCGTGACATTGATTGCAAAACCTGGAAGTCGAGCCCTCGGGCATGCCCTGAGCCTTAAATGTTCAAACGCCATCAATGCGCAATCTTGCCACTGGCTGAGCGAAAAGCATGTGATTGAATATGTTGTCTCGGATACCGAGAAAAGCATGCTTACTCAAAAATTAAAGGCAATTTTAGGCACTGCACCCATTGATATAGCCGTTCAAACCCACTGTAAAAATCGCCGGAAGAAACTTCTGATAGCGGATATGGATTCTACCATGATCCGCCAAGAGTGCATTGACGAACTCGCAGCCGAAGCAGGGATCAAAGATCATGTCGCCGCCATAACCGCCCGTGCCATGAATGGCGAGATCGAATTTGAGGCCGCGCTGCGCGAACGGGTTGCGCTCCTAAAAGACCTCGATACAAGTGTGATCGACAAGGTTGTCGCAACACGAATTGAGTTGATGCCAGGCGGGGTTGCACTCGTGAAAACCATGCGCAAACATGGTGCCTATTGCGCTTTGGTTTCTGGTGGCTTTACTGAATTTACCAGCCGTATCGCCGATATGATCGGGTTTCAAGAAAACCGCGCAAACACATTGCTCCATGCAAATGGCAAGCTCAGCGGCAAAGTTGGCGAACCAATTCTCGGCATGCAAGCCAAAGTAGACGCGCTAAATGATATCGCAGGCCGCCTTGGCCTCAACCCAAATGATGCTATTGCCGTGGGTGATGGTGCCAATGATTTGGGGATGCTTGCTCACGCGGGCCTTGGTGTTGCGCTGCATGCTAAACCCGCAGTTGCTGCACAAGCCGATGTGCGCATCGATCATGGCGACCTTACAGCGCTTTTATATTTGCAAGGCTATAGCGAAAGCCAAATCCAAATTTAAAACGCAGCGGCACGATTACAAATACCGCTGCAGAATTTTCATTTTTACCGCGCTTGTTCAATCCATTCGGATTGTAACAAACCGTAGATTGCCGTCTTTTTCTGCCATCATAAAGAGTGCATTACGGCGATCGTCTTTCTTCAACGCTTCAATTGCATCAGTAACATCTTCCGGTGTTTTGACCTGTTCCTGAGCAATTTCAACAATAACCAGACCTGGCACGACACCTTTATTTGCCGCGGCTGAACCCTCTTGTACAGCCGTGATGACAACGCCAGCATCTACTTTCGCATCTATATCAAAATCTCCTCGAGTTTTGTCATCAAGGGCGGCAAGTGTCATACCGTATATTTCAATCGCTGCTTCTTCGATCACTGCTGGCTCATTTTTTTGCGCTTCACTTTGCGCGGATGCTAGCTTGTCGCCATCTTCAAGGCGCCCAAGCGTAACCTGAACTATCTGTTTTTGCCCTTTTCTAATGACCTCCACATCAACGGCCTTGCCGATAGGGGATTCGGCGACGATACGTGGAAGATCACGTGTTTGATCAATATTTTTACCATCAAATTTTACAATAACATCGCCAGGCTGTATACTTCCATCGGCAACAGGCCCACCTTCGATCACGCCTGCAACAAGTGCACCCGACGCCTTACTCATACCTAGACTTTCAGCGATTTCATCCGTAACCGGCTGTATGCGGACGCCGAGCCAACCGCGCCTTGTTTCACCAAATTCACGCAGTTGGCTTACTACGTTTGTCGCGAGTTCAGATGGAATTGAAAACCCGATCCCGATGGAGCCGCCCGACGGTGAAATGATTGCCGTGTTAATGCCGATGACTTCTCCGGCCATATTAAACAGCGGCCCGCCTGAATTCCCTCGGTTGATAGAAGCATCGGTCTGAATGAAATTATCGTATGGCCCGGACTGGATATCGCGGCCAATCGCAGACACGATACCAGCCGTCACCGTGCCGCCAAGGCCGAACGGGTTACCAATCGCCAACACCCAGTCACCGACCCGCATTTTATCTGAATCGCCGAAGGGCACCGCTTTGAGCGCTTTTTTAGTCGGATCAACTTTTAACACGGCAATATCGGTTTTCGGATCACGACCGATAATTTCCGCATCTAAGCGCGTGCCATCGTTAAAATTGGCAACCACCTCATCGGCATCGGCAATCACGTGGTTGTTCGTGATAATGATCCCCTCTTTGGCATCCAAAACAAAGCCTGAACCAAGCGATTGCACTTGACGCGGTCCAGACTGGCCACCACCACCATTGGGCTGATTTTCAAAAAACTCATCAAAAAACTCTTGAAACGGAGACCCTTCGGGCAATTGCGGACGCGGAATAGGACGATCACCCTCTGTGCCTTTAATCGTCTGCGATGTTGAGATATTGACGACGGAGTCGATCAACCGCTCGGATAAGTCTGCCAGAGAAACAGGCCCTGACTGCGCATAGGCAGGTGCCACCAAAGCCGTCTGCGGCACAAATGCCGGTGCAGTTGCAAGCAGGGTGGAAACCGAAAGCGCCGCAATTGCTCCACGTGTGAGTTTCCGGCGCATTGTCGTTGCAAATTCATTAAAGCCCATATCATCCTCCAAATAAGCGCACCGTCAGGTTAGACTAAAAACAGCGATTGCCAAGTAGATAGGGTCAAACCTGTCGAAGGAATAGACCTTTTCACGGCAAAGTGACGAGCCGTGAGGCTATGGTTTAGAAACGCTAACCATGTGATAACCAAACGATCAAAAGCCCGATCAGAGCAACAGCAATGCCGCCGATCTGAATGGTGCTTTCCGGTGTGTCTTCCACCAGTTTCGCCATATTTTTAACAGTTGAGGGAAAAGCGCCGTAGAGCAATCCCTCGAACAAGAGAAAAAGACCTACGGCGGTTATAAACACACTCATTTAAGTGGCCACACTGCCATTAATTGCCAGATGGGCTACGCGGTGTGCCATTTGCATCTTCAAAGAATTTGAAGAACTGCGAGTCTGGCGACAACACAAGTGTCGTTCCTGATTGCTGAAGCGCCGACGTATAGGCAGCCATTGACCGGTAGAACTCAAAAAATTCTGGGTCGCGGTTAAAGGCATCGGCAAAGACGCGGTTGCGTTCCCCATCGCCGGTACCACGCAGAATTTCTGACTCGCGATTGGCTTCGGACACGATCTCAACGACTTGGCGGTCAGCAACCGCACGAATACGCTGCGCATTTTCGCGTCCGCGCGCACGAAGACGCTCGGCTTCTGCTAGACGTTCAGCCTTCATCCGGTCATAGGTCTGCTGCGAGACTTCCGCCGTCAAATCTGTGCGGACAATGCGCACATCTTCGATCGTTAAACCAAGCGATGTCGCATCTGGGCGAAGCTGATCGCGCACTTCGCGCATCATTTCTGTGCGCTCTTCTGACAGTGCTGCCTCAAATCCGCGCAGACCGTAAACCCGGCGAAGCGCCGCATCAAAACGTGTGCGAAGACGCGAAGCCGCCGAATTGATATCGCCCGACACCACTTCGCGGAATAATCGCGCGTCGGTGATTTTAAAGGTCAAAAACGCATCAACCTCGTAAAAGCGACCACCAGAAACCTGAACTGGCGGCGTATCGGCTAGATCAAGACGCAAAATGCGATCGTCGATTAATTGAACCGTATCAAATCCGGCAAAAGCAAATGGTGCTTTGAAATAAAGGCCTGGCTCTGTATGCACCTTTTGGATTTCACCAAAGCGTAGAACAATCGCCTGTTGGCGTTCAGTCACGATGAAAATCGACGAATAAATCGCCAGCAAAATTGCCGCAAAAATTGCACCGATAATTGGTAATTTATTGCTGTTCATTAGTTTGTACCTCCACCAGTGGTCGGCGTTTGGGCATTTCTGCGATTTTGGACTTCTGGCAATGGTAGGTAAGGCACGACGCCGCCGCCATTTTCATCCAATATGATCTTATTGGAATCGCGCAATACGCCTTCCATGGTTTCGATGAATAAGCGCTTGCGCGTAACTTCTGGCGCGAGTTTGTATTGATCATAGATCGAAATAAAACGCGCTGCTTCACCCTGTGCCTCTTGCACGACACGCGTTGCATAGGCAGATGCTTCTTCGCGCACCTGCGCTGCTTCACCGCGTGCTGCACCCAGCTTCTGGTTGGAATACTGATTTGCCTCTTCGCGGAAACGATCCTCGTCCTGCTCAGCACGCTGCACTTCTTCGAAGGCGTCAGCCACTTCTTTTGGCGGAGCAGCATCCTCAATGGACACCGTATTGATCGCAATACCGGTACCATAGCTTTCGAGTGTCAATTGCATGGAATCGCGCACTTCTTGTGCGATAGCTTGCCGGTTATCGCGGAAAACGTCTTGAGCAGGCCGTCGACCGACAATCTCGCGCATCGCACTTTCAGCGACTTGGCGAACGACATCATCCGGCCCAGCCACGTTGAACAAATAATCCTGCGGGTTTATCACCGCGTAGAGAACCGAAAATTGTACATCGACAATATTCTGATCACCTGAGAGCATGAGGCCAGAAGATGTTCTGCTGTTGGCCGAACCGATCGCCACTTGGTTCTCGACGATTTTGACAGTTTCGACTGTCTCAATAGGCCACAAATGGAAGTGCAGACCCGGCTGTGAAAGCTCGGCCTTTGGCTTGCCAAACAGAAGCTCAACGGCACGCTCATCGGTATCGACTTGGTAAAAAGCCTGCATCGCATACAAAACCGCTGCACCGACTGCCAAGAGACCCATAAACGCCTTGTTGGAACCGCCGCTGCCACCGCCGCCGGGTATCGCGCGTTTAAGTTTGTCCTGCCCTTGGCGGATCAGATCTTCAAGGTCGGGCGGCATATTGCCGCCGCCGCGATTGGGACGCTTCGGGCCATTGCCCCATGGGCCGCCATTATTGCCGCCGTTGCCGTTGTTGCCGCCACCATTATTGTTATCGCCGCCGCCGCCCCAAGGGCCACCGCCGCCATTACCGTTGCTGCCGTTATTCCCGTTCTGATTGCTCCAGGGCATCAAAAACCTCTCTCTTAAAAATACGATTTTGGATCGGTCCAAATCCACATGTGTAGTTATAGGATGCGCCACCACCGCTTTCAACGCGAAACACGCGTTTTTTAGCAATGTTCGCGCATTTGGTTACGAATGCCGCAGACATTTTCACGTTTAAACCTAGCTCACGCTTCGGGCAGCTCTTTTCGCCCATAAACAACAAAGCGCGTGGCCACATTATCTTTCGGCCCAATCGGAACGTGCTCTTCGGTCTCAATCTGCCAGATCGCTGGATCAATATCTGGAAAATGCGTATCGCCGTCGATGTGCGCCAAAACGTGTGTCACGTGCAATTCATCGGCCAAATGGATCGCCTGGGCATAAATCTGCCCGCCACCGATGATGCAGATTTCATCGGCCGGTGGAGCTTCTGGATCATCCGCATCTTCTGGAGCGTTTTCTAGGTAAGCTTTTGCTAACTCAATGGCAGCGAGAAGCGAGCCAACACGCATGACATTGTCCACCTGCCAATCGGCATCGCGCGTGATCACAATGTTCAAACGGCCAGGCAGCGCTTTGCCAATACTATCAAAGGTCTTGCGCCCCATGATGATGGGCTTGCCCAACGTGATTTCTTTGAAGCGCTTTAGGTCCGTCGATAGCCGCCATGGCATATCACCATCGCGGCCAATCACGCCGTTTTGGCTGACGGCGACAATGATTTCAATGTGGGGATAATTGCTGGCACGGCAGCCTCAAATATTGAAACCATTTGCGGTAATGGCTTGATCGAGATCACTGGAGGGGCGAGGGGAGGGAAGATGGGGAAGGGAAAGGGAAAAATCTTCTAAAAGGCGGGGAAAAAAGCAGTGTCCCCTGGGGGGGGCGAAAGTAAAGTAAAAAAAAAGGAGAGAGAGGCCCCCCCATTCAAATTAAATCTCAACATATGGAATTCCTAATAAAAAGCGGACGCCCTAAATGGCGTGATCGCTCTTTCACACCGCCACCGCCGCTTTGATATGCGGATCGGGATCATAGCCCTCGATCTCAAAATCATCAAAACTGAAATCCATCAGGTCGTTGACATCGCGCTTGATCTTAAGCCTTGGCAAAGCCTTTGGCGTGCGCGCCAGTTGCGTTTTGACCTGCTCAAAATGGTTCGAGTAAATATGCGCATCGCCAAAACTGTGCACAAAATCGCCCACTTCAAGCTCGCAAACATGGGCGATCATGTGGGTCAGCAGCGCATAGGACGCGATGTTAAACGGCACGCCCAAAAATATATCCGCCGAACGCTGATAAAGCTGGCAGGACAACTTGCCATCGGCGACATAGAACTGGAACAAACAATGGCACGGCGGCAGCGCCATATCGTCAACCAGCGCTGGGTTCCAAGCACTGACAATATGTCGGCGCGAATCAGGATTGTTTTTGAGCGAATGTATGAGTTTCTCAATTTGGTCTATTGCACCGCCATTCGGCGTTGGCCACGACCGCCACTGATAGCCATAGACCGGGCCAAGGTCGCCGTTTTCATCGGCCCATTCGTCCCAGATTTTCACGCCGTGATCTTGCAGCCATCTGATGTTGGTATCGCCGCGCAAGAACCACAACAGTTCATAGATGATCGAGCGCAAGTGCAGCTTTTTGGTCGTGACAAGCGGAAAACCTTGCGCCAAATCAAACCGCATCTGATAGCCAAATATCGAACGCGTGCCCGTGCCGGTGCGGTCGGATTTATCCGTGCCGGTATCCATCACGTGCGCCATCAGTTCATGGTACTGCTTCATGGGTGCTCAATGTCACGATTCCAGCGCCGCCGTCTAGCCGAAAGCCAAGGTTTAATGTCAAGAAACGGGTGGCGCAATCCACTGGCAACTGTAAGCAAAGCCCATGTTTGAACTTACGATAGCGCTATTTTTGTTTTTGGTTCCGCTGGCCTACAGCCCCGGCCCTGGCAATTTGTTTTTCGCAAGCCTTGGCGCAGGCGCAGGATACAAAGCCGCATTGCCAGCGCTGTTTAGAGCTACCATGTGGCGACTATCATCACCACGCTCTTCATCGGATTTGGCTTATGCGACCTTAGCGCAAACCAATGGGCAATTTATGTTGGCGCTGAAATATACGGGCGCAGCCTATGTTTTTTGGCTGGCGTGGAAGCTGTACAGATCAGGCACCATCACGCCGGACGGTCAACACCGACAAATCGCAACGATCTATGATGGCGCTTTGCTGCTAGTTCTTAACCCCAAAGCCTATGTGATTATTGGGCTGATGTTTTCACAATTTTACGCCAGTAACGGGTGCAACAAACCCGATGCTAATTGTATGGATAAGCTTATTTTTTACGCTCAATAATCTCGTCGCCTTTACGGCCTGGACGATTTTGGGCAGCGCCCTCACACGCACCTTCGCATCGCAACGTGGCGCTAAAAAGATATCAACCATTTTTGCGCTGGCGCTGGTTATTGTTGCGTTGTGGATGCTCTTCACATCACTATAAACAAAAAAGCCCCCGATAAATCGGAGGCTCTTTTCAACTCAAAACCTAAAACGATTATAGATCGCCGAGCTTGCCTGCATGTTTTGCAACAAGGTAATAGAAAGTAACGCGCTGCTTGTTACGGTCTGCTTTCATAGCTTCGCACACTTTTGCAGTGATTTCTGCGCCTGCTGCTGCGTCCATGCCCAATTTCTTGCCGCACCACTTTTCAACAACGCGGTCAACTTCTGACTGGTCAGAACACGAAACAAGCGATGCATCTTTGCTGCGAAGCGCAATGCCCAAATGTTTTACAATTTTCGACACGACTGCTTCGTCCGCGCCCGCGTCATAACGTTTTACGTCTGCTAAATAGTCACTCATGATTATTCCCCTCCGGAAAATATTTATAATTAGAAGCACAAAGGACCAGAATGTGCCTTAGCGTTTCATTAACAACACTTCTGAAAGGGCACGTTATTGTCAACCTCTATTTACAACTTTTGCAGGCTTATTCGCATTTTTCACCTTTAAACAGATCGTGAATACGCCTATGTATAGGGTGTCGGTTCGCCGACTATGGTGATAAATTGGCGTTGAAATAAGCTTTTCGGACCCGGGGGCGGTACCCGGCGCCTCCACCATCAGGACTTCACTGGTGTTATTCACAACTATGAAGTTTTGATGATGGGGGCGAAATAGGATCGACGAGGGTGTAAAGAGCGTACTTTTACTCGGCATGATACCGCCGATATCGGGTCAATTGCTTAGTTGCTAATGATAACTTTGCGGAAGCACGTTTAGCTGCTTAATTGCGGTTCGACAGCTTCAAATCAAACTCCTAACGGTTCGCACTGTTAGGCGGGGTTCGCAGGCACCTGGCAACAGAAGCCTGCACTTTTCTCTGTTGTTTGAATTTGAAATCCTGCTAACTCTTGACCTCATGATAACTTCGGCGCACATCTTTTACGGTGATCCGTTGATCAAAGGTGTTTGTGGGAAAGCGTGCTGACGATGACTGAAGATATTCTTCGCTACGACATATTGGTTCAAAATGCGCTTCGCGGTGTCATTCGCAAGGTTTTGTCAGAAATCGACAAAACAGGTCTGCCCGGCAATCACCATTTTTTCATCACCTTTATGACTCAGGCACCCGGCGTTAAGGTGTCTAACCGTGTTAAAGAACAATACCCAGAACAAATGACAATCGTTCTACAGCACCAGTTCTGGGAACTGGAAGTGAACGAGACCGGCTTTGGAATTGGGCTGTCTTTTTCCGAAATCCCAGAAAAGCTATACATTCCCTACAGCGCCATCCGTGGTTTTTACGACCCATCCGTCAATTTCGAACTCGAATTTGATGTGGATGAAAATGACGCCGCAGAGACGCAGCCCGATAATGCCGAGGGTGCAAATTTGGCTGTGGTAAAGCCTGCCACCGACATAACAGAGATTTCCTCTACGGAGCCAAAAACTAAAGAGCAGAAATCAGCATCTGTGCAGACAGAAACAACTGCGGAGAGCGAGGGCGGTGAGCCCACGGCAGACGTGGTTTCACTCGATGCCTTCCGCAAGAAAAAGTAATGCTCGCGCGTAAGCGGTCAATTACCGTTTCAGGTCACCGCACCAGTTTTTCGCTCGAAGATATTTTCTTCGATGATTTATGCGTGCTCGCTAAGCAGACAAATTTATCTGTCGCGATGCTAGTCACTAAAATAGATGCGCAGCGACCACGCAACTCCAATCTATCATCAGCCATTAGGCTTTATATTTTGGCCGAAGCAAAAGCAGGAAATCTAAAAGAAAGTTAGAAGCTCAACGTTTGACCTAGAGCGTTTCGCATTTTACTTGAAACATTAGGTATCACTTAACGCGTTGAAATCCTTGATTTCAGGCAGCGTTTGGTGGTTCAGGTTTAACGCGAAACGCCCTAGAGCATGCTGTTTTCATACGGAAGCATATCCTGAGTTTATGAGATAGTTTGCACATTCGTTTGGTTCAAAGAGTTCGATCAGATGGCCTGCTTTTCGCCATGTATCCTCGACGGTACGTGGCGAGGCTTCACGCATGAGGTGCTTGAGCTTTGCGAAGACCTGTTCGATTGGATTAAGATCGGGGCTGTAGGCGGGCAGAAAGACGAGATGCGCCCCGACCTTTCGGATGGCTGCCCGTACGGCTTTGCCCTTGTGGGAGCCGAGATTGTCGAGGATGACAATATCGCCCTTGGCAAGCGTTGGAATAAGCACCTGCTGGACATAGGCGGTGAAGATGTCGCCGTTGATCGGCCCATCGATCACCCACGGGGCGTCGATGCGGTCATGGCGCAGCGCGGCGATGAATGTCAGCGTTTTCCAATGCCCATGTGGCACACGGGCTTCAAGCCGTTGGCTGCGCGGGCCCCAACCTCGCAAGGGTGCCATGTTGGTTTTGATCCATGTCTCATCGAGGAAAACGAGACGTTTTGGATCAATCCTGTGCTGATAGGCCTTCCAACGGGCTCGTTTGCGAGCGATATCCGGACGTGACTGTTCCGTCGGCAGCACGGTTTTTTTTGAAGCTCAATCCTTCTGCGCGCAGGAAAACCCACACCGCACGACGATCCGTCTTGATGCCCCGCGCCGCCAATTCTGCGGTCAGCCCACGTGACGTGAACGGCCCTGCTGCAATACGCTCGCGCAACCATTGAGCGCGTTCCTCGGACAAGACACGCTTCTTGTGTCCACCAATCCGGCCCGGTGTCAGAACCCCTGTCTCACGCCGAAGCTTTCGCCATTTCGAAACACAAGACGCACTGATATGCAGCGCTGCCGCAATCTCGCGGATCGTCTCGCCAGCATCAAAACGCAACAGTGCGCGTTCTCGAAGATCTTCTGAATAAGGTCGCGTCATCAATGCTGGCCTCGCTCCCCAGCAGGAACCTTGAATCAGAACGAGACTGATTTGGGAACCCAGATTCAGTCAAAAAACAGCATGCTCTAGCTCTAATTCCCAAGCTCCAACTTAAAGTTTTCAAAAATTCTCTTTCCGCTTGGAATGGGCGCAAGCGGATCTTTAAGCAGCGACTCATCAATCGCATTTCCACGACTGCCACCGCGTTGATCAACATCTACGTCTGCACGTGGGATGACAATCGCATTTGCCGCCGCCTTTTTTTCTGCGGCGAGCTTTTCACGGGCAATCCGCGCCTCTTCAACCTGCCGTTCTTTCTCAATGCGCGCTGCCTCTAGTCGAGCGCGCGTCTGTTCTTCTTCAACCTGCTGGACACGCAAGCGCTCGGCTTCTGCGGCTTCTGCCGCTTCTTGTTCTTGCGCAGCCAATTCTGCCAAGCGCTGTTCTTCCAGCTTGCGCTGATTTTCCAATTCAACCTGCGCTAACCGCTCTGCCTCCAAACGCTCTGCCTCCAAGCGCGCGGCTTCCAAACGCTCGGCTTCCAGGCGTTCTTGTTCAAGATAACGAAGATATCTCACCTCACGGCGCAACCGCTGCTTTTCCAGCAAACGCGCTTGCAACGCTTCCACCCGCGCTTGCTCGCGCTCAAGTGCCCGCTGACGGACAAACGCCGCCATCAACTGATAATCCCGCTTAACAGCGATCGGCGCGAGGCGATCCGTCTGCTCAAATGATAGGCCAACATCGGGCCGCGCGCCAGCAACGCTTGCGTCACCCGCATCATAGGCCAAACGTGCTTCTCCAGCAGTTGTACCGGAAGCAAGCTGATAGGCCGCGTTAGCTGTGATCCCTAAGCCTTGCAAAACTATTGAAACGTTTCTGGCCGAAAGAATGCCTGCGGCCAGCCCTATTGGTGCTTCAATGGCGGCAATATCAAGCGATCCAGCCGTAAATTGTTTGTTCGCTATGTCATTGATTTGGCTATCGGTTATCTCGTAGCCGATTTCATCCGCGAGTACTAAGATCGGCGCAATCGCATTGGCATTTATCCGCGGCACTTTCACATTTTTAGCATTTATCGTTCCCGAACCGCTCAGCGCGCCGAGCAACCCATCGGTCGATTTACCTGCACCTGTAAAGGTAAGTGATAAATTACCATTTGCCTGCACGTCATCTGGCAGTATAGGAACCAACGCCACTAAATTGGCATCGCGCAATGCCAATTGACCGTTGACCAGAAGCGTACCGCCACTGTTTTGTGCTTCTATATCACCAACAATCGAACCGCCTGCCGCTTCGCCAGAAAACCCGCGCAGGGAAAGCGAACCATCGCGGTAAACAAGCCGCATTTTTGCATTTTCGATCACCCCCTGCCCTGTCTCAAACTGAAGCGTTTCAAGCGCAACATCCAGTGAGTGATCGGCATAAAGCGGGGCGGCAAAAAGTGTTGTGGGATCCGTCAAATCATAGCGACCCGTCAAAACGCTGGTCAGAATACCCGCATCAAGGCCATCAAGACGCAAAGTGCCCTCTAGTTTTGGCTTTTCCGTCAGATCGGCAAAGTTCATGGTTCCGACAAATTTATTGTCAGCAATATCACCTTTTAATTCCGACAAGACATATGCGCCGTCTTGGTATGAAACGAGAGCATCAAGGTTAAGCGGCGTACCTAGCCCCGTCGCGGGAAAAATATATCCAAAAATTTCAAACCACGGCTCTGCATCTTCGGTTGAGGCTCGTGCCGTACCTGAATAACGCGGCTCCCCTTGCTCGGTTTTGATGATACCAGCGGTGCCTAATTTTGTATCGGACGTCTCAAGGGCATAATCAAAGCTGATGCCATCTTGCAGACCACCGCTCATATTGATGCGCAATTGGCCAGCGCCCAAAGTGCGAATGGGGATGACCTGCAACCCTATTTGCGAGAGCAAAACAGATGTTTCAGCATTTTCAAGCGTACCCATCAGAGAACCGACCATGCCGTCGATTTGCGCACGATCCCCTTGCGCCGTCGTCGCCACGGAAATCTTCGATCCGCCGAGCGCGCCAGAGATGCTGGCTGAACCTTCTATATTGCCTTTGTTCGGTAACAACGCAGAGCCAACAACATTCAGCGCTAAATCACCAAACGCATCCGCATCGCGCTTCGCCGAGGTGGCTATATTTTGGACCCCAGGTACAAAAGGCACCTTATCCGCCAAACCAATCAAGAACGTCGCACCATCGCCAGCAAGAACACTGCCGTCAAAATTGATGGTCTGCCCCGCGCGCTCGCCTTGCCTATTGTTTATCAGTGTGCCCGTTGCCGAAATTGATGCGCCAAACACATCAGAAAGTGACAGCCGATCAAACTCCGTCCGGTCACCGCGAATGCGCAGCGACGTGTCAAGTAGACCAATTTTAACACCATCCACGACCGAGTTCTCGAGTTTCAAATCCACATCAACATCGTGATCGGCAAACCCGAATGAACCATCGGTGCCCATAAATGTTGAGCGCAGCGTGTTAAGCGTACCAAAATCGGCATTATTGCCAGTAAGCGCCAAATCTATTGTCGGCGTAGTCCCGGCCGTGCTGGCACGCTTCAGCTCCCCTTTAAGTGCTATATTCCCCAAAATCAGATCAACATTCTCAAAACGCTGCTCACTGGCCGATAGGCTCACATCGGCTTGAAAGCCGGCATTTGGCAGCAAGCGAATGGCATCATCAATCTGGTTGGTGAGCCAACTGGCAAGACCCGACGGTTGTTTTGACGCGACAACGAGTTTGCCCTTAAAGCCATTGTCAGCGCCCAGCGTCAAAATACCATTGCCTTCAACCACCGTCCGTCCTGGCAGATTGGCGCTGAGCGAACGCAGCCGCCATTGATCGACATTGTCGCCGACCGGCTCAGCCTTGATGATAACATCCCGAATTGTGGTCTGCCCAACAACCACGGTTGGCAAATCCAAATCAATATTTCCGGCAATCGGCGGCAGCGGCAAAGATGCCAACACTGCTCCAATTTGGCTTAGGCGTTCATTTAAGGCGATCGGCACACCGTTGTCAGCATCATTGGCGAGTGTCACCTGATTTCCCTTAGCAGAAAAATCGAAACGTGGATTTTCTCCGCCGACAATGCGCGCCGACCCGTTGATCGTGTAAGGATCGGCTTGATCGCCGAAATCTGCACGAAATTGATCAACCGTCACCGATCGAGCATCTGCCTCAAATACCCCTTCGGCAAGATAGGGACTGGCATTTTCACCCGTTGGCTTGAGCGTAAATGTACCCGAATACCAGCTGGAAATGTCCGCATCTGGCGGCGCAACACGGCCATCGGTCGTGATTTCGATTTGCTGCGTGGGCAGCGTTGCTTGCACCCGCACGCCAAACCCGTCGCGGTCCAAATTGCCGGTCGATAGGCGCGCATCAAAAGGCAGACCGCGCACAAGCCCTTCCGTCTGAAATCGCCACGGTCCGAAAAGGCTTTGCGCCGCAGCGGTTCCATTGAGCGACGTGAAATCCCACTGCCTATTCTCTTGCCTATCGCGAAGGATCAAGGTGCCATCGACAAATTGGGCATTTTCCAAGCTGATCTGGGCTGGATCGACCGGCGCTTGGCTCGGCCATTGCCATAGGGGGCGGCCTTCATCGTCAAGGTCAAGACGCACAACGGGCGACACCAACCGCATATCAAAAATCAGCACTTCGCCACTTAAAAACGGCGCCAGCTCGGCATCCATTGAAAACTCTTCGATGGTGATATTGGCAGCACCTACGGGCCCAACACGCACATCGGAAAATGTAACCGATGGGAACGGAAGCAACCGCGCCGACGCCGTTCCGGCGACACGTACCTCTTGGCCCAAGATGCGCGAGGCTTCCGCTTCAAATCGGTCGCGATAACTTGTCCAGTCGATAAAATAGGGAGCGATCAATGCTGTTAGCAGCACCGCAACAATCAACCCGCCGATAACGACAAATAAACGCAAACACTAATCCAAATTCATCTTTTGATTGACCCTCACGGCACCATGACCAAGCAAAACGTCAATTTCAAGACTGAAATTATCCAGCATTTTGAAACCTGAATATCTTGCCCGGGTTCATAATATTATTGGGATCAATCGCTTGCTTGATCGCGCGCATCACATCGACCGCGCCGCCAAGTTCAAGTTCCAAAAACTTCACTTTTCCCTGCCCCACACCGTGCTCGCCCGTGCAGGTCCCGCCCATCGCTAATGCGCGATTATTAAGGCGGCTAACGAATGCTTCAGCGCTTGCTACCTCTTGTGGATTTTTGTCATCAATCAGCAAAAGCACATGAAAATTTCCATCGCCCGCATGGCCTACAATCGGCGCAATCAGTTTATGGTCAACAATATCGGCCTCGGTTTCAGCGATGCAATCAGCAAGCCGCGATATCGGCACGCACACGTCGGTCGAAAGCCCCTGAGCGCCGGGCCGCAGCGCCAACGCCGCCCAATAGGCATCGTGGCGCGCCTTCCACAATTTATTGCGCTCTTCTTCAACCGTAGACCAATTGAATGGCCCACCACCCAAATCGGCGGCGATTTCACCAAATAATTCTGCCTGTTCGGCCACACTTGAATGGGTGCCATGAAATTCGACAAACAAGCAAGGCGTTGGCTCAAACGACAATTTTGAGTAGGCAATCATCGCTTGCATCTGAAGCGCATTCACGAGCTCGATACGCGCCACAGGCAGCCCCATCTGTATGGTCAAAATCACCGCCTGCACCGCCGCGTCCAACGTTGGAAACGGACAAACACCCGACGTAATGGCCTGCGGAATACCATGCAATTTCAACGTCAGCTGCGTGATAATACCCAGCGTACCTTCTGAACCCACCATCAGGCGCGTGAGATCATAGCCCGCCGAGCTCTTGCGCGCACGCTGCGCCGTGGTGATTTTGCGGCCATTCGGCAGCACCGCATCAAGCGCGATCACATTGTCCTTCATCGTGCCATACCGCACGGCATTGGTGCCTGAGGCGCGCGTCGCGGCCATGCCGCCAAGGCTCGCGTTTGCGCCCGGATCAATCGGGAAAAACAGGCCCGTATCGCGCAGATAGCGGTTCAGATCTTCGCGCGTTACGCCCGGCTCAACCACGCAGTCAAGGTCTTCGGCGTTGACCGCGATGATCCGGTTCATGCGGCTGACATCAATCGAAATGCCGCCGCCTGGCGCATTAACACCGCCCTCTAGCGACGTACCCGTTCCAAACGCGATGATCGGCACCTTGTGCTGCGCGCAGATTTCTACGCCCACCTGCACATCATCAGCGCTGGTGGCAAACAACACGCCGTCCGGCAATTGCGCGGGAATATAAGTCGTCGTGTGGGCATGCTGCTCGCGCAGCGACTGTCCGGTTTGAAAATTCTCGCCAAATTTCTGCTTGAAAATACCGAGCGCAACATCAATGCCCGATCCATTGCGCTCAACTTTGACGATATCACTTAAACCCAAAGCCATTTCTCCCGCAAAATGTTAAGCTTTACGCTTGCTCAAACTATACTTGACCTTAATGTGGCGCGACAAAGCCAAACTGTCCACCGCCAAAAGCGATAAACAACCGATGAACGCAAGTCTCCTCAAGCAACTGCCATCAATCATCAGAAACTGGATGCGGCCAAACTGGATGAATTTTTCGGATTCCGGCGCAGCAAAAGTTTGGATGCTCTGCCTTATCATCGGTGTTGCGGTCGGTGTCGCGGCGATCCTGTTCCGCGAGCTCATCGGCTTCATCCAACTTTTTTGGCTTTCCAGCCGCAACGAATATACGCTGACCTCGGCACAAAATGTGGCGTGGTATTGGCTTTTGATCGGGCCGATTTGCGGCGGCATCGTCGTCGGTCAATTGCTTCGATTTTTAAGCACAAAACGCGCCAGCGGTGTTGCCGATGTTATCGAGGCACGCAGCAGAACTGGCCGCAATATCGAATTAAAAGACGGGCTGCTCTCTGCTCTTGTCAGCGCTATCTCGTTGGGCGCAGGTGCAAGCGCGGGGCGTGAGGGGCCAATCATACATTTGGGCGCAACCCTTGCCAGCGTTGTCGCTGATCGGCGCACTTTGCCCGAATGGGCCTCAAAAACAATGCTTGCAGCAGGCGTTGCCAGCGCCATTTCCGCCTCGTTCAATGCACCCATTGCTGGTGTGTTATTCGCCCACGAAGTCATCTTGCAGCACTATGCCATGCGCTCCTTCGTACCGATTGTCATCGCTTCAACCGCCGGCGCAATTCTGTCTCGTGTCTGGTTTGATGAAACAGCTATTTTCCTAATTCCGGCTTATGAGATTACATCCTATTGGGAGTTTCCCGCCTTTGCGCTGCTTGGCGTCATCTGCGCCCTTGTTGCTATGGCGTTTCAATTTTCGCTTTTTTCTGCCGACTATGTAGCAAAAAATATCGTGATGCCGCTATGGCTGCGACCCATTATCGGCGGCATCATCATCGGCGCGATGGCGATATTCCTGCCGCAAATCTTAGGCGTCGGCTACGAAGTTACCGACAAAATACTCTGGAACCAACTGCCCCTTTGGCTGCTGCTCACGCTCATCATCGCTAAAATGCTGGCGACGGCCATCACGCTGGCATCGCGGTTTGGCGGCGGCATTTTTTCGCCCGCGCTTTATTTGGGCGCGGCAACGGGCGGTGCTTTTGGCCTGATTGCCGGTGCGCTTGCGCCCGATCTGGCGTCCAGCGGCGGGCTCTACGCCATTCTCGGCATGGGCGCTGTTGCGGGCGCTGTGCTGGGCGCGCCCATATCAACCACCATGATCGTATTTGAACTGACCGGCGGCTATGGCCTTTCAATTGCGCTCCTTTTAAGCGTTGCCATCGCCCATGGCATCAATCAAGCGCTTCACGGCCATTCTTACTTCCATTGGCAATTGGAAATGCGCGGCCTGTTTGACCATCTCGGCCCCCACCGCTCGATCATGCGCACAAAAAAGGTGATGGATTTTATGGATGTCGTTGAGCCTGGGCTTGAACCGGAAAGCTTTGACCCTGCACGCGGCGTCCTTTTTTAAAATCAACTTACACGATCGACCAAGCCCTACGCCTTTTTGATGCGGGAGGCCACGCGAAGTTGCCCGTTGTCGATGAACGAGACGAGACGCAAATCATCGCATGGGCAACGCAGGTCGAGGCGCTGCGCTATTTTAACAATGCCTTGATCGCCGCCAGCGTGGAAGAGCATCGCTAACTTAAAAGAGCTTATTTATCGAAATTAAGACCTAGCCTTTTGGCTTGGCAGTCGGCGTCGCATCCATCAAGCAGCGGAAGTATGCCGCGCGGCTCTATGCTGCCAGCGCCCGTTGGCCCCGTGATAATTGGATCAATACCTATGGGCAGGGTCAAGCCAGCGGTCTGTGTCGACGCCTCAATAATGCGAAAATCTTGATCTGGCTTTTCTAGCGCATAAACATGCGATCCACCCGCAAAAGCAAGTGGCACCAATAAAGCTGAAATGAGCAGAAAGCGTTCCATTTCGATAAAATGCGCCAAAACCCCTTAACAGTTGGTTAAGACATTTCTTGAGCAACCTGTTTCATAAAATCTCTGCTTTCATCAAAATAATAAAATAAATTTGACGTCAAAACATTGAATTTAAACGGTTTATGTCCGTACAGCTCAAAATGAGTATAAAAACTATAAAACAGCACAGGGTCCATGGCACACTAATCCCATGGAACACCGCACGGAAAATTCTGATATCACGGCGCTAAACGCCCGCATCGAAAAAGCTCGGGCAGCGCTTTTAAAAATAGTCGGCTTTTGGCTCGCCGCCGCGATGGTGTTTAGCGGTCAAAACGATAAAGCGCTTCCCCCGCGACTTGGGCGCTGGATTGCTGGTTTGCTCTATAAGCTGGAAAAAACCGTCTATTATTTGACGGACGCGGCGGTGAGTTGCCAGATCAAACAACACAACGGGGCGATGCGCGACCGCAAAGGTCTGCCGCTGTTTATGAAGTGTGGCAAATGTCACACGTTGCGCGAAGTGATCTCTCGCCTCACCGCTTTGCAAGACCACTTGCATCATCTGCACGCAAACGCCGCGCGCTTGGCAAAAATCGCCGCGCGATCAGCTGCAAAATTTGTGGCAATCCTACGCCTTCAGCGCAAATTTCCGCCCATCCTTTTGCGAACTCAATTCTGATCTTGAAGCAGCCCCATTTGCCTCAAAACGCATGCCAACACTCCCGCCCTAACCTTTGTATCGACAATAATCACAATTGAAGCCGTTCAAATCGCCTTTTCTCCCGAGCGCGATAACAAAATTGCACGTTAGATTGCCAAAATCTTGAAAATTCACACCTAAAAACTCGCTTTTCGCGCCCGAATCACTACATTGCGAACAAATGAGCAACCCGTTCGACGACATACCCTTTGATGACGGTCCGCCGCGCGCAACCACCCCAAAGAACCAGGGCGCAAGCGCTGGTGCTAGCTATGGTTCGGGTTCAGGTTCGGGTTCTGGCATCGCAGCGCGTGCGCTGGCGGCGCGGTCTGCGCCCGACTATCTAGAAGGGCTTAACCCCGAGCAACGCCGTGCGGTAGAGACGACCGAAGGCCCAGTGCTCGTTTTGGCAGGTGCAGGCACGGGCAAAACCCGCGTATTGACCACGCGCATCGCGCATATTTTGGGTCAAGGCCTTGCGTGGCCAAGCCAAGTGTTGGCCGTGACCTTCACCAACAAGGCCGCGCGCGAGATGAAGCAACGCATCGGCGTGCTCGTCGGCGGCGCGGTGGAAGGCATGCCGTGGCTTGGCACGTTTCACTCCATCGGCGTGAAAATTCTGCGTAAGCACGCCGAGCTTGTCGGCCTCAAATCTGACTTCACGATTTTAGACACAGACGATCAAAAGCGGCTCATCAAGCAATTGTTGCAAGCAGGCGGCATCGACGACAAGCGCTGGCTCGCGCGCGATTTTGCAAATCTCATGGACGGCTGGAAGAATAAAGGGTGGGGCCCTGCCGATATTCCCGAAGGCGATGCGCGCGGCTTTGCCGACGGCAAGGGGCGTGAATTGTTCACCGCCTATCAGGATCGGCTGCGCACACTTAACGCGGCAGATTTTGGCGACCTGCTGTGTCACCCCATTCGGATTTTGAAAAACCATCCCGGCGTGCTCGCCGAATATCATGCCAAGTTTAAATATATTCTGGTCGACGAGTACCAGGACACCAACGTGGCGCAATATCTGTGGCTGAAGCTGCTCGCTGCACCTCGGCGTGTTCCCCCTGTGGCAGCGCAAGGGAGCGAAGCGAGTGCTAGCGCGCGAACAGACGCAAGCGCGGATGCGGTTGCGCAAAGCAAAAACGGAGCCAAATTTTTGGCGCAGCCAAATATTTGCTGCGTTGGCGATGATGACCAATCGATCTATGGCTGGCGGGGCGCGGAGGTGGATAACATTTTGCGCTTCGAGAAAGAGTTTTCCGGCGCAACTGTCATCAAGCTCGAGCGCAACTATCGCTCGACCGCGCATATTTTGGGCGCGGCCTCGCACCTCATTGCCCACAATGAGGGTCGCTTGGGCAAAACACTGTTCACCGATGCGCCAGACATGTTTTTTTTTTTTTTTTTTTGACGACCCGAAGCGTGCATGTGGCATGCGGCTCAGAGGAAGCAAGCCCGCGCCATAGGCGACATGATCGAGACGCTGCACCGCGGCGATAATGATCTCAATGACATGGCCATCCTTGTGCGCGCTTCGTTTCAAATGCGCGAGTTTGAAGAGCGCTTTATCAAGAGCGGCATCAACTACCGCGTCATCGGAGGCCCAAGGTTCTATGAGCGCCAAGAAATCCGCGATGCCATGGCGTTCTTTCGGGTGGTGTGCCAACCCGCTGACGATCTAGCGTTTGAGCGCATCATCAATGTGCCGAAGCGTGGGCTTGGCGATTCGTCCGTGCGGATGATCCATGATTATGCGCGGCGCAAGGATATCCCGATGCTCGCCGCCAGCGCCGAAATTATTGAGAGCGCAGACCTCAAACCAAAGCCGCGCGCGGCGCTGCGTGAGGTGGTTGAAAATTTTGACCGCTGGGCGAAAGCCCTCGACAAAAAGTCTCACATCGAATTGGCCGAGACTATTTTAGAAGAGAGCGGCTACACCGCCATGTGGCAGGCCGACCGCAGCGCCGAAGCGCCGGGACGCCTCGAGAACCTCAAAGAGCTGATCACTTCAATGGAGGAGTTTGAGAGCTTGCGCTCGTTCCTCGAACATGTGGCGCTGGTGATGGACGCCGAGCAAGGTCCTGATGATGACAAAGTGTCGATCATGACCCTGCACGCGGCCAAGGGCCTAGAGTTCAAAACGATCTTCTTGCCCGGGTTTGAAGAAGGGCTGTTCCCGCATCAGCGCTCGCTCGATGAAGGCGGCCGTTCGGGGCTCGAAGAAGAACGCCGCCTTGCCTATGTCGGCCTGACCCGCGCCAAGATAAATTGCCACATCTGGTTTGTATCCAACCGGCGCATCCATGGCCTTTGGCAATCAACCATACCATCGCGGTTTTTGGACGAGTTGCCGACCGCCCACGTCGATGTTGCAGAGCCGCCCAACACCTATGGCGGTGGTCGCGGCTATGGTGCATCGCGGTTTGACAATGCCGAGCCGTTCCAAAGCACGTACGCGACGCCCGGCTGGGCGCGGGCACAGGCCAACAAGACCGAGGCGACCAAAAATAATTGGGGCTCACGTTCCGGTGCCAATGTGGAACGCATCGGCTATGGCGAAACGGATTCCTCTTTTGGAGCAGGCAAAGGCTCGATCAAAGGCCGCGTCATCGAGGGCGAACTCATCGCCAAGTCAACAACCGATACGCCATCGCAATTTGATGTGGGCGACCGGGTGTTCCATCTCAAGTTTGGCAATGGCAACGTGGCACAAATCGATGGCAACAAGCTTACGATCAACTTCGACCGCGCCGGTGAGAAAAAGGTGCTGGATGGTTTCGTCGAGCGCGCTTGATTAATTATTTTGCGACCGCAACATAATAGCTGTGCAAAAATCGGCACAAAATAATTCTTTTATCAGAATACAACTTGTTGTAATTTTATTCAAAAACGCAGCATGACCTTGTTGGTCTCCCGTTAACAAGGAGATGAGCATGTACCCTGACCACCTTAATTACTTTGCCAACGTAGCGGAACGCGACCGAATTATTCGCGTGTTTAGTTTGGCAATAAAACTTCGTACCTCTATTTTGTGCGATCCCGCACTGATAGTTCTCGATACCAGTGCCATCGATGTGTTATTAGAAGACTTAGAAAATAAAGTGCTTAAGTATGCAAATTAGGTAGATAAAATATGAGAATATTTCACGCTCCCAAATTCACTCAAGGTTATTTCGGCTATAGGTTTCCACCTGAACTGCTTGATATCTTCAAAGAAGCGCGGGATGCAACATCAGCAAAAAATATTTCTTTTTGGGCTCCGGATGACACGAATTTAAAAAACCCAATTACGGGTGACTTTATTATTGCAACCACTTACCCATTATGGTGGATACAAGAATACGCAATGAAGGGCTATTCAAGCATCGATCCCGTAATTACCGATTGCTTGTATTCAAATGCAGCCCTGTTCATCGACTATACTAAAAACATGGACGCTGATAATAACCGGTTCTACACAGCTGTACTGAAATCTGGTGTTGGTGAAATTGGCTTGTCGATCCCTTGCCACTTTTCAAATGAGCATCGATCCGTCACCACTTTCACTTTTTCTTCAAGTCAAAACGCCAGCAAAATAAATTCAGCAGAGAATATAAAAATATGTCGAACATTTGCGCATAGGATTGCTGAGTTCTTGTTAGCAAGGAAAGGAGGATTTAAAGCGGCTAGCAAACTTAATGACCGAGAATTACAAATCTTAAAATTGATTGCTTCCGGCGCAAATTACGCTGATATTGCATCAGCAATCGAACTCTCGCGATGGACAGTCATTGCCCATGCAAAAAGTATGCGCACGAGACTTGGTGTTAAAAATAATGCGGAGGCAATAAATATTGCGTTGAAGTCTGAATTAATTTAAACCTTAGGTTGCATTTTTAGTTATTCTGTTCATAGTTATGTCAAAGGAGGTGACTTGCTATGATTCTATATGTTGAAGAAAAAGATCGCATTGCGCAAAAAAAATACTTAAATCAGTATTTTAGATTGCGAAAAAGGGTGTTTTCCGACCAATTAAAGTGGAAAGTACCTGTGATCGGGGATATGGAAAAGGATATACTTGACGAAGCCCCTTGCACCTATACGTTGTATATTGATCAGGATGACGAAGTGGTTGGCGGCGCAAGGCTCATCCCAACAACGCAAACAACACTTCTTGATCATGCTTTTGATGGCCTAATACCATCAAACATTTCTTTTAAATCACCGACAATTTGGGAAAGCTCTCGGTTTTGCGTGGATCATGATCGCTCAAAAGCAAAATTATCTGCGGGTGCAAAAAAGGCCACACTCGCCATTTCAATTGGCAATTACGATTATGCTGTTAAAAATGGTATCGAATTTTTAATAGCTGTTGTTGAGGCAAGACTTTTTGAATTTTCGAGAAATTATAATCTGGATACTCAAATGCTTGGTGAAAAAATAATTGATGGAGGCAGAGTAGTCTGTGCTCTTTATCCGATCACTCCTGAAGCTGGTGCGTTAGCGGATAAGATGCGCCCCTTTGTATTTGACGTTGCGTGCAATTCAAGAGCCTACTGAAGTCAATCAAACCTTCCGCAAAACATCGCCCAGCTGCACCACGCCGTCACTTACAATCTGGCACAATATGCCCCGCAGGCGCAGTGGTCTGTTTTGTGGCAGATTGATCCATTCGCGGCTGTCAGCGCCATAGCGCGCCGCCCATTTTGTGCAGCCATCATTGAACACATCGGACACTTGCAGCTGCGCGCTGCCGGCCTGTAGAATAGTGCCAACCGGCATGTTGTGATACGACGTATCCATGTCTGCAATCATTGTATCGCCGGGATAAGGTTCGGCACTGCCCTGCGTCCAAACCAAATCCAGCACGCGCTGCGGCAAGATGCAGACCTGAATGCGCGGATCGGGTACGCCGTTCTCAAGACGCAGCCAAGCAGCTTGCTTCCAGCGGTCACCGATCACACCATCTTCGACCGACAGCGTCAGTGTATCGGGATACACGCGTTGGCCAAAGCCGGGCCGGTAGCAAAGTTTGGTGATGGGCGCGCTATCTTTTGGCGCGCTAGAAATCATTTCAATCTGGCTATTCAAATCGGCAACGGTTTTAAAGTTCATGGTGATCGGCCATTAGCATAGTTGCGCAACCCGATCAAACGACGGCTTTGGTATATATGTGCCATGTTGTATGGCCCAAAATGGGTAGCGCAACTCAATAGGCCGAGGAATGCCGGCAAGATCGCCATTATGACACACAGCGTCACGATGATGCCCCAGCCGAGCAGGCAACGGACTGGCCAACACAGCGTTAACGGACGTGATCATGGCCGTAATGAAATCAATATCGCGCTCAAGCAGCATGGGAATGGAAACGACCGTAATTGAAAATAATATCAGCGCAAGCACGGCACCGATCACATGGCCGAGCGCCAGAAATATAATGCCTTGCTGCGTTGTTGTGATAATATGCAAGAACCCTTCCAAACCGCCGAAGGACATTCGGCCAAGAACAATAGCGATCAGCAATCGCACCTGATACATCCACAACCAAAAAGCGAAGAGAATGACAAAAGCCATCCAAGAAAGTTCCTTGCCCGACTGCCTTCCCACGACGCTAAGGATCTCCCGCCAAACCAGCGGCTCCCCCGCTTTTAGCCGCCTACTCACCTCATATAAGCCCACCGCTGCAAGAGGGCCGGGATCAAAGGAAAGCCGATCACCACCGGATAAATCATCCAGCTCTGCTCCCAGACGAAAAGCGACTGCACAATGATCAGCCCACCCACCACATATATCGCGGCAAAGAATAGGCCAAACAGCGGCGCGCGCTGCAAAATCGGCTATGCCTAGTCGCAGCGCTTCCTTTAAGTCGCGCGCAGACAGTGCATTCACTTTCGGCATCACGTAAATGGGTGGTGACGCTATTTTGTTGGTCGGCCATATCGAACTCCCAGCTGAATGGTCTATACTGCGAGTGGGCGAAGCTGATGCGTCAAATGCATTGACGCAGTAATCAGATGAATCGAGGACAAACGATGTTCAAATGAAATTACGCCATACAGCAACGCTTCGGGCAATATCAACCACTCACCAGATGATTGCAGCAAGCGCCGTGATGATTATTATTGCGCTCGTTGCCATGGGCGCATGGTTTGCACAAAGTAATACTCTGCTCGGATCGATCATTCAGGCAGGTTTGGCTTGGTGTTTTTAAAAATTGGTGTTTTAGAAAAGTGATCCTCTGCGACAATCTGTAAGGGTGTAACTGCCCGTCCCCATGCGATAAAATCACAAAAAACATAGGAAACATAACATGCGTTCAATTTTTGCCGCCATACTGATCGCCCTCATTGGAGCAATCGGCTTTGTGCTCTATCAATACAACACCAAGGTAACCGCCGAAGCGCAATACGGTGTCCCCTTCAATCTGGTTACAGCTAAGGGTGACGCTATCACCGAAGCCGCATTTAAGGGGCAGCCGACGGCGCTGTTTTTCGGCTTCACCAATTGCCCTGAGATCTGCCCGACGACTCTTTTTGAGCTCGATAGTTGGTTCAAAGAACTTGGCACCGATAGCGATAAGATCAAATCCTATTTCATAACCATCGACCCCGAGCGCGACACACCGGAAATCCTGGGTGACTATGTTGCCAGCGTTACAAACCGCGTTGAGGCAATTTCAGGCAATCCAGATCAAGTCCGCGCTATGGCTTCTGGTTTCGGTGTTTATTATAAGCGCCTAGAACTGGAAGGCGGCGACTATACGATGGACCACACTGCGTCGGTTTTCTTGCTGGATAAAAATGGCGCATTTCGTTCCACGATTGCCTATGGCGAAAATTCAGATACTGCTGTGCAGAAGCTGCGCAATCTGGTCAAAGGTTAGGCCGCAGTTTCACAACGCGACCACCACGATGTTCAATTTCCGGAATAAACCATGTCCCAATCATTGCTAAAACTACGCGCCGGAAAAATTGAAATTGAGCGAATTTTCGAGCTTCTGGAGAGCGAATTTGAAGACGATGGCTACGGCATGGCCATCAGCGAAATTGATGAGGCCACCGATGTGCACGAGTTCTCCATCTATTTGCCGATTGATGACGCAGTTGTAATTGCCGTACGCGACCGGATCAACGATAGGCTCGGTTCCGACAGTTTTGGAATTACAATCGAACGCGAAGACCTCGCTGATATTGATTGGGTCAGAAAATCGCTTGAAGGCCTAAAGCCGGTGCGCGCGGGGCGTTTTTTGGTTCATGGAGCCCATGATCGCGGTGCCGTCAGACCATCGGACATCGCCATTGAAATTGATGCAGGCCAAGCGTTCGGCACCGGCCATCATGGTACGACGAGCGGGTGCCTGATCCAGATTGAAAAACTGCTGCGCACCCGCAAGCCTAAGCGCAGTCTTGATTTGGGTGCGGGTAGCGCTGTTCTGGCAATTGCGATTGCAAAACTTTCGCGCACGCCGGTTTTGGCGACCGATATTGATCCGGTTGCGGTTAAAGTCGCGCGAGAGAACATTGCGCTGAACGGTGAGAAAGGTCTTGTCGCTTGCGAGACCGCAATCGGGTTTAGGCACAGCGCTTTTCGTGAACAAGGCCCGTTTGATTTGATTGTCGCAAATATTTTGCCTTGGCCGCTCATGGCCATGGCACTCGATATTCAGCGTAATCTAGCAGTTGGCGGCGATGTCATTCTATCAGGTATTTTGACCCACCAGCGCAATATGGTTCTCGCCAAATTTCGCAATGTGGGTCTAAACCACCGCTCAACAATTGAGCGTGAGGGGTGGGTCACCATCCATCTTGCGCGTGGAGGTGCCGCACAAAGGATGTGGTGATCTAAGCCAATCAGAAAGAGTGGTAAGCTGTTGGTCTTTTCTCAAGATCTTTACGGTTGTAACCGTGGATCCTCAAAGTTTCATCATCAAGCATGAGCAATGCGCCATTCACATAAGCATTGGCGCGGCGAACACGGGCTTCAACCATTGCGTCGACTGTTGATCTAAAAAAGCCTTTACGATTTGTCATCACATTCTTCCGAGTTTGTTTTGTTGGGATGAATATGATGGCAACTGTAATTTTTGACCACGCCTAAAGTCGCATTTCAGCCATGCGTTTGCTGCATACGCTAACAGTATATGTTGCAACGCAATATTAATATATAAGTTTAGTTAAAGTGATTGATCACATGAAAGCTTAGCTTTAGCCTCACACATGTTCCTATCAAACCGAGATCACTATGTTTCAGTCCTTTGAAGTCACCACCCAAAAATCAAACGGCTCAGCGCGCGTAAAAATGCTCCGCGATGAAATGGCGCGCTTGAAAATCGATGCCTTTGTGGTGCCCCATAGCGACGAGTATCAAAATGAATACTTGCCTGAGTGTGCTGAGCGTTTGGCGTGGCTTACAGGCTTCACGGGATCAGCCGGCTTCGCAGTTATCACCGCCAACACTGCGCATGTGTTCACGGATGGGCGCTATACGCTGCAAGTTCAAGATCAAACGGACAACGACACATTTGCCACGCACAGCAGTGTCGATGTTGGCGGTGGTTACGGTTTGGATGAATGGGCCGATGATGATATGCGCGTCGGGCTTGACCCTTGGTTGCATACCAGCGCAGCAGTGGAAGCGTTCGAAAAGGCGCTCCTGCGTTTTGGCAGCACGTTGGTCGCTCTTGAACAGAACCCTATTGATACGATTTGGCAAGATCAGCCACCTGCCCCATTGGGCAAAATACACATCCAAGATCTTGCTTTCAGCGGCACTCCATCCAAAACCAAACTTAATGAAATCGGCAAAGCGGTGCGCGAAGCAGGCGCTGACGCAACGATTATGACCGACCCCAATTCCATCTGCTGGGCATTCAACATTCGGGGCAGCGATGTCGCCCACAACCCGCTGGTGCTGGCCTATGCGATCGTGCCCACCAAGGGCTTGCCGCAGCTCTTTATAGCCTCCGATAAGCTGGATTTAAAAACTCAAGCCTATCTTACCCAGCTGGCCGATTTGCATGAGCCAAGGGCTTTTATTGATCATTTAAAAATATTGGGCAAAGCCAAGTCGTCCGTGCTGCTTGATCAAGCGTTGGTGCCAGCAAAAATTGCGACGGAACTAAAAGCCGCCGGTGCAACAATCATCAACGGTGCGGACCCTTGCCGGTTGCCACGCGCTTGCAAAAACAAAGCAGAGCGCAAAGGCGCCATCGAGGCGCACAAGCGCGATGGCGCGGCAATGGCACAGTTTTTGTGTTGGCTCGACAGCCAAGCGCCAACGGACCTCGACGAAATCAAAATTGCGACCGCACTAGAACAGGCGCGAGTTGAGACAGGCATTCGCTTGAACATGCCGCTGCGCGAAATTGCGTTTGACACCATATCGGGTTCAGGCCCCAACGGCGCGATTGTGCACTACCGTGTCAACACGGCGACCAACCGCCAAGTCGTTGATGGCGACTTGGTGTTGATTGATTCCGGTGGTCAATACGACGACGGCACAACGGATATCACCCGCGTGGTGCCCATCGGCGAGCCAACTGCCGAATATCAGCGCCATTTCACGCTGGTGCTCAAAGGCATGATCGCTATTTCGAGCGCAAAGTTCCCGGCAGGCACGCGCGGCGTTGACATTGATGTGCTGGCCCGCTCCGCCCTATGGGCTGAAGGCCTTGACTATGCCCACGGTACGGGCCACGGCGTCGGCTCTTATTTAAGCGTTCACGAAGGCCCGCAAGGCATCTCAAGGCGGTCGATGGTTGCGTTTGAAACGGGCATGATCGTCTCAAACGAGCCGGGCTACTACAAACAAGGCAGCCACGGCATCCGCATTGAAAATCTGCTCATGGTCGATAAGCCGCGTTTGGCGGAGGGTGGCGACATCGAAATGCACAGCTTCACCACGCTGACCTTGTGCCCGATTGATCGCCGCTTGATCGATGTGAAAATGCTGTCCACGGAAGAAAAGCGCTGGATCAATGGCTACCACAGCACCGTGCGCAATGAGCTTTCAAAGCTGATTGAAGACCCCAAGGTCTTGCAATGGCTTGAAAAAGCAACGCGGCGCATCAAGCGGGTTTAGAACCTATCCAATCATCTGCCGCAGACCCAAGATGCAAAGCCATCCGAGGCAAAAGATCGCCAGCGATGGAAGCCGCAAAGCCATCAACGCCACGGCAACCAGCGTAATCGTTTCGGCCACGCCGTAGTATGCAGCATAAGGCGCAACAATCGCAGCCAGCACGGCGGTCGGCACAGCGCGCAGCCCTGCGTCAACGCGCGGGTGAATGTGATCAAACCGAGACAGCACCACATGACCGCCTATGCGCGTGAGATAAGTTGCAATAGCGCCTGCAATAATGATCCAAGTGGCGGCTGAAAATTCCATCAAACAGAAGCCACCTTCGCGTCTTTAGGAATGCCTATACTTGCACCCAATACGATACCGGCCAAGGCACCGATGGTAATATGCCAAGGTGAACCGACAAAATGAAAGGCCAAAATGGAAACAGCGCCACTGGCAACCACAATTGCCGCCCAGTTCGACCGTTTACGAAAACCCATCACTAACGCGAGAAAATAGATCGGCAATAAAAAATCAATGCCCCACTCGGCGGGATTTTCAATCAACGAGCCAAAAAGAGCGCCGACAATTGTAAGCGCAATCCAAGGCAACCAAAAAGTCAGCCCGCAACCGATCAACCACGCAAAGCTGATTTGAATGCCTTTGTCGTGGCGCTCTTCGATTAACGCAAATTGCGGATCGATCAGAAAGAAAAAGCTCACATAACGCTGCGTGAAACTCAAATGTTTGATATATTGACCCACCACTGCCGAATAGAGGATATGCCGCGCGTTAACCGCAAAGATGGAGAATACGATTAGCCAAGGCGCAACATCGGCACTAAACAATTCGATACCCACCATTTGGCTCGAACCAGCATAGAGGATCGTGCTCATAAGCCCTGCTTCAAAAACGCTCAGGCCATTCTTGATAGCAAGCGCACCGAACAAAGCAGCAAAAGGCCCAGCGGCCAGAATGATGGGCACCGCCGCCTTAGCGCCCGTCCAAAATTCTGATTTCGCCGACTGCATAAACGATCTCCCTACCCGTACGACCGCGATAGACCCACATTCACCGGACCTCAAGCTAAACATTGTCAGGGTTACAATCGCAAGGAGAGACTTGAACTATAGCCCTTCAACGCGGGCAAACCATTCGGCCTCGTCGATCGTTTCGATACCCAGCTCTTGGGCCTTCTTCAGCTTAGAACCCGCGCCCGGCCCCGCCACGAGCAAATCGGTTTTGGCCGACACGGAACCGGCAACTTTTGCGCCGAGGCGGTCGGCCATCGCTTTTGCTTCGTCTCGGCTTAACCGTTCGAGCGATCCGGTGAACACAATAGTCTTGCCCAAAAACGGACTGTCAACCTTGGGCATTTCAGCATCTTGAATTTTAAGTTCTGCGATCAGCGCATCCACCATTTGCAAATTGTGCTCTTCGCCAAAAAACCGTTCGATGGCATCCAAAACAGCTGGGCCAATATCGTCCAGCGCCTCCATTTCAGCACGCGCGACCAGATCACCAGCGGCGACTTTTTTCGCGGCTGCCTCAAAGGCAGTCCAGCTGCCAAATGCGCGCGCAAGTGTCTTGGAAGTTGTCTCTCCGACATGGCGAATACCCAGCCCGAAGAGCAACCGCTCGAGCGGTATGGTGCGCTTGTCTTCAATGGCATCAAACAATTTTGTCGCCGATGTCGCGCCATACCCATCGCGGTTTTTAAGTTTGGTGATGGCATTTTCATCGCGTCTTTTTAGCGTGAAAATATCGGCGGGCGTTTTAATCGATAGGCCAAATTCATCGTCAAAAAAATACTCAATTTGCTTATCGCCAAGACCATCGATATCAAACGCCTTGCGGCCAACGAAGAGTTTCAAATGCTCTTTGCGCTGAAACGGACAAGCGAACTCGCCTGTGCAGCGGCGCACAACGCCTTCGCCGCCCGTGGCGCGTTCTTCGCGCACAAGCGGGGTTTTAAGCGCGCAAGAGCAGTGGGTGGGAAACGTGAATTGCACTACATTGTTGGGCCGCTTTTCCGGTACATAGCCCAGAATTTGCGGGATCACATCACCTGCCCGTTGGACGATGACGGTATCGCCGAGCATAATACCAAGGCGCTCAATTTCTTCTGCATTGTGAAGCGTGGCGTTGGTAACGACAACGCCGCCGACATTAATAGGTTCAAGCCGTGCAACCGGTGTATGGGCACCCGTGCGCCCCACTTGAATGTCGATGGCTCTTAAAATTGTCATCGCTTTTTCTGCTGGAAACTTATGCGCGATTGCCCAGCGCGGTGAACGCGAAACAAAGCCAAGGCGCTGCTGCAAGAGCCAGATCATCGACCTTGTAGACTACGCCGTCGATGTCGTAATCGAGCGCTGCGCGATCTGCTTCAATCTTGTGGTAATGCGCGATAAGCGCACGCACATCGTCGAACCGCGCCATCAGCGGATTGGTGACAAAACCGAACGCGCGCAGTTTTTCGACCATGCCTGACTGTGTTGCAGATGGCATTTCACTCACTTCACCCCATGCATAGGCGAAGAACTTCAACGGCCGCGATGCGGTGATACTCGCGTCAAGCTGGCGAAGAGATCCCGCCGCCGTATTGCGCGGATTGACGTAAATTTGCTTGCCGGCAGCAGCTTGCCGCTCGTTCAGCGCCGCAAAGTCTGCCTTGGTCATATAGACCTCGCCCCGCACTTCCAGAACGCTTGGCGGATTGCCCAGCAGCGTGTGAGGCACATCGGCAATGGTCTTGGCGTTTGCTGTTACGTTTTCACCCACAGCACCATCGCCGCGCGTCGCAGCATAAACGAGCACGCCATTTTCATAACGCAAAGACAGCGACAGACCATCAATCTTTGGCTCGGCGGTCAATGTAACCTGCGCGGTTTCTGACAATTTCAAAAACCGTTTCACCCGCGCTGCAAACTCCTCAACGTCCGTGTCGGAGAAAGCATTGTCGAGGGAAAGCATCGGCACGCGGTGCGCGATCTTCTCGAATTTTTCTGAAACAGAACTGCCGATCTTTTCGCTGGGGCTGTCCGCACGTTTGAGATGAGGGAAAAGTTTTTCGATGTCTATATTGCGCTGTCTTAGCGCGTCATATTCAGCATCGGAAATAATCGGCGCATCATGGGTGTGGTAAGCCTCTTCGTGCACTGACAGCTCATCGGCGAGCGCTGCGAGTTCTTCCGCCGCCTCCCTATCGGTTAGCTTAGCTATGGGTATTTGCCGTGTGGGGCTCTGCATCTTAGCGCTCAATCAGCACCCAATAATTGCGCAGCAACGGCGCGCGCCTCGTCTGTAATCCGTGCACCCGATAACATACGCGCCAATTCCTCACGGCGGCTATCCATATCAATTTCAACAATGGATGTGGCCAACCGGTCCGCGTCTTCTGTCTTTTTGGATATAAGAAAATGGTGATTGGCTCTACCGGCAACTTGCGGCGCATGGGTGACAGACAGCACCTGAACTTTTTTCGATAGTGCCGACAAACGATTGCCGATGGCATCGGCAACCGCGCCGCCAACGCCCGTGTCGATTTCGTCAAACACCAAAGTCGGCGCAGAACCACGGTCGGCAAGCGCCACTTTGAGCGCCAACAAAAAGCGTGATAGCTCACCGCCCGATGCAACTTTCATCATCGGTCCGGGTCGCGTTCCTGGGTTCGTCTGAACCCAAAATTCAACTGTATCAATGCCTGTTTCCAACCGCTGCTCGTTGTCAGCGATCATGTTCATAATAAACGTCGCCTTCTCAAGTTTAAGCGCAGGCAGCTCCGCCATAACCGCATCAGTTAGTTGTTTTGCCGCATGCTGGCGCGCCTCGCTGAGCAAGACGGCTGCGCGGTCATACGTCTCCAGCGCTTCGCGCTCTAGATTTTCAAGGTGCTGCAATTTGCTTTCACCGGCATCCAAATCGGCCAGCTGGTCACTTAGCTTGACCGCCAACGCTGCCAAATTTTCGACCGGTACATTATATTTGCGCGACGCCGCGCGAAGCGTGAATAACCTATCTTCGGTCGTCTCCAGCACACGATTATCAAAATCTGATATGTTGATTGCTTTTTCGATCAGCGTTTGCGCTTCGGCCAGATGGTCGAGGGCCTTGCCAAGATTTTCATTAGCCTCTTCCAAAAGACCTGGCGCTTCGGCAGCTTTGCGCTCCAAGCGGCGCAACAGACTTGCGATATTGGGCACGGGCGATTTTGGCCCGGACAACACTTCATGGGCATCGTTTAGGTCGGCCGCAACTTTTTCGGCCTGCATCATCGTTTGGCGCTCGTCCGACAGCCGGGTTTCCTCGCCCTCCTCGGGGGCAAGCAAATTAAGCTCCTCAACGGAAGCGCGCAGATAGTCGGCCTCTTTTGCCGCTGCTGCTATACGCGCGCGGTGGTTTGAGAGCGCTTTGCACGCAGCGCGCCAATGAGCATGCAGTTCACCCACATGCGCCACATCACCAGATAACTGACCAAATGCATCCAGCAAATCGCGGTGCGTATCCGTTTCAATCAAGGCGCGATCATCGTGTTGGCCATGAATTTCCACAAGTTGGCGGCCAATCTGTTGCAGCAACCCTGCACTCACTGCCTGATCGTTGATAAAGGCACGGGTGCGTCCATCGCCCGCCTGTATGCGTTTGAAAAGCAGCGGCTCGGTATCATCAATGGACATGCCTTGATCGCGCAGTGAAACCCGTAGTGGGTGCGCGGCGGGCAGGTCAAACAGCGCCGTCACTTGCCCCTGCGATGCACCTTGCCGCACAAGACCCGCATCGCCCCGCGCACCAAGCGCCAGCGCCAAACTATCAAGCAAAATAGATTTTCCCGCGCCCGTCTCACCGGTAAGCACGGATAGCCCGCCATCGAACCGAATGGTCAATGCCTCGATCAGCACAATGTCACGGATCGATAGCTCAGAAAGCATCGCGGGTTAATTCCTAATAGATCAAATCGGCACAGCGCCGGACTTAGCTATTAAATATATTCTTTGCCCGCCGTGACAACCACGAACCACTGTTTTCCCGTGGTTCCAAACCGCCAGATTGTAGCAGCTTATAAGAATCGGCATACCATTGACTGTCTGGGAAGTTATTTCCCAAAATTGCGGTCGCCGTTTGCGCCTCATTTGCCAGACCCATCGACAAATAAGTCTCGGTCAAGCGCGCAAGTGATTCTTCCACGTGGCGTGTGTTAGAGTAGTTCTCAAACACATTCCTAAATCGCGAAAGCGCTGCCGAATATTCGCGGCGCTCCAGATAGTAACGCCCGACCTGCATTTCTTTGCCAGCCAACTGATCGGTCGCGATGCGGCGGCGCTTTTTTGCGTCTTCCACATAAATTGAGTCCGGAAAACGCTCGATCAGCTCATTAAAGTTTTGGATCGCAAGCTGCGTATCACGCTGATCCCGAGTGATAACAGGCATCTGGCTAAAATAGGAAAGCCCCACGATATACTGCGCATAGGACGCATCTTCATGCGTTGGGTAGAGGGTTAGAAAACGCCGCGATGCTTGAATAGCCTCATCAAATCGACCCATTTTATAGGATGTGAAGGCGGACATGACATTGGCCTTGCGGGCATACTCAGAATAGGGATGCTGACGGTCTATTGCCTCAAATTTAGCTGACGCCTCTTTAAGGCGCCCCGAATTCATGTTTGCAAGCCCTTGATTGTAGAGCGTATCGGCAGGCTCTATTGTCTCAACATACGAATTTAGATCAAGATTATCATTGTCTTTGGCACACCCAGCGACAAAACCCAGCCCCAGGACAGCGATCAATACCGCACGTGGTGCAGCAGAGGACTTTTGCGTCGCGCTAGAATACGTTTTCGAAATTTGCATGCCAAACACCAGTACAGAGGGATAAACCGTTCACTTTCGCTTTAAGCATAGCCAAAAAGCTTGAAGTCGGCAACGTTCTCGCCGCAAAATGGCGCAAATTTGTGTTCAACCCAACAAAAGATTCAATTTAAAGTAAAGAACGCAATGAATTAGATATCCCACGGAGCAAATGCAGGGCCAGTCACGGCTACAAATTCACGCGCATAAGCACGCGCACGTGGCTCACGTGTTTCAACGATCTCGAAGGCTGTCCGGTCAGATAACAACTCCTTCAAAACCATTGCGTTCAGTCTGTGTCCGCCTCGATACGATCGAAAGGATCCGATAAATTGAGCGCCTGCCAGCGCTAAATCACCGATAGCATCTAGTGTTTTGTGGCGCACGAATTCGTCGCGATATCGAAGACCCTCTGGATTTATAACGCGGTTATCATCACCAATCACCACTGAATTATCCAAGGATGATCCTAGCGCATGACCCGAAGCCCAAAGGCGTTCTACGTCCTTCATGAAACCAAATGTACGCGCATTTGCTAAACCAACACGAAAAACATCGCCATCCACCTCGGATTTAAATTCCTGCCGTCCTATGGTGGCGCTATCAAAATCTATGACGACTTCAAAGCGCGTGCCTTCATAGGGAGCAAATTCAGCCCATGAACCGCCAATCTCAGCCCTTACGGACTTTTTAACGCGAATATAGCGACGTTTAACGGCAAAATGTTTCAAGCCGACTTCGTCAATCGCATCAATAAAAATTCTGGCACTGCCATCCATTATCGGGACTTCATTGCGATCGATTTCGACAATGACATTGTCTAGACCAATTGCCGAAAAGGCTGCCATCATATGTTCTATAGTCGCAACATGAACACCAGACAAATCGCCTAAAACAGTGCACAAATCAGTTGCGCCAACTTGATTCACATGCGCTGGAAAGTCTTGATGTGTGCCGTCTTCGAGAAGACGGCGAAAAACGATACCGGTATTAGCTTCAGCGGGAAGAATGGATATAGATACGCTACCGCCGCTATGAACGCCTATCCCAGACAAATTTATCGCCTTATTCAGTGACGTTTGATAAGCCCGCAAATCGGTCCCCATAGAAAGTCCTAAAAATTCGAGTTGTAACCTTCTAAAGACGAGGTTGCTCGTCTCCTATCCCCAACTCTAACCATAGACGCGAGTCGCACATGTTTCCAAATCACGGTTCGTAACAAATTGTTACCATTTTAATAGAGGCTGCAACTGGTCGATTTATAAATAAACAGACCCACTTAAAAAAACAGGTGCCCTATCGGGCACCTATCAATTTAATACCTGAAATAGTAGATTTAATTGGCTTGACGCCGCAAAAACGCTGGGATTTCCAATTGATCCTCGTCTTGCGCAATAGGTCGGATAGGCGCGCGACCATGGTTATCCAGTTGCCCACGGGCTGGTGCATAAAGCGACGCATCCTGATTGAGCGGACGGCGGGCTTCCGGCGCACGCTGCTCAACCGGCGGAACCATTGGACGCAACCGTGGCTGCGCTGGCGCTTCGTGCTCTTCGCGCCGCGAAAGTCCACTTGTCAAACGTCTCAATAGGCCAAGCGGACCGCGATCTTCTTCTTCAGAAATCACCGGATTTGAAGTTTTTGCCTCCACTTGGGCTTGTACCATGGGCGGGAAATCTTCTACCCGAGGCATACGCGGCTCCACGATGGGTGCAGATGCTTCAACTTCTGCTGCAAAACGTGGTGCCGTTTGCGGTTGTGCTGGCATAGGACGCGGTGCGCTTGATGGTGCTTGCGCCGTGGACGCTGCAAACAAGCGGCTTGAAGGAACAAAATCATCGTCGCTCTGCGCCATTCTGCGCGCTGATGACAACGCTTCCATTTCTTTTTGCGCTTCTGCTATCGGATCAATCGCTGGTTTAATAGCCGCAGCGCAAGGTCTGAGCTGGCGCTGGCGCTAATTGGCCGTGACGGTTCCGCTGTGAGGTGAGGACGCTGAGCGGCGGCAATTTGCGCCGCGCTACTGACATTTTGTGCGGAAATCGGTCGTTCAGTAGTGCCCGTGCCGTTTGCCTGTACAGCTTCAATACCCGTTGCGACCACAGAAACTCGGATAATTCCATCCAGCGACTCGTCAAATGTCGCGCCAAGAATGATGTTCGCATCTTGATCAATAACTTCGCGAATGGCGATAAGCTGCTTCATCGACTTCAAACAAAGTCATATCACGGCCACCTGTGATTGAAATCAACAACCCGCTTTTCATGGAGGTCTCATCCAGCAATGGGTTCTGTGCTGCTTCGGCCGCGGTCATGGCACGCCCTGCACCCGATGCTTCTCCTGTACCCATCATCGCTTTGCCCATATCGCGCATGACAGAACGCACATCAGCGAAATCGAGGTTGATGAGGCCTTCCTTAACCATCAAGTCAGTGATGCAAGCAACGCCAGAGTAAAGAACTTGGTCTGCCATGCCGAATGCATCGGCAAAAGTAGTTTATCGTTGGCAATACGGAATAAGTTTGGTTCGAGATAACGATCGGCGATGTCAACATGGCTTGCAGTTCTGCAATGCCCGCATCTGCCGTTTCATACGGCGACCACCTTTCAAAATGAAAGGTTTTGTCCTGGCTCAACAGTTAAGATACCGCGCTCGCGCGCAGCGCAGCAACAGCAGATTAAGCGCCTGTGCCAGTACCGCCGCCCATGCCAGCTGTTACAAAACACATATGTGTGCCGTTGAGGTGATCATTGATTTCATCAATACACTCTTCAGCAGCCGCACGTTAACTTCAGACATTGATCCAGCGCCAAGGCCTTCGGTGACGCTAACGCCCAGCTGAATAATACGTTCCGGCTTTACTCATCGTCAGCGCGCATCCGTAGTGGCGGCAACAAACTCGACACCGGCAAGACCACCAGCGATCATATTATTGACCGCATTGCCGCCGCCGCCGCCGACACCGAACACGTGACCGTGGTTTTAGCTCTGTGATATCATGTCGGCGTAATGTCAGTAATGTCATGTCAATGTTTGAGTGTTGTTAATTGACATTGTTGTTAAATTGACATTATTATTGATGATTATTGATGATGATTATTGTTGACCGGTGTTGTTGATGACCCATTGTTGTTGTTGTTGATTGTTATTGGTATTGTTATTATTGTTATTATTGTTATTATTGTTGTTGTGTGTGTGTGTGTGTATTATTATTGAC
>JAXHNY010000042.1:0-14782 GCA_034519905.1 Ahrensia sp.
CAGTTACGTATTGCTGCGCGGATGCCGCGTTTGTTGAGGTTGGGTGCCAGCCTGCCTCCGGGCATAGCCACGCTCAGAAAGCCGTCAGGCAACTCCACCCAGTCGGTCTCGTTGTTGAGAAAGGCCAGCCAGGTGGGTTGTTTCTCCTCGATGATGGCCACTTCAACGCGGTCGATCATGGGGCAAGCGGCGACCCTGCAGCCGCCGCAGCATGGCCTGCGCCTCAGCGTCGTCGGCAGCGGGTTTGGCGTGGTAGCGCATCTGGCGGTAGCGCGCGGGTTGCGTTCCAGCACGATGCGAGAGGCTGCGCGCCACTCGCGCAGCACAAACGGTCCTGTGCCCACTGGGGTCTGCATCGACGCTTCGCCTTCGCGCTCGATGACTTCCCGTGCCACGGCACCCGTGCTGGCTTCCGCCAGCCATTGCGCCAAGCGCGGCCTGCCCGCGTTCTGGCATTTTTAGAGCGTTTTTCGAACGGAGTGGACCACGAAGTGACCTTGAAAAACGCGGCAATCAAAAACCGTTTGAGCAAGCTCAACGAGCTTGATATTAGGGCAGTGCCCCGTCATAATCGCGGGGCCGTGCTGGCCAATGTGCTGTTCTGGAATTCGACGGCGAGTTCCGTATGGTCTCGATCATTCGGGCCGACTGCTTTGGTCGTTTAAGCAATGGCGGTCCTCCAACAATGCCCCTTGGCATATTTTCCCCACCACCCAGCGGATGGCGGGGTCATTTGAGTTGGACAAATGCCATTGGATGGCCTCGCGTATTGGCGGGCGTCCATCGCACTTCTTTGACGGTCGGCGCGGCAGACACTGGCCATGGTACAGGCGGTAAAGGCCGCCAAAGTAATGTGAAAAAAGCCATTGTGACACTTGTCGACGGTCAGTCGATTGATGTTGCAACCGGCCTTTAATAGGCTGCGGAGAGAACACTATGGCACTGAAAAAGTTTAATCCGGTCACACCAAGCCTTCGGCAGCTGGTTATTGTGGACCGTACTGGTCTGCACAAGGGTAAGCCTGTCAAACATTTGACCGAGGGTCTTTCTAAGACGGGTGGTCGTAACAATACTGGTCGTATCACTTCCTACCAAAAGGGTGGTGGACATAAGCGCACTTATCGGATGATCGACTTTAAACGTCGCAAGTTTGATGTGGAGGCTGTGGTTGAGCGGTTAGAGTATGACCCAAACCGGACTGCGTTCATTGCACTTATTAAATATGCGGATGGTGAGCTGAGCTATATCTTGGCACCACAGCGTTTGCAGGCTGGTGATAAGGTTATTGCGTCTGCTAAGGCGGACGTTAAACCAGGAAATGCCATGCCGTTGCAGGCGATGCCTGTTGGAACGATTGTTCATAATGTTGAGCTTAAGCCGGGCAAGGGCGCACAGATTGCGCGTTCAGCTGGAGCCTATGCACAGTTGGTTGGTCGTGATGCTGGGATGGTTATCCTTCGTCTTAATTCTGGTGAGCAGCGGTTGGTTCCTGGCGCGTGTATGGCTAGTGTTGGTGCTGTGTCAAACCCAGACCACGCGAATATAAATCTCGGCAAGGCTGGTCGCAGTCGTTGGCTTGGACGTCGCCCGCACGTTCGCGGTGTTGTTATGAACCCTGTTGACCATCCACATGGTGGTGGTGAGGGTCGTACTTCAGGTGGCCGTCATCCGGTTACCCCGTGGGGCAAGCCGACGAAGGGCAAGCGTACACGTTCGAACAAGTCGACGGATCAATTCATTATGCGTTCTCGTCACGCACGTAAGAAATAGTAGAGAGGAATAGCCCTATGGCTCGTTCAGTTTGGAAAGGCCCGTTCGTTGATGGCTATCTTCTCAAGAAAGCTGAGAAGGCGCGCGCAAGCAGTCGCAACGACGTAATTAAGATTTGGAGCCGTCGTTCGACAGTTCTCCCGCAGTTTGTGGGTTTGACGTTTGGTGTCTATAATGGTCAGAAACATATTCCGGTATCGGTTTCTGAGGAAATGATTGGTCACAAGTTTGGTGAGTTTGCGCCTTCGCGCACTTACTACGGACATGGTGCCGATAAGAAGGCGAAGAGGAAGTAACCGATGGGTAAGCCTAAGGCACCCCGCCGCTTGGCGGATAATGAGGCGCGCGCGGTCACGAAGACGATCCGTGTGAGCCCACAAAAGTTGAATTTGGTCGCGGCTCTTATCCGCGGTAAGAAGGTTGCGGCTGCTCTCGCGGATTTGGAATTTTCGCGCAAGCGCATTTCTGGGACTGTTAAGAAGACTCTTGAGTCGGCTATTGCAAATGCTGAAAACAATCACGACCTTGACGTCGATGCGTTGATTGTTGCGGAAGCTTACGTCGGCAAGTCAATCGTGATGAAACGGTTTATGGCACGTGGTCGCGGTAAGGCTAGCCGTATCGTTAAGCCGTTCTCGCATTTAACGATTGTTGTCCGTGAAGTTGAAGCTGTTGAGGAGGCCGCGTAATGGGTCAGAAGATTAACCCAATTGGTTTTCGCCTTGGCATTAACCGCACATGGGACTCGCGTTGGTATGCAAATACTGGTGACTATGGCATTCTTCTTCATGAAGACTTGAAAATTCGCGCGTTCCTGAACAAGGAGCTTAAGGCTGCGGGTGTTTCTAAGATCGTGATAGAGCGTCCACACAAAAAGTGCCGCGTTACTATTCATACAGCACGTCCTGGTATCATTATTGGTAAAAAGGGTGCTGATATTGAGGTTCTTCGGAAGAAGATTTCATCTTACACAACGGCCGAGACACATTTGAATATCGTTGAGGTGCGTAAGCCTGAGATTGATGCTACACTTGTTGCTCAATCGATTGCTCAGCAGTTGGAGCGCCGTGTGGCTTTCCGCCGCGCTATGAAGCGTTCGGTTCAATCCGCAATGCGTCTCGGTGCTGAAGGCATTAAGATCACTTCTGGTGGTCGTCTTGGTGGTGCGGAGATCGCGCGCATCGAATGGTATCGTGAGGGCCGCGTGCCGCTACATACGCTTCGGGCCGATATCGATTATGGTACAGCGGAGGCGACGACTGCTTACGGAATTATTGGTATTAAGTGCTGGATTTTCAAGGGTGAAATCCTTGAGCATGATCCGATGGCTTCTGAGCGCCGCGCTATGGAAAATGACAATCAGGGCGGTGGTAATAACCGTCGCCGCGAAAACGCGTAAGCGTCTGGATTGGAGATAGATTATGTTGCAACCGAAACGGACGAAGTTCCGAAAGCAGTTTAAGGGCAAAATCCATGGCGTCGCAAAGGGCGGTACGGATTTGAACTTTGGCTCATATGGTTTAAAGGCTACTGAGCCGAACCGCGTGAATGCGCGTGAGATCGAAGCTGCTCGTCGTGCGATTACGCGCTTTATGAAGCGTGCAGGTCGTGTTTGGATCCGTATTTTCCCTGATGTTCCAGTCACCTCAAAGCCGACTGAAGTGCGTATGGGTAAGGGTAAAGGTTCAGTTGATTATTGGGCGGCTAAGGTGAAGCCTGGCCGGGTAATGTTTGAGATTGATGGTGTTCCGGAAGATGTGGCGCGCGAGGCTTTACGCCTTGGTTCGGCAAAGCTTTCTGTGAAGACCCGCTTCGTTCAGCGTATTGGCGAGTAGGACATAGTTATGAAAGCTGCAGATATCCGCGCATTGACTGCCGACCAGTTGGCCGATGAGTTAGCGAAGCTGAAAAAAGAACAATTCAATTTGCGTTTTCAAGGCGCGACGAACCAGTTGGAGAAGACCTCTCGTGTTCGCCAAGTTCGCCGTGATATTGCGCGCATAAAGACTATTGCCGGCCAAGTAGCTGGTAAAGTAAAAGCATAGAAGGACGACAACATGCCAAAACGTATTTTGCAGGGTGTCGTCGTAAGCGACAAAAATGAAAACACAGTAGTGGTACGGGTGGAACGTCGTTTCTCACATCCACTATTGAAAAAAACCGTTCGCCGTTCTAAGCGCTACCAAGCGCATGATGCGAGCAATGCTGTTAAAGTTGGTGATCAGGTTTCGATCGAAGAGTGCGCACCAATCTCTAAAACAAAACGCTGGATGGTTATTGCTCAATAGTTTGGGTGATAAGTATCTTAATTAGTAGGTCTCCCGATATGTCGGGAAAAAAGAAATAAAGGCATCCAGTCATGATTCAGATGCAAACAAACCTCGACGTGGCCGATAATTCCGGCGCTCGTCGTGTTCAGTGCATCAAAGTGCTTGGCGGCTCTAAGCGGAAATATGCTTCTGTTGGCGACATTATTGTTGTGTCAGTCAAAGAAGCCATTCCGCGAGGGCGCGTTAAGAAGGGTGATGTTATGAAGGCTGTCGTTGTACGTACAGCTAAAGACATCCGCCGCGCAGATGGCACTGTTATTCGGTTTGACGGCAACGCTGCTGTTATTATCGATGGTAAAAAAGAGCCTCTCGGTACCCGTATCTTTGGTCCAGTGCCACGCGAATTGCGCGCTAAGTCGCACATGAAAATCATCTCACTAGCACCAGAAGTGTTGTAGGAGCCGGAGCGATGCAAAAAATTAGAAAAGGCGACAGCGTTGTCGTGATCACAGGCAAAGACAAAGGTCGTTCAGGTGCTGTCACTCGTGTGATGCCAAAGGACGGCAAAGCGCTTGTGGCTGGTATTAATATGGTGAAACGCCACACAAAACAGTCGCAAACGACTGAGGGTGGTATTATTGCAAAAGAGGCGCCGATAGAGTTGTCGAACCTTTCGCTTATTGACCCGAAGGATGGAAAACCTACGCGCGTCGGTTTTCGGATGGAAGGTGATAAGAAAGTCCGTTTTGCTAAGCGTTCTGGAGATTTGATCGATGGCTGAAGTTAATTATGAGCCACGGCTTAAGGTTCAGTACCGTGAAGCTATTCGTGGCGAAATGCTCAAAACATTCGAATATAAGAATGTGATGCAGATACCCCAGGTGACAAAAATTGTCATAAACATGGGTGTTGGTGAGGCAACGAATGATTCAAAGCGTCCAGCTAAGGCCTGCAGAGGAATTGTCTTTGATTGCTGGCCAAAAGGCACAGGTCACTTTTGCTTCAAAATCCATTGCGGGTTTTAAGGTACGTGAGAAGATGCCACTTGGCTGTAAGGTGACATTGCGCGGTGAGCGGATGTATGAATTTATGGATCGCCTTGTGACCATCGCGCTTCCTCGGGTCCGCGACTTCCGCGGCCTCAATCCAAAAAGCTTTGACGGCCGTGGCAACTTTGCTATGGGCTTGAAAGAACACATCGTGTTTCCAGAGATTAACTATGACAAAGTTGATAATATTTTGGGAATGGACATTATCGTTTGTACGAGTGCGACAAATAATGCGGAAGCTTTGGCCCTGTTAAAAGCCTTTAACTTCCCGTTCCCGTCGAACTAACGGCAAGCAACAGAGGTTTATCCGTATGGCTAAGGTTAGCTCAATCGAAAAGAACGAACGTCGCCGCAGAATGGTTTCTCGCGACTCTGCAAAGAGAGCGGCATTGAAGGCGATTATTAAGAACCGTGAACTCCCAATTGATGAGCGCTTTCGGGCGACAATTAAGTTGGCTGAGTTACCGCGCAACGGGGCGAAAATTCGTATCCGTAACCGCTGTGAGGTGTCTGGTCGTCCACGCGGTGTCTACCGTAAACTACGTATGTCACGTATTGCGCTTCGCGATCTTGGATCGATCGGGCAGGTACCTGGCATCGTGAAATCTAGCTGGTAAGGGGAGGCTCGTATGTCTGTATCAGATCCAGTCGGCGATATGCTGACCCGTATTCGTAATGGTTTGCACCGGTCAAAGGGCAGTGTTTCGACACCTGCTTCAAAACAACGTGCTCGTGTTCTCGACGTTCTCAAACAGGAGGGGTACATTCGTGGTTACTCCGAGGTTGAGTATGGAACCGGAAAATCCGAGTTTGTCATTGAGCTAAAATATGCTGATGGCCAGCCGGTTATCCGCAAGATTGAGCGCGTTTCGAAGCCTGGCCGCCGTGTTTACGTTGGTGTAAAGTCAATCGAACATGTTGCAAACGGTTTGGGTATATCAATTTTGTCAACACCTTCTGGTGTTATGGCTGACCATGATGCCCGTGAGAAAAATGTTGGTGGCGAACTTATTTGCCGCGTATTCTAACATAGCTGGTTCTTCAGATTAAGAACGGACAGGACATAAGATGTCTCGAATTGGTAAAAGATCAGTCGCGATTCCAAGCGGTGTAACCGCTACGGTCGACGGCAATGTTGTGAAAACCAAAGGCCCAAAGGGTGAATTGGAGTTCATTGCAAATGACGAGGTTATTGTGACGCTTGACGGTGGTGGGATTTCTGTTCAGCCGCGCGATAGTTCTAAGATTGCTCGTTCAAAGTGGGGCATGTCCCGCACAATGATCCAAAACATCGTTGATGGTGTTTCGAAGGGTTTTGAACGTAAGCTTGAGATAAGCGGCGTTGGTTACAGGGCGGCTATGCAAGGGAAAGACATTCAGTTGTCATTGGGCTACAGCCATGAGGTTGTATACGAGGTGCCGGCGGGTGTTTCTGCTGCGCTGCCCAAGCCAACTGAGATTGTGCTGACCGGTATTGACAAGCAGCAGCTTGGTCAAGTCGCAGCGGAGATTCGTAAATATCGCAAGCCTGAGCCTTATAAAGGTAAAGGTATTAAGTATGCGGAAGAGACGATTGTCCGCAAAGAAGGCAAGAAGAAGTAAGGACAGTTATCATGGCAACAACAAAATCAGCCTTGCAGCGTCGTGCTTCACGCGTTCGTCGGCATCTCAAAAAAGTAAGCAATGGGCGACCGCGTTTGTCGGTTTATCGTTCTTCGAAAAATATCTATGCGCAAATTATTGATGATGCGGCAGGCAACACTATTGCTTCTGCCTCGACATTAGACATTGATTTGCGCAAGGCTCTCAAGACGGGTTCGGATACACAAGCTGCTGCCGCTGTTGGTAAGCTGGTTGCCGAGCGCGCTTCCAAGGCTGGGGTCACAGACGTTGTTTTTGATCGTGGCCCGTATATTTTTCATGGTCGCATTAAAGCATTGGCTGAAGCGGCACGTGAAAGTGGCCTTACCTTTTTAATAATTTAAGGGTTTCTCACTTAGGGTATGGACACTCTTGGCCCGCTGCTTTAAGCGGGCCTTATTTACATCGGTAGCTCCTAGAAATTGGATCTGCCACCGAACAACCCCGTGCTACCGGAAAATAATAAGGATTAAGGATATGGCACAAGATCGCGGCGGTCGTAATGATCGCAATAAAGGCGAAGAAGTCGATTCGGAATTTGTCGACAAGCTCGTTCACATAAATCGTGTTGCTAAAGTGGTAAAGGGCGGCCGTCGTTTTGGTTTTGCTGCACTTGTGGTCGTCGGCGACCAAAAGGGACGTGTTGGCTTTGGTCATGGTAAGGCGCGTGAGGTGCCTGAGGCTATTCGTAAAGCTACTGAGGCTGCTAAACGTGATTTGATTTTTGTTCCGCTTCGTAATGGCCGTACATTACATCATGATGTCAATGGTCGCCATGGCGCTGGTAAAGTTGTGCTACGTTCGGCTCCGGCTGGTACTGGTATTATTGCTGGCGGTCCGATGCGTGCTGTTTTCGAAACGGTTGGTATGGCGGATGTTGTTGCCAAATCAATCGGTTCGTCTAATCCGTATAACATGGTGCGCGCAACGTTTGATGCGCTGAAAAACCAGATGCATCCGAAAGACATTGCTGCACAGCGTGGTGTTAAATATTCAACACTTCAGGCGCGTCGCAGTGCTTTGATTGGCAGCGAAGAATAGGAACGGAAAGACTTTTATCAAATTGATATGAGTTTTACGAAGGAACATTATTATGGTTGATAAATCAAAAGGGGCGACGGTCACCGTTGAACAAGTCGGTAGCCCAATTCGCCGGCCAGCAGATCAGCGTCAAACGCTTGTCGGCCTCGGCCTTAACAAGATGCACCGCATTCGGACGTTGGAAGATACGCCAGCTGTTCGTGGCATGATCCGCAAAGTCGCTCACTTAGTTCGTGTTCACGACTAAGTTTGCTAGGCTGGAGTATAAAATATGAAATTGAACGAATTAAGTGATAACGAAGGTGCCCGCCCGTCACGCATGCGTGTTGGTCGTGGTATTGGTTCTGGCAAGGGTAAGACAGCTGGCCGCGGTGTTAAAGGTCAGAAATCACGCTCCGGTGTCTCTATCGGTGGCTATGAAGGCGGACAAATGCCGATATACCGCCGTCTTCCAAAGCGGGGCTTTAAGAATATTTTTGGGAAAAACTTCAATATTGTTTCTATTGCCCGTATTGAAAAGGCGATCGAGGCGAACAAGCTTGATGCTAAATCCACAATTACCGTTCAGTCTTTGATTGATGCTGGTATTTGCCACCGTCCAATGGATGGCGTGCGGGTTCTCAGCGATGGCGATGCAAAATCCAAGCTTAGTTTAGAAGTCGCGGGAGCCTCAAAGACTGCGATTGAGAAGATTGAAAAAGCGGGTGGTAAGGTTACCATAATTTCTGCACAGGTTGATGCCTGATTTTGTTTTAAAAGGCGGGGTAATTACCCGCCTTTTTGTTGTGATTTATTGCCATTTTCTAAAAACACTGCACTACTTTATGCATTGTGACTTGCGAGTTGCAGTGCGACCGCTTATTTCAAGGTGCATGTATGGCGTTTGATTGTTTTCATAACACAATAATGCCAATTGAAATTTATACCGGAGATTTCCATGGCGTCTGCTGCCGAACAACTTGCATCAAATATGAATTTTGGCTCCTTTTCTAAGGCGACAGAATTAAAGCAACGGATATGGTTCACGCTTGGTGCGTTGCTGATATATCGTTTTGGCACCTACATTCCGCTTCCTGGTTTAGATATGCAGGCCTTCGCACAGGCTTTCGCCAATCAGTCTAGCGGTATTTTGGGCATTTTTAATATGTTTGCAGGTGGCGCTGTAGAGCGTATGGCTATCCTTGCCCTTGGGATTATGCCCTACATTTCCGCATCTATTGCCATTCAGTTGATGACTTCTGTTATTCCCCAGCTTGAGCAGTTGAAAAAAGAAGGCGAGCGTGGTCGCAAGGTTATCAATCAATATACGCGTTACGGAACGGTATTTTTAGCGACTTTGCAGGCCTATGGCATAGCTGTCGGCCTAGAAAGCGGGCAGGGCATTGTGGCTGATCCGGGCTGGTTTTTCCGAGTTTCAACGGTGATTTCGCTTGTTGGCGGCACTATGTTTTTGATGTGGCTGGGTGAACAAATCACAGCGCGCGGTATCGGCAACGGAATCTCTTTGATTATTTTTGCTGGCATCGTTGCTGGTTTGCCAGCTGCAATTGGTGGAACGTTGGAACTAAGCAGAACAGGCGCGCTATCGGCTGGCTTGGTAGTGGCCATCCTTGTGTCTTGCTGTCGCCGTGATTGCACTGATTGTGTTTGTTGAGCGGGCTCAACGCCGACTGCTCATACAGTATCCGAAGCGCCAGGTGGGAAATAAGATGTTTCAAGGGGATACATCGCATTTGCCACTGAAATTGAACACGGCAGGCGTTATCCCTGCAATTTTTGCGTCATCGCTTCTGTTGTTACCGGCAACTCTTGCTGGTTTTTCGGACACGAGTAATCTTCCCGGTTGGGCTACTACAATCATCGCAGCATTGGGGCATGGTCAGCCACTTTATATGCTTTTCTACGGTCTTTTGATTGCCTTTTTTGCATTTTTCTACACAGCAATTGTGTTTAACCCGCAGGAAACTGCCGATAATTTGAAAAACCATTCTGGTTTTATTCCGGGCATCCGGCCTGGTGTGCGCACGGGTGAATATATCGACTATGTCTTAACTCATATTACTGTTATTGGCGCGATATACCTTGTTCTTGTTTGTCTATTACCCGAATTTCTAATAGCGCGAACTGGAGTACCGTTTTATCTAGGTGGAACATCACTGCTGATCGTTGTCAGTGTTACATTGGATACAGTTGCTCAGGTTCAAGGCCACCTTTTTGCCCACCAGTATGAAGGCTTGATCAAAAAGTCTAAGCTACGTGGAAGTAAAAAGCGCAACTAAGCGCGTTTTATCTGGGGGACTAGGATGAGGTTGATATTGTTAGGGCCGCCGGGGGAGGCAAGGTAAAGAGCACTTGCGCGCTTGGCGCTTGGTGAGAAGAGTTTGGGATCGTTCAGTGTCCTGACACGGCGATATGTTGCGTGCCGCCGTTACCTCTGGATCGCCAGTTGGTCGCAAAGCAAAATCCGTAATGGATGCCGGCGGGCTTGTGTCGGATGATATCGTAAATGCTATTGTGTCTGAGCGCCTTGATCAGGCGGATTGTGCAAAAGGATTCATCTTAGATGGATATCCTCGGACGCTGGTCCAAGCCGATAGTGTAGAAGATTTGTTGGCTGAAAAGGGAATGCCGCTCGATTGTGTGATTGAGTTGGCAGTGGATGATAAAGTATTGGTTGGACGCATTTTAAAGCGTGCAGCTGAAGCGCAAGCTGCGGGCCATGCGGTTCGTAAGGACGACAACGCGGTTACTTTTGAAGAACGTTTACGCGAATATTATAAAAAGACCGCGCCGTTACTTGGTTATTATTATGCAAAAGGAATGTTGCGTTCGGTTGATGGGCTTTTATCGATTGACGAAGTAGGCGCTTCGATAAATGCTATACTTGACGATATCTAAGCTTCGGATTTTGGTGAAGTACTTAATTCAAACACGAAACATTTGTACTTTGTGTTGACACGGGTCGGGTGTGAGCTTATAGCGCTTGGACTCAGTTCAATTTTATTGTCTATGAGACGCTCGCAAGGGCCGGCCTCCACCGGACGCGGGTAAATTTTAATGCTAAACTCTGGTTTAGCCCACATGGAGTGGATGAGCATGGCTCGTATCGCAGGGGTAAATATCCCAACAGGCAAGCGCGTTGTTATCGCATTGCAATATATTCATGGCATTGGTGCAAAGTTTGCGCAGGAGATTGTTGACAAGAACAATATCGCTGCGGCTACACGGGTTAATCAGCTTTCAGATGCTGAAGTTCTCGCGATTCGCGAAACAATCGACCGTGACTATCAGGTTGAAGGCGATCTGCGCCGCGAAACTTCTATGAACGTGAAGCGTTTGATGGATCTGGGTTGCTATCGCGGTCTTCGCCATCGCCGTGGGCTGCCGGTTCGTGGTCAGCGTACGCATACAAATGCGCGTACACGTAAGGGTCCGGCAAAAGCGATCGCGGGTAAAAAGAAATAACGAGATAGATTCGGTGTAGCTGCTGGCATTACGGCAGCGTAAATATCAAGGAAACTAAAATGGCTAAGGCTAAAGAAGTTCGTGTTAAGAAACGCGAGAAGAAAAATATTTCATCGGGTATCGCCCATGTGAATTCAACGTTCAATAACAGCATGATAACCATAACAGATGCGCAAGGGAACGTTATTGCTTGGTCATCGGCCGGCATGCAGGGCTTTAAGGGCTCGCGCAAATCGACACCATTTGCTGCTCAGATGGCCGCTGAAGATTGCGCTAAAAAAGCACAAGAGCATGGGATGAAGACACTGGAAGTTGAGGTTAACGGACCAGGGTCTGGCCGGAGAGTCAGCTTTGCGCGCACTGCAGGCAGCTGGTTTTACGATAACGTCTATTCGTGATGTCATTACGCCTCACAATGGATGTCGTCCCAAGAAGCGTCGTCGCGTTTAAAAGCGTCTATGGGTAATTTGAGTTGTGCCAATCCAGCGCAACGCAAACACTGACCGATTGCTACGAATGGATGGTGGCATTCAAACTCAAGGAAATTGCTGTGATACAAAAAAACTGGCAAGAACTAATTAAGCCAAACAAGGTCGAGTTTAAGGGCTCTGGCAAACATGTTTCTTTAACTGTAGAGCCTCTTGAGCGTGGGTTCGGCTTAACAATGGGTAATGCGCTTCGCCGCGTTTTGCTTTCATCGCTTCGCGGCGCTTCTGTGACTGCAGTCCAAATTGATGGCGTGTTGCACGAATTCTCGACGATTGCCGGTGTCCGCGAGGATGTAACGGACATTATTTTGAACATTAAAGAAATTGCGATCCGTATGGATGGTGATGGACCAAAGCGTATGGTCGTTCGCAAGCAGGGACCAGGTACTGTTTTAGCGGCTGACATCCAGACGGTCGGCGATATTGAGATTCTGAACCCCGAGCATGTCCTTTGTACACTGGATGAAGGTGCGGAAATTCGGATGGAATTTACTGTCGACGCCGGTAAGGGCTATGCGCCTGCTGAACGCAACCGCTCAGATGATGCACCAATTGGGCTTATTCCGGTTGATAGTCTGTTCTCGCCAGTACGCAAAGTGTCCTACAAGGTCGAGAGCACGCGAGAAGGCCAGATTCTTGACTATGACAAGCTTACAATGACAATCGATACAAATGGCGCAGTATCAGGTGAAGACGCGGTCGCATTTGCTGCACGTATACTTCAAGATCAACTTGGCGTGTTTGTTAACTTTGATGAGCCTGAAGGAAGTTTCGGAAGCGCAAGTTCAGGAGTTGGCCTTTAACCCGGCACTGCTTAAGAAGGTGGATGAGCTTGAGCTATCGGTTCGTTCGGCTAATTGCTTGAAAAATGACAACATTGTCTACATCGGCGATCTTATTCAAAAGAGCGAAGGCGAGATGCTTCGTACACCAAACTTTGGCCGTAAGTCTTTGAATGAAATCAAAGAAGTTCTTGCGACGATGGGTCTGCATCTTGGTATGGAAGTCCCAACTTGGCCACCAGAAAATATTGAAGATCTCGCAAAACGGTATGAAGATCATTATTGACACTCGGCTTTGCCGAATAAATTAGGAGAAAGCGCATGCGCCACGGTAATTCAGGCCGCAAGCTAAATCGCACAAGCAGCCACCGCAAAGCAATGTTTGCGAATATGGCTGCATCATTGATCGAACACGAGCAAATCATTACGACTTTGCCGAAAGCAAAAGAATTGCGTCCGATTGTTGAGAAGTTGGTGACACTCGGTAAACGCGGCGATTTGCATGCGCGGCGCCAAGTTGCTTCGTCTATTCGTGATGAAGATCAGACTCGCAAATTGTTTGCTTCAATCGCTCCGCGTTATGTGGATCGTAACGGCGGTTATTTGCGTATCATGAAAGCTGGTTTCCGTACTGGCGATAACGCGCCAATGGCGGTTATTGAGTTTGTGGACCGCGACGTAGATGCACGCGGCCTTGCTGATCGCAAGCGGCTAGAAGCTGAAGAGCAAGCGGAAGATAATCAGGCGGCTTAAAACTCTCTGACAAAAAAGATTATTGAGAATGAACTAAGGGCCTTTCGGGGCCCTTTTTTCATGCCATAGTTTCAGAGTGATTCATTTCTCGACTTTTGGAGGCGCTCATGAGCTCGTCTTGGATTAAACTTCTTCTATTTGTTGTACTTCTCGTGAGTAGTTTTGCAACGAAAGCAACTGCGCAGGATGGAGAAAAACTTCGCAGTTTTCTCGAAGACCTGCTTCAGCAAAGGCAACCTCCAGCCGAACAACAATCCCGTCCTCAAAGTAAAAATCAAGAGACTGGTCGGCCAGACAATAAGGCGATGCAACGCCGTGTTCCATTTGGTCGATCTGAAATCCAGTTGTCCTATGCGCCACTGGTTGCGATTACTGCACCGGCGGTGGTGAACGTATATGCGGCGCGTACGCAAACTGAACGGCGTTCGCCTTTTGAGGGTGATCCGTTTTTTGAACAATTCTTTGGTCGTCAGTTCGGTCAGGGGCGACCGCGCACCCAATCTTCCCTTGGTTCGGGTGTTATTGTTGATGCCAGTGGGCTTATTATTACCAATAATCATGTGATCGAAGGCATGGATCAGATTAAAGTTGGCCTTTCAGATGGCCGCGAATTTGAAAGCCAGGTGGTTTTGCGTGATGAGCGTGCGGATCTTGCGGTGCTGCGTATCGATAGTGGTGAAGCGTTGCCAATACTGCCGTTTGCGGAAACAGATCAATTGCTCATCGGTGATCTTGTTTTGGCAATTGGCAATCCATTTGGTGTTGGGCAAACGATCACGTCGGGAATTGTATCCGCCATTGCGCGCAGCCAAGTGGGTGTGTCAGATTTTGGCTTTTTCATTCAAACTGACGCCGCCATTAATCCGGGAAATTCTGGTGGCGCGTTGGTTGATATGGAGGGCCGCTTGGTCGGAATTAACACGGCGATATTTTCGCGGTCGGGCGGTTCAAACGGTATTGGCTTTGCTATTCCAGCCAATATGGTGCGCGCTGTTGTGGCTCAAGCCAAAGGCGGGGCAGATGCATTCGAACGCCCGTTTATAGGCGCGTCATTTGATGTGGTTACGGCAGAAATGGCTGAGAGTTTAGGTATGCGGCGGCCGTCGGGTGCGATCGTCACAAATCTAACAGATAATGGCCCAGCAGCGCGGGCGGGTCTGCGTGTGGGGGATGTTGTTCTTTCCATCAATGCGCAGCGTGTAGAGCACCCTGATGCGCTTGGCTACCGACTTGCGACGCTCAATGTCGGCGACGAGGTCGATATGGATGTATTTTCTCGAGGTGAATTGGTCACAATTAAATTGCGTTTGGCAAAGCCGCCGCGCGAGTCGCGAACCTGTCAGAGTTGTTTTAGGCGGAAATACACCATTTTCCGGTGCCACAATTGCCCAAGTTACGCCGCAGATATTGCGGCAACTGCGCATTCGGGGCGACGTAAAAGGCGTGGTTATCACCGATATTGATCGCCGTTCTAATGCTGCTAGGGCAGGGTTCTTGCCGGGAGATATCAGCAATACGTAACT
>JAXHNY010000028.1:0-8982 GCA_034519905.1 Ahrensia sp.
ATAGTTACGTATTGCCATAAGGCGCAGCCTGTACAACCCGGAGTCTAGCCACTACGCAAGCATCCTAAAGGGTAAATTAGTTGGTAATAGCGCTTTACAAGTACTTACTGGCAATGGGGCAGAAACTATCAGCTACAGAAGGTAATCGGACCATCGTATTGCTTTAGAAAAAAACCCGCAAAATGACCTTGTGATGATATGTTTTGTATTAGACAATTATAAGCTTATCGTTCTGCAAGTGCCTAATCTGTTTGCCCTGTTCCGGGCTCCACATCGTGCCAGTGCTTGTTAAGCGGAAGGTCTGCGCCAAAGCGAGCGATATCGTCTATGCGAACGGGCATAAAATCCCAAAGATCAACGCCGACATTGATCGCATTGCGGCTACCCATCCATGTATCATGAACATGACCAAAAAGATGCAGCGCCCCTCGCCGCGCGCCGTTCCATGTGATCATCGGATAATGGCACATGACAACGCGGTACTGGCCGTCCTTGATTTCTGCCATGGGCTGAACTGAAGTCCATCCCAGCCGTTGCACCCGCTCACCATCATGGTTGCCGATGATGAGGTGCTTTCGTCCTGGCAAAGCTTTAAAGATGCGCTCAAGATGGTCGGGCTTACCACCAGTTTCACCAAAACCGAAATCGCCTACAAACCAGAAATCATCATCAGGTCGCACACAGGCCTGATAATTGCTCAAAATTCGCGCATCCATTTCAGCCACAGAACGAAACGGTCGGTTGCGAATATTTGATGATGTTGTCGTGCCCAAAATGCGGGTCTGCGGTATACCAGTGTGTCATGGTGCTATGATGCTATGATGCTATGAAATTATCGAATAATCTTACCGTGTGAATTGTGAAGAAAAACGCACTGAGTAGTTCAGTTCTCAATGCGTCCGCTATTGTACATTTCAGCACGGCAAGAAGCCCCAACCGTTACTTTGGTCGATATCTAATTTTCTTCAACTGATAGATGAAATAGCTTTCTATGCAACTATCATCAGCAAGTGATTACACATGAGCACAACTGCTGTGTGATAATCAAATTTATTGCCGCTTGAAAGTAGAAAATGACAGTGTGGAACAGGAGATAAATCATGTTAATAATGACGCTCAAAAACGTGCCTGTTAATATGGGGAGGGAACACGAAAAATGTTGATCTCCGAGCGGTCCAACAGACAGTTATGCGCGAGCAGCTAAAATCGTTCTCGCTGATCAAGAACTATCAGTTCAAAACGCTTTTGATGGACTAAAACGAATTGAAAACACAATTGCTAAATCGACCTATTATAACTACCGCGCAGCTGTACTTCATCTGACAAAAACGCAATTGGGTGAGGAAAAAGCGGCAGAGCTTAGAGCCTTGCTGACCACTCATACGGCCGAAAATGCAATCGATTTTAAACCCAAAAAACGCCTCGTACGACACATGCCAGACAAAGTTCTGCGGTATATGGCAAATACGTTATCAGCAAAAGCCAATAAGAAAAACCGACGTATGATGGCGCTTTTACTTCGCGCCACTTACATCACCGGCATCAGACCAGGTGAATGGACAAACACTACTCGCGATCAATTTAAGCTGACTGTTAAAAAATGAAAAATACCGGAAGGGAATTGCTGGCTGTGGGACTGAACGCATACTTCATTTAGACCCACGCTTAATCAACCGATACCAAATTGACGAAATCGATAAGGTTATTGAATATGCTAAATCTGATGGTTGGGACGTTCGAGCGAGCCACCTGCTAAAGCACTTTCGTAAAGCCAAAAAGATACTCATCAGCAACAACATAATTCCTCGGTATTATACCAATCTTCGCCTCTATGATGCACGCCATCAATTTGCAGCTAATGCTAAGGCCGACCTATCAGTAATCGATGGTGAAGTTGCAGCAGTCATGGGACATAGACGAATTGAAACGGCGATAAACCATTATGGAAAACGACACAGAGCTAATGGAAAATCTGTTGTCAAACCAGATCCCAATACGTTGTCTTATGTCAGTCTCTCTTTTGACAAATTAAAACGCCCGGCAGCGGTAAAAAAGAACGATACACCCAAAAGCGCCAATCAATTGCCGCCACAAAATGCACCCAAAGCACCCATCCAGCAGAACAAACCACCCGCTCCAGCTGAACCACAAAGCTCACCTGTGACGACATACAGACCACCAGATTTCACGCTATAATCTACATTGTTCGAGTAAATGCACATTAGCGGCGATCACGCGCCACCCTCCCCTGCCTTGTGGCTGGCGATGTCGGGTGGCGCGTGGAAAAGAGCTTCACATAAAACCTATGGATGCTGTTTTGATATACCAGTAATACACTACAACCGTACAAAGCAGCATAGGAGAACACAATGGCCGATCTTCAAAGACGCAAACCGATCATACTAAACCAAGAACGTAGACAAGCGATGGATCAACAACGCCTTCTCGCAGAATACGCATTTGATAGGCTCATGGACACGCAGAGCACACCTGGTGAGGATCTATCGCTTGCGAAAGCACAAGCATATCGCAGCGCCGCTAGAGGCACTACGGATCGCTAATAAATAGATAGTGAAAACCCGATTGGATCAACAAACTCCGCGCAACATCTCGGGGCAACTTTGAGCACTTGTGCTGCGTGATCTAATGTTAACAATCGTTATCACGTATTATATAAAATAATTTAATGTGTATTAACATACGTTAACAATATAAATGAATGAAGCGAAGAGGACTTAATATCGACGGGTCAACACGCCTGTCTACCTTGGCATTGCGCGTAGGCGAAAAATGGAGATCGATAGCATCGCTTTACTTATCCACCGCTCGGTAAGTGTAGGCCCACCTAGCGCGCACCTTGGTATAGGTCTCGTCCAGACAATAGCTTGAATCAAAGCCCTACCCCAAAAACAAACGCAGCTGCTTTTCCATCTCCGGCATATAATGATAAACTCAGCGATAGATCGTACTGTGATCGACTTTAGCCCGTGTTCTTCGAACATGTCCTCCAGATCGCGATAACTGATCAGATACCGGCAGTACCACCGAAGCCCAGATGATCGCCTCACCCTCAAATTGAGGCTCTCTTGAAATCGCTCTTCGAAACCCATCCGCTCAGGAAAACCGGATCGCGCCATAAACTCAGAAATTCGCTACAAAGCCACCGATCAGGCTAGGCTATGGGGCCGTGTATTCGCCATCTGGCATCAATCCCTCACGAGAAAAAGATATCTGTCAGATACCTAAGAGCTATCTGCTAGCTATCAGATACTTGACAGATAGCTACTAGATAGCTATCTAATATCTTTTGGATACCTGTTAGCTATCTGTTAAAATTTTCCTGTCAGATTCGTTTTTATCACCACACCGAAAGTCAGCCCATGCCCGTTATCTCATTTGCCAATCCCAAAGGGGGCGCAGGAAAAACCACATCTGCGCTTCTTTTAGCGTCCGAATTGGCCACCAAAGGGGCGCAAATCACCATCATCGATGCCGATCCTGAAAAATGGATATCTCAATGGGGGGGACTTGAAGGCAAACCTGACAATATCACCATTATCAGCGAAGTAGGCGAAGATACCATTGTTGATCAAATTGAAGAGGCGGCCAGCACCGCTCAATTTGTTATTGTCGATTTAGAGGGCACTGCAAGCCTTATGGTCGCCAATGCTATTGGTATGTCAGATTTAGTCATTATACCCACCCAAGGGGCTTCTATGGACGCCAAAGGGGCTGCTAAGACCATTAAGCTCATTCGCAATCAAGCGCGCATGGCACGCCGTGATATTCCTCATAGCGTGCTTCTAACCCGCACCAGTGCCGCCGTTGCCTCACGATCATTGCGCAATGTGCGCGATCAGCTCGACAAAGCCGGCATTGATATTTTTTCAACCTCTATCGTTGAGCGCGCCGCTTACCGCGATATTTTGGACTATGGAGGGCTTTTGAGCGACCTTGACGGCTCCAAGGTTTCAAATCTTGAAAAAGCCATCCAGAATGCCCGTGAATTTACAGGAGAGGTGGTTGCCAAGCTGCGCGAGAGTGAAAAAATAGGGAAGGTGGCTTAACATGGGAACAGAACGCGCTGATCTTGGTTTTGCGGATGCACTGGATGATTTCAACCCAGCTGAATTTAAGCCCAAACCAAAACTCTTTAAACAGGCCAATGACGCGCTCCAACGCGAAGAAGCGGCCAAGGCGGCAGAATCCCTCGGCTTTAAAAGCCGTGAAGTTAAGCCTATGCCAACACCCGCACCAAGCCAAGCAGGGCAGGGGGAGCAACGCCGTCGCCGCACAGGGCGAAATGCGCAGTTCAATCTAAAAGCCAAACCTGAGACAATCGAAGCCTATTGCGCAATTGCCGACCGCATGGGCTGGGGACTGGGTGAGACGCTTGAAAGAGCAGTGGAACTATTGGAGCGCGAATACCAAACCTAACGCGCCCGACCATTCTTTTCCACGTACCATTTGACATAGCCAATGAAGGATCCGTCAGGATTTTCTGGCATGGCCTTTTTCGTTTGAAGCATACCGCGCCATTCATTTTCTAAAAAATAAAGATCGTAGCCTCCATTGAGTTTACGAGCAACGTCATGGGTCGATGGTTTCAAGAATATCTTATCAATTGCCAACGGACTTTCAGCTTCGGTAAAGATATCGGTAAAGTCCTTACGCGGTCTGATAATAACAAGTTCATCTTTCAATTCGAAAGAATAATCAGGGATGTGGCCATGGGTGGCATTATCGTCAATTATCGCCTTGAGCATGCGGCGAAACTCTTTGGAAGTTGATGTTGAGCCAGTGCGTTCGCGCAAAGTCTCAATTCGAAAATGCCACTTGGTATTTTGCCCGCAGCATTTACGCGCCAGCTCATAAAGCCGCCGTTCAAGCGGTTTTCTAAGCCGAAAATAATCTCGCGAGATCGTCAGGATCTCGCCGCCTTTTTCATTGATGGCGTTAAACACCCAATCAGACAACGTAATTTCAATAGCCTGCATGCGGCCATCACGCGATTCTTTGACCATTTTGGCACTATCTATGAACCCAAACATTTCCCACTGCTCTTTACCGCCTGTGGTAATATTAGTCTGTATACTTGTATTTCTAAGGCGCTCCAATGCAGCCTTGAAGAGTTGATAGCCCCTGCGGCTAGTATCGCGGTTGGTTGTTTTAAGCAGATCATGCGCATTAAAACGCAACGTCCGGTGCACCTTATTGCCTGCATTGAGCCGCGCCATGCACTGCGAAATGCAGTAAATAAGGATATCGCGGTCATGAACAGTCGCAAGTCCAATGTTGGACGGAGAAATCTTCATCCAAGTTTCACCAATATGATATTCACGCACTTGCATGTCAGGTTTGGTTGAAAGGGTGAAAAGCGGATGCTCCATAGACGCTGTATCGGATTTAGGTGCAGCATCGAACACATCACAGATAAAAAAATCTGGTTCAGGATGCCTATCTGGGGAGAAGAGGTGAGCGATCTATTTTTAAATCTTGGTTCATAATATCTTCGTGATTTCACACACCAGCACGCTTCGTGACTTCACACACCGCTCTAGGCTTTGCAATTTCACCAAATGAGAAATCTAATTCGCAATTCACATACCCATAATTTAAACAGTAAATCAGCACGGTGTAGTTTCGTGATTTCACACACCAAAATTCATGACTTCACACACCGCCCTTCGTGACTTCACACACCGAATATGATTTTTTATTCCAAATTCATCAACTATATCAGATGCTTAAAAGTTTTCTTAAAATCGGAAACACATATTAAAACACTAATAAAACACATAGGCGCTTTGCGGCTAAATTTAACTGGTCAATAAATAATCAAAAATATAGCGAAAACTCATCTCCAAACCTACTTACAACCGCAAACGAGCTGTTATTTAAAGCTTTGAATTCACTCTGCTCACCAAAAAGCACGGACAAAATTTTATCCTATTCCGTACATACTTTCACTTCACTCAGGATTGTGCCACGGCTTTGCCGTACTCCACTGCGTTTCTCCCCTTCGGGTGCACAAACCTTTAACGCAACTCTTTAATCCGTGCAAAAGCGGCTCCGAAAAGCAAAATAAATTCAAAATCACTGAGCTTTAAGAAGAACGCGGGTTTGCAAGGAAGTGTTAGTGGTGGATATCTAGAGTGTAAGTATGCTCACCCTTATAGATCAATATTTGATAGACTTATTGAAATGATATCAAGCGATCGCGACAAAAAGCGAGATTCACGTACTCTTTTGGGACCTCTTCGCCGCCCTAGTCTCGACTTTTCGTCGGTGTAGAGACGATACAGCTTTTGTGATTTATGATCACTTCTTTGCGTTCCAAAAGCACGCCAATCTGCAGGTAACCGAACCGACATCATTTACTGGCATTTGCCCTCATCTCTTCGCGAACTTCAGGATTATCTGGCGACTAATCGCGCTTGATAGGCTTGGGATCCAAGAACATCTTGTAAACGGGAATTTGGAAACGAACTTATAAGGGGTGTTCCGCTTTTGTGCACGCTAACGTATGTTGTGGTCGATTCTATAAATCGTAGTGGGGTTGGGGCACGTCAATGGAAATGAACAAGAAGGCGTGGGCTTTGCCGACTGTGTGCAAAATGCAAGCGCGAATTGATCCGACCCCCGACTATCAAAGGCCCCCAGTCTGGTCGCGCAAACAGAAGCAGCTCTTGATGGATACCATATTGCGCAACTACGACATTCCCAAGTTTTATTGGCGAAGCGTCAAGCGTTCCGATGGAATTCAATATGAAGTTATCGACGGACAACAGCGCCTAAGAGCCATATGGGAGTTCGCAGCCGATGGCTATCCGCTTGCCAAAGACATTGATCCTGTAAAAGGGTTCAATGTTTCCGGTAATGTATTTTCGCAACTCCCCCCGAAGTTATGGAAGTTTTTGACACATATTCTCTTGATGTTGTTTGTCGTAACTGACGCCTCAAGAAGATGCACAAGAAGACGAAGTGCGTGATATGTTTCTTCGGTTGCAAAATGGCACTACATTAAAAGCGCAAGAAAAGCGGAATGCAATGGTCGGTGCAATGCGCGATTTCGTTAAAGAAATCGCTTCGCATGTTTCTTTGAAAATTGTGAATTCACAAACGCGCGGTTCACTTACGATCATGTTGCATCACAGTGCATTTTGATTGAATTGAAAGGCGGCCCGGCGAACGTAAAAGATTCCGATCTAAACAAAATGTATTCTGACAATACGTCGATTGACCCAAAAGGGACGATTGCAAAAAAAGTAAAGCGGACGTTTGATTTCTTGCTTCAAGCATTTCCAGAAAAAACACCCGAACTAGAACGCTATAATGTAATCAATCTCTATTGCCATCGCATCGACACTGATTGATGGCTATGTTTAAGGAAAGACTTAGCCAAAACGTTGGCGAACTGGTTCATCGCGTTTGAAGACAATGCGAAGGGCGAATGAAGAAGGTGCGGGAAGAAGACCGCGACCCGTCGCTTATCGAATATCGCCGCCTTACCAGCCAATCGACGGATGCCAGAAGAAAGTATAAAAATGCGTGTCGAAATTTTGGAGCGACGTTTCTTCCTTGAATACTCCTAACATTGAACCGGTTGATCCAATTCGAGGCACTTTCCGCATGAACAACGCCTCGCTATTTTCAAGAAGAGACCAAGCCATTTGTGGCTTACGAAGATAAAATGTGAAGGCGCAAAAGTAAGTTTGGACCGAATTGGCACGCTGATCATGTTGTGCCGCATTCAAAAAGGTGGGGAAAACGACTGTTGCAAATGGCAAGCTTGCTTGTCCTGCGTGCAATTTATCAAAAGGGGCGAACGCCTGATGCCCGCGCTGGATTGGATCGGGAAGACGGCGGTCGTGAACGGGCCCATCACCGCGATGTGCCTTATCGGCTTATCCATTGTGATAAAGATAAAACCGTTGGTGATCCGGATGCGGGCAATTTGTTGGTTCAAGGCGACAACCTTGAAGCCTTGAAGGCGCTTCTTCCCTATTACGCGGGCAAGGTGAAGTGCATTTATATAGATCCACGCCACTTACAACACCGGGCAATGAGGTATGGCGTTTATAACGATAACGTCAACTCACTAAGAAATTCGATCGAGTGGCTAGGCCGAAGTTGTCGGTAAGGAGGCTGAAGACCTGTCGCGCCATGATAAGTGGCTTTGTATGATGTATCCACGATTGCGCTTGCTACGCGACTTTGTGCAAAAGACGGCGCCATTTTTGTTTCGATGAACAACAATGAAATTGGTAATTTTCTGCTTGTCGCTGACGAACTGTTTCCACGATGGAATCAAATCACAATTCCAGTTGTGAACAATCTCAAAGGACGGAACGACAAAGCGAACATAGCGCAGTGTCATGAGTACGTCATTGCCATTACTTCACCTTCGTTTGTTTCCAGTGGCTTGCCGCTCACGGAACAACAGAAAAAGAAATTTAAGAACGTAGATGCTTCAGGCGAGAACGATACGAACTTCGCGATCTTAGGAAACGTGGTGGACCGGATACACGCGAAGAACGTCCAAATCTTTTTTCCAATTTACCGACCTACCGTGGAAGAAATCATTGAAGGAGCCAAGAAACGTGATGTAATTATCATTGAAGTCGATGGAGTTGAAGGCCCGTTGGCGTTGGGGGTCCAAAGAAAACTGAAAAAACTTGCTATGGCTTGGCTTCTTTCGTGAAGAAGTCAGACCAGTGAGATATGGGTTACAGAGTTTACCTCAATTCAGCGCTTGAAGTTTCAAATGAAAATTTCGATGAAATGGAAGATGGGGTTGACGAATATGAAGAAGAGTTTGACGAAGATTCTGACGAACCTATTGAACGCTCAACGAAGCCCAAATCGTTTTGGTGGGGGCCTGAATTTTCTTCGGATAGGGCGGGCAAATATCTAAAAAAACTCATAGGCAAGAAAGCTTTCGACTATCCGAGAAGCCTATTGAAAAGCAATACGTAACTG
>JAXHNY010000010.1:0-55802 GCA_034519905.1 Ahrensia sp.
TGCCATGGCCAGCCGGTCGAGTGTAGCGCCATTGCGCGCCGCCTGTTCCCAGTTGTCTATCGGCAGCGACCGGCAACAAGCCCCCAGCTTCTACTTTATGCAAAAACAATATCGTGTCCGATTGGCTTTAGCCCAACTGACGGCATACCGACTTTGAGCTGTACGCCCAATCGTCCGGCAAGATCGGTGATATATTGCCAGGCAACGCGGCCAGACCTGCCACCACGTGTCGTTGACCACTCTAGCGCATCGCGGCGCAATTCAGCGGCGTCGATCTCTAGCTTATGATAGGCAACATAGCCGTTTATCATATCAAGATATTCGTCTTGGCTGCATTTGTGAAAGCCAAGCCAAAGCCCGAAACGATCAGACAGAGAAACTTTTTCCTCAATGGCCTCGGTCTGGTTAATCGCTGCGGCCCGTTCGTTGTCCATCATATCGCGCGGCAGCAAATGGCGGCGGTTTGATGTTGCATAGAATATGACATTGGAAGGGCGGCCTTCAACCCCGCCATCAAGCGCCGCCTTTAGTGATTTATACGACGTGTCATCGTGATCAAAAGACAGATCATCGCAAAACAAAATGAACCGATGAACGCTTTCGCGCAGCCGGCTCATCAGGCGCGGCAATGCGTCGATATCTTCGCGGTGGATTTCAATCAATTTGAGACGCGCAGCGGATTTTGCGTGTTGCGTGATGGCAGCATGCGTCGCCTTTACCAGCGATGATTTGCCCATGCCGCGTGCGCCCCACAGCAGCACATTGTTTGCAGGTAAGCCGGAAGCAAAGCGTTGTGTATTTTCAAGCAATTGATCACGCATGAGGTCAACGCCTTTGATGAGGCTAACATCCACGCGGTTGACATGGTGGACTGGTACCAAATTCGCCGCTTGAGCGTCAAATACGAAGCAGTCGGCACTATCGAAATCTAGCGCTACCTGCGGCTTGGGCCCTAGATTTTCTATTGCTTTGACAAGCGCATCAAGTTTTGATGAAAGCTCTTGCAGTGTGATAGCGGCATCATATTCCATTATTCGTGCTTTCTTTTGCCAAACTCATCAACTTTGCGCGGTTTTGGTTGCAATAGGGCGCTTCGTGACTATATTCGCGGCACATTTAGGGGTGCAAGCCCGTTTGAGTCTTTAGGAGTTTAAAATGTTTATTTCCCCAGCTTACGCACAAGCAACAGGCGTTCCCGGCGGCACAGATATGATTGCTAGCCTTTTGCCATTCGTATTGATTTTCGTGATCATGTACTTCCTTATCATTCGCCCACAGCGCAAAGCGATGAAAGACCGCGCGGCGATGCTTAGCGCTGTGCGTCGCAACGACACGGTGATCACGGGCGGCGGATTGTTGGAAAAGTCTCTAAAGTCATCGACGACAATGAGCTGGAAGTTGAGATTGCCACCAACACAAAAATTCGTGTTCTGCGCTCCATGATTGCTGATGTGCGGGTAAAAGGTGAGCCAGTGGCTGCCAATGATACACCCGTGACCAAGACGAAATAGTCCTAGTTACAATGATTTGCGCTAACCAGCGCAGATTTTGATTCAAGTGGTTTTTTGAGAAAAAGGCCACCGTTAAAAGTCGAAGCGAAAAACTTAATATGTTATATTTTGCACCTTGGAAAACCGCGCTCATTTGGCTTGCCGTTTTGGTGGGCGTTATTTTTGCAGTTCCAAACTTATATCCTGAAACTGTGCGTGCGTCCTTGCCGAGCTTTGTTCCTAGCAAGGCAATGACGCTTGGATTGGATTTGCAGGGCGGGGTGCATTTACAGCTTAAACTTGATCGCAATGAGTTGATTGATAATCGCGTGGAAGCTGTTCGAGATCAGGCTCGTACATTGCTGCGTGACAATTCAATCGGATACACGGGTCTCACAGGGCAGGGGCAGGAAGTTTCATTGCGAATTCGCAACGAAGCTGATGTGGAAAAGTCGCTTGAGGTGCTGGGTGAATTAACACAGCCTGTTGGCGGCAGTGCTCTCACTGGATCGAGTGTGCAGAAGTGGAAATTCTGCCGCAGACAGATGGTTCCTTGGTTTTGCAAGTCACCGATGCGGGCATTGATTACCGCATGACGCAGGCACTGGCTCAAACGGTCGAAGTTATTCGCGGACGGATTGATGAGCTTGGTACCACCGAGCCGATTATTCAGCGTCAAGGCGCGGACCGAATTATTGTTCAGGTTCCGGGCGCTAATGATCCAGAGCGCGTCAAGCAACTAATCGGTACAACGGCGCGTTTGACCTTCCAGATGGTTGACGTTCAAAACTCCGTTGAAGATGCCATTTCTGGTCGCCCGCCTGTAGGAACAGAGGTTCTTTATAGCCAGGATGATCCACCAATTCCTTATTTGGTTGAGACGCGCGAGTTAGTCACGGGCGAAAACCTTGATGACGCGGGTGTTTCATTCGATCAAAATAATAACGAGCCTGTAGTGACATTCCGTTTTGACGGCACGGGAGCGCAGCGCTTTGGCCGTGCGACACAGCAGAACGTTGGCCGTCCGTTTGCCATCGTACTCGACGATGAAATTGTGTCTGCTCCAACGATCAATGAGCCTATTTTGGGCGGATCGGGGCAAATATCGGGCAATTTCAGCGTTGAAGGCGCAAACAATTTGGCAATTTTGCTGCGTGCGGGCGCTTTGCCACTCAAACCAACATTTGTTGAAGAGCGTACCGTTGGCCCAAGCCTCGGCGCTGACTCGGTTGCAGCCGGTGAAATCGCTGGTATTATCGGTGCCATTCTGGTCGTTGGGTTCATGTTCCTCAGCTACGGCCTTCTTGGCATTATTGCCAATTTAGCACTGATCATTAACATTATGCTGCTCGTCGCTGCCCTATCGTTTTTGGGCGCTACGCTTACATTACCAGGTATCGCGGGCATTGTTCTCACGGTTGGCATGGCAGTTGACTCCAACGTATTAATTTTTGAACGTATTCGCGAGGAGCGTTTGGCAGGACGCTCGCTCATTCAGGCGATTGATGCGGGCTTCAAGCAGGCCTTATCTACGATTATTGACGCAAACGTAACGACGCTTATTGCCGCCTGTATTTTGTTTTACTTAGGCTCAGGCCCAATCCGCGGCTTTGCAGTAACATTGGCAATCGGTATCGTAACGACTGTATTTACTGCGTTTGTTTTGACGCGCTGGATGGTGGCTTGGTGGTTGCGCAACCGCAAACCGAAGGAACTTCCTTCGGCTTTGTTGACGCTTGTGCCCGATGGCACGCAAATTAAATTTATGTGGTTGCGCCGATTTACCTTTACCGGTTCTGCGCTCGCCGTCATCGCGTCGGCAGTGTTGTTCGCGACTGTGAATATGAACCTTGGTATTGATTTTAAAGGTGGTTCACTTATTGAAGTTCAATCAAAAGCGCAAACGGCGGATGCAGGTGAAGTGCGTTCGCTTTTGTCAGACCTTAACCTCGGTGATATTCAAGTGCAGAGCTTCGGTTCTGAGCGCGATCTTTTGATCCGCATTGAAAGCCAAGGCGGCGGAGACAATGCTGAGCAAAGCGCGCTTAATTTAGTGCGGGGCGAACTTGAAGCTGGTTATGATATTCGCCGCGTCGAAGTGGTTGGTCCAACCGTATCGGGGGAATTGGCGCTTGCGGGAACGATTGCCGTTCTGGCAGCATTGTTCGCAATTGTTATTTATATTTGGCTGCGGTTTGAGTGGCAATTTGCTGTAGGCGCTATTATTGCCACATCGCACGATGTGATTTTGACCATTGGCATGTATGTTGTTACCGGGCTTGAATTCAATTTGTCTTCCCTTGCTGCGATTTTGACCATCGTTGGCTATTCGCTCAATGACACAGTCGTTGTTTATGACCGCGTGCGTGAGAATTTGCGCCGATACAAAAAGATGAGCCTGCCTGAGCTGCTCGATAGATCCATGAATGAGACTTTGCCGCGCACGGTTTTAACCTCTGTCACCACGTTGCTTGCATTGTTTGCGCTTTATTTCTTTGGCGGTGAAGTGCTGCAAAGCTTTGTAGCGGCAATGATCTTTGGTGTTATCGTCGGCACGTTCTCGTCCATATTTGTTGCAGCGCCGCTGTTGATTTTGTTCAAGCTGCGCCCTGAGTCGATGCAGAAAAACGACGAAAAGATTGACGCAGAAAAAGCGGCGACGGCAAACACCCTGCCAATTGATTTCGGTAACTGATTTTGCGCGCTGGCATTGAGATACGCGAGGCGCATTTTCCCGGCCGTGCACAGATCGATGCATACGGGAATGGCGGTTTTCGTTTTGCCGATATGAGCCATCGTGGTTCTGTGCTTCTGTTGCCCTCCGGCATCTTTGGCTGGAATGTTTCTTCCATGGCTGACGTCAGCGCGCATAATATCGCGCAAATCATCAGCGAGGCCACTGACATCGACGTTTTGCTGTTTGGCTGTGGCACGGACTTGATGCGTGTGCCGGAAGCGATACGGCAGGTTTTACGTGACCACAAAATTACTTGCGACAGCATGAGCACGGGGGCAGCGGTTCGCACCTATAATGTTCTTTTAGCAGAAGAGCGCAAAGTCGCAGCGGCGCTCATAGCCGTTGATAATGCATGATGCAGCGCCACTTCTTGACGTGATGGCAAAAATCTCTCCAATCTTAGATATATTGCGGCAAAACGACCGCGATGCTTACGTGTCGACACTTTTTGTGCCGGATGATAAGCGGTCTGCTATCGCTTCAATTTGGGCGTTTAATGCTGAAATTGAGCGCATTCCACAACTAGTTTCAGAACCGTTTCTGGGTGAAATCCGCCTTCAATGGTGGCGCGATGTATGCAACGGTGCACGCTCAGAAGAGGGCGGGCAGCATCCCGTTGCAGCAGCGCTTTTGGATACCATCTCTAAGTATAATCTGCCCGTCACTGCATTCGACAATCTATGCGATGCGCGCATTTTCGATCTCTATAATGATATCATTCCATCGAAGGCGGATTTTGAAGGATATTTGGGCCACACGCGTTCGTTGCTTTTTCAAATGTGTGCTCAAATTTTGGGAGGCGGGGCGCAAAGTGCCGATGCGTCAGGTCATGCCAGGTATGGCCTACTGGCATTGCTCAACTATTGCGATCAATGGCGCATCATCGGGCAAAAGGACAAGCTTTTATTCCGCAAGATATGCTCGGTGCAACCGGGCTGAGCGTGCCGCAGTTTCTTGCAATTGAAGAGCCATCATCGGCCAATGCCATTGTTGAATTTATGGTTTTACTGGGCCGCGAGCATTTGGAGTTAGCCAACCAAGCCATCGCAAAACTGCCAAAGGAGCAACGTGCAGCCTTCATCTTGTTGGGCGTTTGCGAGCCGCTCTTGAAACGTGCGCAAAAGCGTGGCGGCGCTATTGCCGTTGAACCATTTAATATCTCACCCTTCACGGCGCAGTGGTACTTAACGCGATACGCCATGGGGTTTATAGAGGGTAACCTACAACGACCTAATATTATTCAGCCGGGCGATCGAACAATCGCGCGCTTCAAGCCCCAACCAATCTCTCATGGCCGCTTTACCGCGGTCGGTATAAGCGCGTTTCTTCGCTTTGGCTTTGTCGGGCCCGCGGAACCGACCTTCCCAGCCTTCCGGTTTTTTAATTTCTTTTTTGTCGATGGTTGGAAATAGGCCAAAATTGACATTCATCGGCTGGAAAGAGCGCTTACCCTGCTCTTCTTCGTGGCTCAAATGGCCCACCGTAATGTGATTCAATAAAGCGCCGAAAGCTGTTGTAATTGGTGGTAAATTTGGAGTTTCACCGCGACTTTCGGCAAGCGCAAAACGCCCAGCCAAAAGCCCGATGGCAGCTGATTCCACATAGCCTTCGCAGCCTGTAATTTGGCCTGCAAAACGCAAGCCCGGCCGCGACTTAAGTGTCAAATCCGGCGTCAGAAGTCTAGGCGAATCGAGATATGTGTTTCGGTGTAGTCCGCCAAGGCGCGCAAATTCGGCATTTTGCAGGCCCGGTATCATTTTCAAAATTTGGCTTTGCGCCCTCATAGCGCAGCTTTGTCTGAAATCCGACCATGTTGTATAGCGTGCCCAGAGCATTGTCTTGGCGCAACTGAACAACCGCGTAAGCTTTTTCATGCGGCTTGTGGGCATTTGTGAGCCCCATCGGTTTCATCGGTCCATGGCGCAATGTTTCGCGGCCGCGTTCGGCCATCACTTCGATGGGCAGGCACCCGTCAAAATAGGGTGTGCCTTCCCATTCTTTAAAATCGGTCGTATCACCTGCGATCAGGGCGTCAACAAAAGCGTTATATTCGGTCTCATTCATCGGGCAGTTGATATAGTCTTTGCCATTTCCACCGGGGCCAACTTTATCGTAGCGCGACTGATACCAGCAAATGTCCATGTCGATCGAATCGGTATGGATGATTGGCGCTATTGCATCGAAAAACGCCAGCGCATCTTGGCCTGTTTCTTGTTGTATCGCTTCAGCTAGGGCAGGCGCGGTTAGCGGGCCAGTCGCGATAATCACTTGGCCCCAATCTTTTGGTGGCAAGCCTGTGACTTCTTCGCGCACGACACTTATGTTGGGATGGCTTTCGATCTTTTGCGTCACCAGCGCGGCAAAACCCTCGCGGTCAACTGCCAAAGCGGATCCGGCGGGCACTTGCGATGCATCGGCACACGCCATGATGATCGACTTACACAGGCGCATTTCATGGTGAATAAGGCCAACGGCATTTTGCTCATGGTCATCGGATCGGAACGAATTTGAACATACGAGTTCGGCTAGGCTGTCGGTTTTATGCGCTTCTGTGCCACGAACGCCGCGCATTTCATGCAGAATAACGTGGCCACCGCCCTCTGCGATCTGCCAAGCGGCTTCCGTTCCGGCCATACCGCCGCCAATAATGTGTATAGGATTTGTCATGCGAGCGAAGTAGCGCGAACCGGCTCTGCAATCAACTTAGGCCGTGTCATATTCCGTGGCATTCGCAAAAAAACACCCACCAAATTGCTTTGGCGGGTGTTAATTGGGTCGTATATTTTCGAATTATTTCCGGTCTTTAACTGACATCCGTGCAATGCGCGGAATATCTGCTTGCGATATGCCCATGTCACGTAACTCGCGCACTGAAAGGCTCGATAGTTCGTTATAAATTGCGCGGCTTTCGCGCCACGCTTGGAATGATCTTTTAATATTCATTTTGTTGTCCTTAAAGTGACTGTGGTTAATTATTCGAAGAATGAACCGTTACGGACAGCGCGTTTTGCAGCACTGTGGATATTTGCGCGCTCAATGCCGAGATCGTTCAGGCTGCGGTCTGATAGTTTAGCCAGCTCTCGTGCTGTTTTGCGTGTTTCGCGCCATACGCTTATAGATTGTGCAATGTTCATTTTATTCTCCTTTGCGTCCCGTTCAAACGGGCTTCGTTTCTGATGTCGAACATAGACCTAAGTTTTATATTGAGAAGCGCGAAGACTGCAGGCCAGCCATGCAGATTGTGCAATGCAGCATAAACGAGGTACAAAAGAAAACGCTCGCCGGGGGAGGACCGACGAGCGTTTTATGGGGAGACCTGATATTATAACCGGTCTCTTATTCGGCAGCATGCATCTGGGAGGAAGTATTTACTGCCGAGAATGGAATTTTAGCGATACGATTTGCGCGCAATTGCAGCGATGTCGCCGCGTGAAATGCCTAGATCGTCGAGTTCGCGCGTTGAAAGTCGCGAAAGTTCATTAAAAGTGTTCCGAGCTTTGCGCCATGCGTTGATTGAGCGTACCAAGTTCATAATATCGTCCTATTGTTTTAGCCCGACGGGGCCTTTTTCTCATGTGGTTATTTATTGCGCCGCTTATATGAGCACTGTGCTTAAAATATAAGCGCTGAATTCGCATAGGGGGCATGCAATTGTGCATTGCACAAAAAAGCCACATTCAGAGAAACCCGAACTCAAATCAAGGCAAACAATGTCCGAGACGGTCGAAAGTTTGGCTCTAACTGTAATGTCATCGATCTATTTGAGCAAGAAGTGCATTTAGTCGTATATTTTATCATTTTCTATTTGATCAATACGATTGCAGTGCTATAGCAGCCGCCATCGACCAAGCGCCTCGGCGTGCTGGTTAGCGGATATGGCGGAACTGGTAGACGCACTGGATTTAGGTTCCAGCGCCGTGAGGCGTGGGGGTTCGACTCCCTCTATCCGCACCAGCCGGGGTCGGTGAACTGCACTTGTGCAGCTATTATCAATGCGAATTACCCGGCGCATGGAGGTGAATTGGAAAGCCTCCTTTAAGCCATGCGAAAAGAAGGTTTTAACATGCAGGTCACCGAAACCCTCAATGAGGGCCTGAAACGCGAAATCAAGATTGTTGTGCCAAAGGCCGACCTTGAAACAAAATTACTCGAAAAACTGGAAGGCGCTAAGGGCAAAGTCCGCCTCAACGGTTTTCGTCCGGGAAAAGTGCCCGCAGGACATCTTCGCAAGATGTATGGTAAGTCGTTTATGGCCGAAGCGGTCAACGAAATCCTGAACGACACACCGCGCACAGTTCTTGCAGACCGCAAAGAGCGCTCGGCGACACAGCCAGAAATTGATATGACGGAAGACGAAGCTGTCGCGCAAAATGTGCTGGACGGTAAATCTGATTTTGAATTTACACTCAAATATGAAGTTATCCCGCACATTGAGGTAAAAGATTTTTCTTCGATCGCAATTACGCGCGATATCGTTGAGATACCAGCGTCTGAGGTCGATGAACAGGTCTTAAAGATCGCTCAATCAGCTGCAGAATACACTGAGAAAAAAGGCAAAGCCGCCAGCGGCGACCGCGTGACCATGAATTATTCTGGCTCGATTGATGGCGAGAAATTCGACGGCGGCACCGATGATGGCGCTAAGTTGGTGCTTGGTTCTGGCCAATTCATTCCTGGCTTCGAAGATCAGCTTATCGGCACAAAAGCGGGCGATAAAACAACGGTGAAGGTCACTTTCCCTGCGGAATATCAGGCTGCACATCTTGCTGGCAAAGATGCAGAGTTCGCGGTTGAAGTAACGTTGGTCGAAAAAGCCGAAGCGATTGAAATAAACGACGAACTTGCATCAAAGCTTGGTATCGAAACTGCCGATCGCTTGCGCCAAGTCGTGCGCGAACAAATCGAGAGCCAATACGGCAATATGACCCGTCAAAAGGTGAAGCGACAGCTGTTGGATGAGCTCGATAAATTGTATCAAATTCCATCGCCGCAGAAATTGGTCGATACGGAATTTAATAATATTTGGACACAGATTTCTGCCGAGCTTGAGCAAGCAGGCCGGACATTTGAAGACGAAGAAACAACCGAGGAAGCTGCACGTGAGGAATATCGCGCGCTTGCCGAACGCCGCGTGCGTCTTGGTTTAGTACTCTCTGAAATCGGCGAAAAAGCTGAAATCAAGGTCACGAGATCTGAAATGTCAACGCACGACTGATGGCTCAGGTTCGTCAGTATCCTGGTCAAGAAGAACAGATAACCTGAAGTTTTCCGAAGAACCTGATGCCGTCGCTGGCGCATTGCGTACAATCTTCGAAGAAGAAAGACGCTTGAGTCATGACCACTTGCTTTCGCAAGTCAAAGTGACCGACAATGTGGTTTCAAAAGAAGAGCTGATGGCTGACGATGAAGATGCGTCGGAAAAATCAGATAAAAAAGCTCCTGCTAAGAAGAAAGCTGCCCCTAAAAAGGCCGCTGCTAAAAAAGACGCTGAATAAACTGGATTTAATTGCTCACTTGTTCAGCCGCCCGTTTGATAAAGTGTTCAGCGGGCGGTTTTGTATTCTAGCCTTTGATGCCGCTGCGCGTTATAAATCGAGGGTCAGCTGCGGCTGATCGCGTTCACTCTTAATCATGCGTTCTTGGGTGGGAAAGTCTCGCTTGCTTTTGCCTTTCCGACTTCCGTGTTTCTTTAGAACTCTCAGTTGGTTTTCTCTGAACCCTTCGCGGCTGCGAATCTGCGTGATTTTAGCGCGTGCTTCACGTGCGGCGATAATACTCTATGATCCCACTTGATGGGGGCAGGGTAATGCTCCCCAATTTTAACGTTGAGCTCAGCCTGTAACAGGGGCGGCATCATCCACGGTGCATGAATATAGGCGTCTGGCACAGCGGCAAGTTCCGGCACCCAGCGGCGAATGAACTCGCCTTCAGGATCTTGGTCTTGGCTCTGTTTGATGGGGTTATACATGCGTAGTGTGTTGATGGCCGTAGTGCCAGACTGCATCTGAGATTTGGCTCCAATGGATGCGCTAGGTTCGTCATAAAGTCGACAAAGTAACTAGGCTAGGATTTGGCTGTCATCACTTAATCAAACCCAAAAGTGATGGCTGCGGTGGCTGTCAGCATGGCGCATGCGGAAGTTTATCCAGCCGGTAGCAATGAGCGATCGCATGCATGCATCGACGAATGGCCAGCCTGTATTACCGTTCGCCCACGCTAAGAGTTTTGAGTCATTTGAATCGGTTAGCCGAGCATCTTGAAATGCTGGATGAAAAGTTCTGAACTGGATTTGCGGTTCGTCTTCAAGTTTTTGGATAAAATGGCAATGCCAGTGAAGCCGCGCGATGAAGGCATCAAACGGCGCTTTCTGGGTCAAAGGTGTATCAGGTTGGTGCCGGAGTTTCACTTAACTCTCCTCGAAACCCTTTAGGACAGTTGTACGATTTCGCGCATGGATAAGGTTCCATAGGCAAGATGTGGCGATAATCGCCTTGATGACTTTGCCTTGCGGTGAGGGGCGAGGACATTTCCTTTTGGTAATTGCGGCCACGACCGCCGAAAAATGATTGCTTGGCAGGTTTAGCCCGCGCGGGTCATGTCCCGTGTTTGCCTTAAGGGGGCAGGCTTGTCGTCTTGGAGCCTAAGTTGGTTTGCAGTGGGTACATTTCTCTCACTTTTCAATGTCACGCCAGAAAAAATTCCAATTAATGTGGGCGTTTTCAGCTTGTGGCGAAGTCACTAAGTTCTTCCCATTAAAGCTTTTGCATTTCTCGCGATGTATCTAAAACGCGTTTAGGCATAAAATTATGGTCATTCGTGCCATTGGATTGATTGCATTCGGCACCTCTGCTGCAACCTGTTTTGTCCGCGCTCATAAGTCCACCCATTTCCATTTCTTGATGGCTATGGATCAGCATTTTGATAGCTTGGCGTTGTTGCTCTTCAAAAATTTCAACGGCGTTGCCGATTTTAACGGTCAGCTTGCCGTCAAGCGATTGTTGCTGAGCTTTCCAGGAACACTCACTTTACAAAAACGTACCTGCCTCGCGGATATTGTGTAGTTGCACTTCCAGTAGTCCAGGTTCAATGATATAAAGCGGCAGTATTTTTCCACGAGAGGCTGCGGCCGCCAACGCTGCATGATCGTGGATTCTCAGATCTCTTTTGAACCAGACGACTTGAACCATTTATTTGCTCTCTATGTAGAAACAGACATAATGCAGACGGCCTGTCTGCCAAGTTTAGGGGACGAAAACAAATGGCAAAATATCTGATTTTGGGTGCGACGGGCGGCATAGGAGAGGCGATTGCTGAAACGCTTCATGCATCGGGCCATGATTTGCATTTGTCGGGCCGGAATGCAGATAAATTGGCAGCATTAAGTGGCCGCCTTGGTGCATCTCACACGGTTGGCGATGTGATGGAAGCGGGAGCCATTGAAACGATTGTTGCTGAGGCGGGCGATGATCTTGCAGGGCTTGTCTACGCGATAGGCACAATCAACTTGAAGCCGCTTTCTAAAATGACGATGGCTGATTTTAGCAATGATTTCAACTTGAACGCCGCAAGTGCTGCCAAAGCGATTCAAGCGGCGCTGCTAGCATCTAAAACGAAATGATGGTGGCTCAGTGCTGTTGTTTTCCACCGTTGCGGTCGGGCAGGGTTTTGCAGCCCATGCGTCCGTGGCCATGGCAAAAGGCGCTGTCGAGGGGCTAACGCGCGCGCTGGCCGCCGAGCTTGCGCCGGCTGTTCGTGTCAATGCTATTGCGCCAAGTCTTACAGATACGCAGCTTGCTAGCTCCATGACGTCGTCTGAGCAAATGTCCAAGGCGATTGCTGCGATGCATCCCATTCCCCGCCTTGGCCAGCCCAGCGATATGGCCGCGCTTGCTGAGGTGTTGCTCACTCAAAAGGGGAGCTGGATCACAGGACAGATCATCGGGGTTGATGGTGGTCGTTCAACGCTGCGCACAAAAGGCTAAATTATGACCACGCTTCGTTTTATCCTAGGCGATCAACTGTCGCATAATTTATCCGCGCTGAAAGACGCGGACAAAAAAAATGACATCATTTTCATGTGTGAAGTTTGGGATGAGGCGACCTATGTGCGCCATCACAAAAAAAAGCTCGCCTTTGTTTTTTCTGCCATGCGCCATTTTGCAGAAGAATTAAAAACGGCGGGCTATGCGGTCGTCTACAGACGTTTGGATGAACATAAAGCCGAAAATTTTACAGCTGCGCTGCGCGGCGCGGTGCACGATTATTCAATTACGAAAATTATCTGCTGTGAGGCCAGTGAATACCGTGTGCTAGAGGCACAAAAAAAATGGGCGGGCGCATTGGGTATTAACGTCGATATTCGCGCCGACGATCGTTTTGTGGCGACCCATGAGGAGTTTGCAATTTGGGCTAAGGGCCGCAAAGAATTGCGCATGGAATATTTCTACCGCGATATGCGGCGCAAAACCAATCTTCTGATGGAAGGGGATGCGCCCGAAGGCGGCCAGTGGAACTATGACAAAGAAAACCGTGTGCCACCAAAAGATAAAATGGTTTTTCCAGATCGCCCAGCTTGGCCAATTGACGACATCACGCAAGATGTATTGAAGCTGGTGAAGAGCCGTTTTGACAATCATTTTGGCGACTTGGAACCGTTCAATTACCCGGTGACCCGCGCTGATGCGCTTACCTATCTTGATTGGTTTATCGAGACCGCGCTCTTAGATTTTGGCACTTTTCAAGATGCCATGGTTGAGGGCGAGGCGCTGATGTATCACTCGCATTTATCAGGGCTTATCAATATCGGACTTCTTGATGCGCGCGAGTGCTGCTCAGCCGCTGAAGCTGCATACCGTGCGCGCAAAGCACCGCTTAATGCTGTCGAAGGATTCATTCGGCAGATCATCGGCTGGCGGGAATTTATCCGCGGCGTCTATTGGCTAAAAATGCCAGACTATGCTGAGCAAAATGTGCTCAATGCATCGCTTGATTTGCCGGATTGGTTTTGGACTGGCCAGACAAAAATGAATTGCATGCGGCAGTCCATTCTTGAGACGAAGGAAAACGCTTACGCGCACCATATCCAGCGTCTGATGGTGATTGGCAATTTTTCAATGCTTGCAGGACTTGCGCCCGCGCAAGTGCAAAACTGGTTTTTGTTGGTCTATCATGACGCCTATGAATGGGTTGAAATGCCCAATGTGGTTGGCATGGCACTTTATGCCGATGGCGGCGTATTTGCATCCAAGCCCTATGCCTCTTCGGGCGCTTACATTGACAAGATGTCGAACTATTGTGGCAAGTGCTCTTATTCAGTGGCCAAAAAGAATGGCCCAAAAGCTTGTCCGTTTAATTATCTCTACTGGAATTTTTTGATGGAGAACCGCGATGTGCTGGCAAAAAATCAGCGTATGGGCATGATGTATGGCACGCTAAATCGTATGGAGCCAGCTAAGTTAGACGCGATCCGTGATGACAGTCGGCGTTTTTTGAAGGATATTGAAACCGCGTAAATTTATCCGACATGCACTTCCAAGCGAAAGCTTGTCGGTATCGCGGCGCTTTGCCCAGCGGCTGACGACAGCGCAGCCTTAGCCATCAAATGCGCGATTGCGAGGGTGATTTTGAACCCGCCTGTGGCAACGATTATATCGGCATGTTCGGGGTTAGGTAGTGCGCCGATGATTGGATCGCGCGCTGTCGCATGGGGGCGCACCGCAGCCATTTTCGACGATATCCGCATTTTTCAAAGTAGGACATATGGTTTGCGCATGGGCAATCACAGCGTCGAGTTTTTCATCGGTGGAGGACGGCGAATTATAATCGTTTTCCGATGTGGACCCAACGGCGACAAGTCCGTTGTCATGGACCACGACATAGGTCGAAGCGTCATAAATGATCGGCGATGAAATATCGGCGGGTTCCAAGGGGCGAAGCAACACGGCCTGGCCTTTCACGCCCTTGCCGAGCACTTTCCCCGTAAGGGGCTCCAACAGACCAAAGCTCTCAACGCCTGCGGTGATGATGGTTTTTCCAGCTGTAATGATCTCGCCTGTGGCAAAAGTAATTTGATTTTTCCCGATTGATGAAACTTCGGTTTGCTCGAGGAATGTGACGTTTTTCATTGATCGCAGATGGGCGATAAGCGCAGCCAACGAACCCACGAGGATTGACGCGCGCTGACAAGTTGTCGGTGTTATAACCATGATTGCCTTTGCCAAACATCCAGCCCTCGGCGGTGTTACCTATTGATAACGTTCCATTCGACGGCTTTGGCCAGAACGTCCGCTCCGCCTTTCGCCCAAGTCAATGATTGGCGGCGTTTTTCAGCATTGGTGATCGGCATGATGCGGCCGCAGCGAAAATAACCGCAGTCAATCCCTGTCAACGCCTCCAATTGTGCGATTTCACCCGGTAGCGACATCAGCCCATCCAATTGAAACTGCTTTTTGTCGTTCCAATGGATCGGCTGGTGCGGCATGAGCGCGCCTAGAATTCCGTCACTGGCTCCGCCGCCTATTTTGCCTTTATCGAGCAGAAGCACCTGCGCACCCGTTTGGGCGGCATAATATGCTGTCCAAAGACCAACAATACCCGCGCCTACAACCGCGATATCTGGTGCTGGCAATTGATGTATGTTTTGATAAGACGATGGCATGAATAAGAATTTACCAAGAGATGAATTGGAGTTTGTGGAGGGCGATATGCCTTTTTCCAAACGCTTTGGCGACCATTTTTATTCGCGCCATGACGGGCGGCTGGAATCTGAACACGTCTTTTTGCACGGCAACAATTTGCCAGCGCGCTGGTCGCAGGCAGGTAATTTCACCATAGGCGAGCTCGGCTTTGGCACGGGTCTCAATTTTCTGGAAACGTGGCGGCAATGGAAACTGTATCGCAGAGCCGATGCGCATTTACATTTTGTGTCCTTTGAAGCCTATCCGATGGAAAGCGCTGCTATGCGGCGCGCTGTGGGCGCATGGGATCAAATTGTTAAAGAGTCTGAGGCGCTGGCAGCACAATGGTCTGAGCTCTCTGTTGTGCCCACACCATGGACAATGGATGCGCAAACCACACTGACTGTTATAGTGGCCGATGCCTATGATGGTATGAATGATTGGCAGGGATCGGCTGATGCGTGGTTTTTAGACGGGTTCTCGCCAGCTAGAAATCCGGCCATGTGGTCGCTCGAACTCATGACGCAATTGGCTGCGCGCACCAATCATGGCGGCACATTTGCCAGCTACACAGCTGCCGGATGGGTACGCCGCAATTTAGCCGCCGCCGGATTTACCGTTCACAAAAAGCGCGGATTTGCCGGTAAACGCGATATGACGTGCGGGGTAAAGACAAGGCTAGTTTAAAGCCTGTCCCACGCCATTTTTTTCAAACGCTCAACTGATTGATATTGTTAAGTTAAGGTATTGTTCGGAGTTGTAGGCCCATGTCCAGGATATCCGCGCGCTTTCAATAGCTAAAGCCGCCAACAGGCCGCCACAAAAACAACAAAGTCGAAATGGCTGGTGGATCTCCGGTCGAAAAGCGGCTATGATGGTGGAGTCCACTATAGTTGCCGCAATCGCGTCCGGAAACGCCGTTTGCGCCGAGCGCAGACGATGTCATGCAATATCCGAACAGGGATAAAGGCCGTTGGCCCAAAAGACATTATAAAAACAATAGAAGCGCGAACACAAGCCGTCGGCGGTGAGGAATGTCGACAACGGGTTGAAATGGACCTGCCAGCATCTCGGTGGATGCCTTACTCACGCTGAAAATCGAAAGGACTGCAAATGTAACAATCATCCCCAGATAGGTAGGCTTTCAGCGAGTCTTTTATTAACCGAAATACGCCTCCGGCCTGTGCCTCCTGTTAAGACCTCGTTAGCCTGCGAAATCGCCGCCTGTTTTTCGTGGTATTGGGTTAAGTCTCGATCATATGCGGAGTGAATGATTGCTTTGCGTTTGTATTGTCTTTTAAGCGGAGCGCGTAACCGCTGGCTTCGGTACTTCACCAAACTGCGTCCGTTTTCCAAAGCCGTTTTTATTCATGATGCGCCCCCATTTCATCAAAGGCTATCAAGAAATTTAAATTTGACCTAATCATTATTCCTAACGATTACTAAAAAGCCCGGTATCGGATTTCCCTGTTCAAGCCGTACCGTAATATCGAAAAAATGCGTGATATTATTAAAGCCCGCACGCGTGCACATCTCTATCAAATATTCTCTTGAATGGGCGAAACGCTGATTGGGTGTGACGCACCAAGACCTTCCATTCATTGCGTCAATGCTCATGGTTTCGCATGAAAACACAAGACGGGCATTTTGCGTTGCGTTGGCCCTAATACCATCGAACAGTGGTTCAAGCGGCGCCAATGTAGGGCAGGACATCGGTTGCCACAATTAAATCAAACGGCTGTTGGCTTTCATCTTCACGTTTGGCCCATTCTTCAAGAAAATGAACGGCCTCGTTGATAAAAAGCTCATCGTAGCAGGCGCGTTCATCGGATTTGTCGATCATATTTTCTGATAGATCGACGCCGATCGCATGCTCGCACATTTCAAGAAGCATCATGCCAGAAAGGCCCGTGCCGCAGCCAAGATCAAGCATGCGGGCGTACGGCCCGGGCGCATCGCGCTCTAAGATTGCTGCAGCCTGCATCGGAACCGCATATTCAAGGCTGCCAGTTAGGATATCGTCAAAATCGTCCGCATGTTGATCAAACAGGGTTGCCACATAGGCATCGGGCGCTTTGAGCGGCGCCTCGCCAAGTCCCATGGATGCCAGACGCACAGACGCGCCACAAACATCCGTTTGGTCTAGAACAAGACATCGCTGATAGAGCGCTGCTGCCTCTTTCGTTTTACCCGCTTTTTCAAGTTTGAGCGCTTGATTATAGAGTTCGCTTAATTTGCCCGATGCATCATCTGTCATTTACAATCGCTTTACCCTGTGAGCCTTAAAAATTTTAACCATAGTGCTTAGCCAAATATCAAATTTGCTCCTGTATGGTTCTTCCATACATTGTGTGCAAGCGGACATTTCGCGCGCAAAAATTTAGGGGATTTCAATGGGTGAACTTCAATTAAACGGCGCACTTGCCGCCATGACTTCGCGCAATCGGTTGACCGATGAGGATGTGCTTACACTTCGCGCATTAACGGTTTTGCCGATGAACGTATCGTCAACGCAGGAAGCTGATATGCTTTTTTGCACTCGCGATCGTACTACTAACCAAAAATCGCCGCGTGGACCGCATTTTTTGTTGAAGCCATCAGCGACTATTTGGTGGATGCAGAAGCGCCGAAGGGATACATTTCCGATGAAAATGCGCGCTGGCTCATCCGTGCCATTTCTGCTGATGGCGTGGTCGACAGCGAAAGCGAACTGGAGATTTTGCTGCGCTCTATGGAAAAAGCAACTTCAATGCCTGCGTCATTGTCTGCCTTTGCGCTTAATCAAGTTAAAGTTGTTGTGACAGAAGGCTCTGGCCCACTAGCAAATGGACGGGTCGCTCAAAAAGGCGTTGTGACCGCTGACGACGTGATCATGCTTCGCCGTGTGCTTTACGCCTCTTCGGGCTGCTCGGGCCTTGGCATCAGCCGACCAGAGGCCGAAGTGCTCTTCGATATTAACGACCAGACCGCTGAGGCACAAAACCATCCGAGTTGGACTGATTTGTTTTCTAAAGCGATTGCATTCTCGCTTATGGCCGCCGTATCGAACTTCGGGGTCAATCGCTCAGAAGCGTTGCGCCGTGAAGAATGGTTGTCCGATACATCGACAAGCGTCACCGATTTTATTGCAGCGCGCGGCGGCGGATTTCGGAAATTGAGGCGTTTGCTTTAGGAATTTATTTTTATTGGCAGATGGCTTTGCCAAGTTGTTTTGGGCTGTTGTTTAAAATACTCGCGTGATCCCACAGAGTGATCGCTACAAACTCACCGTCTGGTCGTCCTGCATCGCGCAAAACAAAGCAAAAATATTCAGCAAACCCAGAGCGGTTGGTGCCATCATCATCAACGCCTATCCAAAAACTAATGTCTTGCGACCACAGGGCATCGCGCACCTTTGGGTCGAGCTTGGCAAGTTCAACTGCTTTATCGCGCCAGTTTTCCGTCGCGTAGGCGCTTGTTGTCAAAGCCAGCAGCAAGCTTAGGGTGCAAAATCGTTTTATCATTTGTGCCTCTTATGAGTAAAATTAAAATTCAGATGTAAAATCTATCGATGTTCGCTACACCTATTTCATGAGTGTATTTGACTACCTTCGCAGTATCTTAGCTGAAATCACGATCAATGAAAGGCTGAACAAAGTCGATCTAAAACGTGAGCTTTATAAAGTCATGCCCGACAACAAGATCAACGATGATGTGGTTGGCGCTATCGAAGCGTTGTTGTTTGAGATCGAGATTTTCGCTGACACACTTGTTCAAGGTGACACCATTCGATTTTATAGAAGCTAAACACTCCACACCTCAATGCGCTCGATTACTTGGAAAAGTGCATCGAAATAGCCATTCCAACCACGCTTCATTAAGCGCCATTAAAGCCCAATTTAAGCGACCTAACGGCTTTCAACACCAGCTTTCGCGGTGGCCTTTCCAGCGACGAACCAGCCCTTCGCGGGTCATTATCTCGCCAGCAGTTGTGTTTTTGATGCGTAATTTTGCCAGCGTGCGGCCATATTGGTCTTTGCCAGAGCGCTCAATTGTGAACTCGTTTTCACTCAAAAGCTGGCGAAGGCGCTCGGTCGCGTTGGCGGCAGCGATCAATTCTTGATAACAGCCACCGCCGCGCTTCAGAGCGCGTCGATGCCCTCAAGCCGAATTTTTTCGCGCTTAATCCAAACCGTGTCCCCGTCAACAACGCAGTTTTGGCGGCTGTTATGCCGCCACAAATTGTAAAATTGTCAGCGGCATTGAGGGGAATTGCAGTCATAAAAAGCGCAGTCAGGAACGCTAAGACTAAAGTGTGTTTTTTTGCATTTAAGCTTTATGTTCGCGTTCATTTGCAAAAGCAATTGCTAGTCTAATTTGTGACCATCTCGTTGGCGTCACCGAAATGGTTTGCATCGACACGCATGATGCCTATCACTGCACTTCCAGACAGCACTTGCAGCGCCGCCGATAATTGGCGGTCGCCCATCTCGTTTTCAAAGTCAATTTGCTCAAGCACTTTGCGCCGCGCTTTGTCATTTAGTTTTGCTGTGTGGTTTTTCATAGTCATTTCAAAACCTTTGGGCGTTAGCAAAACTCTGCCATGTTAGGGGCACGCCACATGTGGCGAAAATCACCCTGAATTTATGAGGTCTGCCGCGCCGGATAGACCTCGTAGCCAGTGGGATTTTACCAAACCACACGTTTTTTATGTTGCGCATGTGTCCCAAGTGACGTTGCCGTCATAGGACATTTTAAGGGAAGGAATTGGCCAATGATGATGATGCGTGGGTGCCCGTGCCTCAAACATAAAAAGCCAGAACCCCTGCTGCGTCCATGTAACATTTGTCACGTTCGGATAGTTCATGGCTTATCCAACACCGATGATCTGCCACGCAGATAAGCCCCGTTTAAAGCGTGGATCGCGCTTTTCAAACTGCCGGGCGAATAGCTTTGCGGGTTTGGCAAGTCGAGCGCAGCAGCAATTATTTCAGAGCAAAACCAGCGCTTTTTGTCAGTCCCTTTGCCAGTTGAAAAACTGGCTGAATATGACGCCAAGCCAGTCATATTTTGCGCCTTCGTTGCGCTTTAAAAATAGCTTCCAAATCGCCAACAGGCCAATGGATATTCATCAGTTCCCAACGCTCTTGTTCAATCACGATTTCTTTTTTGCGCACGCCGCCATCGCGCGCACTTACCGAATAACACATCATCGGCAAGCCGTAGGTTTCGAAAGTCAAAAGCGTTGTCATATTTTTGGCTCGATAATCGAAGCTCGACATGGCTGTAAGGTAGCGCGTCACCAACCGAATAATCTGGTCAGTCCACGTTCCCTTGCCATAGTAGAATGCGAAAGACGTTTTAATTTTACAACGCCGCAGGCTCTACTACCGCCACGTAGCGTTGCTTGCGACAGAATAGTTGGGTAACTGCTGTTGATCGATCCATGCTGTTTAAGACGCTTTCAACCCCTTGACGTTGGCGGTCAACACCGCTTGCCCCGATTGAAGTCGGCTACTGCAGCGGTGGCCACAGCGACTAAATCTTGATCACCGGCAAGCGCTTGAGTGCATCCATTTTAGTTTTTTTGTAATCGGCAAATCCGTTCGCCGATGAAAGCGCGCAATAATGTCGGCCAGCGCAATCGCAACCAGAACACCAACACGGGTTCGAAACCGTACTGGGCTACAGGCTTGCGTGTCGCCCACGTTTGCGGAGATGCGCGGCGAAATTCACTAAGCGCTACTTCCCTTTTATCATAGATTGGTATTCTTCACGTGTGGGCATAGGCCTTGGTTAATAAATTCGCTCATAATATTTCCTTAAATCTAGATTTCCAGAGCTGATAATTTTCGATGCGTTAACAATAAATTAGCATTTCTCCATAGGTTGTTATTACTGCGGTATGCTTTTTTGAGCGGGTTGGATTAAGTGTTTGCCCAATGTTGAAGAATTTGACTCCATAGCGCTAGGTAAGAGGGTAGGCGGTGTTCGGCACGCGAACAATCGAACTTGTTCAACACTTTTGCGCGTCATCCCACCCGCCAATTTTTTGCAAAGTAATTTGTTGCAAACCAATTTGTTCTTTGATTTGTGGCGCTGATGTGCCTCATTTTTGCATGACAAAATTTATATAAAGGTCCAAGAGGACCTTATTTTGATATTGCGGGTTTTCACTCTCCTGGTGGAGCAGTGACTTGCGCAGATGAAGATACGTTAAATTATTTCCAAAAAATTCATACCAGTTTCTTTCGCCCGGCGTGACTAATTTCCATTGGCTCATGGTGTTGTCGACAAGACCGGCAGTAACGATACCCATTCCGCTTTTGCTAAAAACTTCGCTTGTATCAGGAAGAGGATGGTTTTTTGTCAGCGCAATCTTGCTGTTAAGTATAAAGCTTCGTCAACCTCATGATTTTAATGCGACCCGACCATCGATATCATTGATTTTGTATTAATAACCGTATTACCGTTGAGCGCATCGGCGCGCGCGGTCTGCACACTGCTGGCGGCACAAGAGCGTTAATGGATTGTTCAAGAGACATAATTTATCCTTTCTGATGTTTCGGAGAAGGCGTCGATGATTCGGCGGTGCACGTCAATGATACGCGGAGTTTTGTGAGATCGCCGCCGCGTTGACAGCCCAATTTTCCGATTGAGGAGACGGGTGCTGGGCCCAGAGATATTGAGGTGATTGCATTTGCGGAACGCCTTTCAGTGAAAGATTGTAAGAAACATAAAGCGGCGTTCCTTCTGTTTTGTTGCTAGTGATTTGGCCGGGTCAGACCAAATGGCCAAAAAGGTACCATCACTGAGCACAAAGCCCACTTCGTTGATGTTAAATGTTGTCTCAACATCAAGTACGGCCTGAACCATGATCTCAAAAGGCCCAACCTCTTTTGCCCGCCAGCCACAGGAACGCGCGCGATCTCATTGACCAGCGCTGTTTGATATTGTGACGGTGTGTAACCGTTTAAAACTTGATTGGCATTGCCAAAAGCGATGTGGCTGATGGCAGCATCAACGCCCGTAAATTGCGCATTTTGCAGCGCTTCAAGCCCCGCATCAGTTATTTTTGGAATGAGTGCCTGCATAAATTAAACCTCTCCTATAAATGTGGCGTGCATGACTTGGACGGCAAAAAAGCTGATCCAGCGATCAAGCCTCCGTGAAAATCTGTGTCGCGCCCCGCATCAATTGTCTTGTCCTGCATTTGAACGGTAGCAAGTGCCGAGGCCGCACCAAGCGCACCATGAAAATCCGTGTCGCGCCCAGCCTCAATGGTTTTGTGCTGCATTTGCGCGGCGGCAAGTGCATTGACCAGCGGCGATTTGATTTTTATAACCCACACCCAATTGAAAGCTGATGTCCTGCGACCAGCGCTTGGTTGCGTCGATAATTTTGACGCAAGCACGCTGCACTTTCTCATTGAGAAACACTTGCTCATCGGCAAAGATTTGCTCGTTGAGATAGGCCGTCACCAGATGAGTGTCTGGGTTTCGCCCTGCGTGCACTTGCCGCCACCACTGCTTCAACGCTGACTTCAACACCAAGCATGCGCAGGCCAAGCCGCGTGCCTTCCACATAGCCTTTTTTAGCGTGCAGCTCATAGGCGTTGGCGATAAAACGGCGCACAAATTCGTCAGGCAAATCGGTGCTGATAAATTCTTCCACCGAAAACTCGCGCACCATAAATGGCAGCAAATCGGCTGGCACCGTGTGGGCATCGTTCATCACATAAGTGGAAAGCTCACAGGCCTTTGAGCGTGTCATCCAGCAGGTCGACAAAGGCTATTCTTGGCGCGCGTCTTTGACACCAGCAGGCAAGATCGACGGCGGCACAATGGCTTGTTTCACTCGAAACCAGACATTAGCGCACCTTCAACAATCAGAAATATGACTAACTGGCCCAAAACCGCAAAAGCTGGTTTTCGGCAGATCGGTAAACGCAAAGCGCTGGCCCAGTCACGCCGACACCGCCGGTGACTTTGGCGCACTCGTACGCCTCAACCAGCGTGCCGATGGCGCAATCGCTGCGCACCATGCTTTTTCCCCAATCGGCAAAGCGCGCCTCAATGGTCTGTTCAAAGCTTGCGCCACCAGCCCGTTGCCTGCCCGGCGCAATTTTAGAGCGTCATCACCGCATCAAAGGTTACTGGCGTTGTTCTGACGAACAGATACATAATCGCCCATCCGGTACGCGGTTTCTGGCGACAAATAAGCTGGGTTAAGATCGCCCGCATCCACGGCATCGTCTTGAAACACCGTTCTTTGCATCAATGGCGTTATGTGGATGTGGCCTGGTATTGGCCGCACAACTTCCACATCGACAATCGCCGGATTTGCTCGCTTTGACGTTCTCAATGGCATCGCCCCGAGCGTGGTCCCGCCTTTGAAACGCGCTCAAAAGTGATTGACAATCCGCAACTCGATAACGTCATCGGTTTTCAGCGTCGACCCACCGCTCAGATGGGTCAAATTTGCTAACGCTGGACACAAATGCGATAGGATCGGAGACAAATCCTTCTATTTTGCTGGTAGCTACCGACGGTTATAAATCGCGCCTTCCGCCTCATCGGCAATAATCAGTACGAAGGTCCTCATATTTGACCGGCAGGAATGACCATAATACGCGGGTCTGCTACTAAAAACCAAATTTGCGCCAGCCGACACCCGCGTCATGGCAGGCACCACGATTTTCCCCTGCCCCCCACGCGAGGTGGCACGCGGTGCCGAACAATGTAAACCGAGCGCTGCACGCGGCATATTGCTCTTGCAGGCGAAACGTGCGAGGTACATTGGCCCAGTTTCATCAGCCAATATGGCGACCGCTTGCCTTCAGATCGCGCGGTTTCCAAAAACGCTGTCTGAACGGCTTCCTCGCCAAGACCAGCTTCGGCATAGCGCCATCCACTTCAGTCGAACACACATTCCCGTTTGTGACGGATAAAGCGTGCGTCCCAGAAGCGCTCAACAGGCGGATCAATTTCGGTCTTACTCGCAGACGGATCGCGCTTTGCAACCGTCCGGTGCTGGCACTTCGCGCAAGGCTTCCAGCGTCAATGTTTCGGGTTCATAGGCCATCAGGCCACCCGCAATTCGCGGTCGCGGCCACCGGCAAAGGCAACTTCCGTCAGGCGCAAATCATCAATAACACTTTCCATGCGGCCGCCAAAAAACCTTGCACTGAAAATGCGCTTCGCCGACTTGGTCAATTTAATATCTTGCACCACAATGCGGCTCCCAGATCGCCAGCGCATCCCAAATCACGCGCACCAAATTGGAATGGCCACTTGCGCGTGCCGGTCAATAAACGGCATCAAGTTTTATCCTTTTCAGGCTTCGGGCATATAATCGACCCCTTGCGTCGTCAAAACAAGATGGCAATGCCTGCGCAATCATCGTCCGCCGTCACGATCTCGCCAAAATAGGGCGCGGTGACGCGGGTCTGCACGTTTGGGCGGCCAACGCGCAACGACCAATGGTTAAAAGAAATGGCGTCTTTGTTTTGCATGGGGCATTGATACGCGCGCGCGTAGTTCGTAGGCGGACAAATGTCCCGCGCATTTGATCGATATTCAATTTTAAAATCAGCTATTGCGGCTCGCCGGTTGGCGATGGACCAGGTGTCACGTCTTTTTTGTGTTTGTGATCGTGGCCGACATTCTTGCCGTTGTTTGTGAGCTTTCCGCTCCCAGATGTTGCGATTTGCCGCCTGCCTCAATAATGATGCCGCCCGCTTTGAGCGTGATGTTGCCGGCAGGTGGCCTCGACAATCAAATTTGAGCCGTCAATGTGCAACCTGCCAAAAGCGTCGGTCAGCGTCATGGATCATTGTCAGACGGCGGTGTCTCGCTGTCATTGTATTTTGATCCCATGACGCAGCGTTCGCTACCCTTTGCATCAAGCGAGCACCACACTTCATCGTCCACATTGGGCATCATAAATGTTTTTGTCGATCCCGATGATTTGGCTAGCACATCAACCCACATCGACACGGTGTCGTCTTCGTCGTCAAACTTGACTTTTACGCATTTTTCGGGTCGTCGGTCGATCCCGCGTTTGTTATGTTGCTTAGCGTATTCACTTGATTGGCGCATCATGGTTGTCCTTGAGTGTTTTATCGCCTCTGCCGCCAAAATGCAGCAATTGCCAAGCGCTTGCAGCCGTCTTTGCCGCGGTAATTGCAGCAGCTGAGAAGGCTCCAGACGCTGACCAAATCGCTCGTCGACTTAACAATTATCCACGCGCATCGACCAAGCTTCCCGTTGATGTGTAGCCGCCGCGCGTCAAATTATGCGCCGCGTCATCAATACCAACGCGCTTGCCCGAAATATTTGCCGAACCCGACGAGCTCAATTTGTGTCGTCATGATCAGCGCCACATTGCCAACGGTGGTCACGGAACCGGAAAAACTTGCGTGTTTTAAAATGCATTTCGGATTGTGCTGCTGCCGCATGGCTCTTTGTTTCATGCGCTCGCCGGAACAGCGTGTCACCGGTTTTGATCTTGCCATCGCTTTCCTCATGCTCGTTTTTCTTCTTTTTGTTTTGATCCAGATAAGCCGCCTTGCCTTTGGAATAGGAATCGACGGTTTTAAACTGAAACGAATAGTCCATCAGCGCGCGGTCGCCATGAAAAACCGAAAGGGCCGCACCGCGCCCGTCAATCGATTTGAAATTGGTGAAAATCAGCTTTTTATTGCGCACGTTGAAATAGTGGCCCGTCTCTTCGGCCATGCGCAACAAAAACTCAACTGGCGTCGGCGGCGCTGCGCGTCACCATTAAAGAAAAGACTGCTGATCTGGCCTTCAACGTTGAGTTTCGCCTTGCCTGCCACTTCGCGCACGATGGCAGACAATTTTTGCTTTTCAAAGCTCCTTGGTGTTTTGCGTGCGCAGCGCTTTTTGGTGATCGGTACCGCTAAAACGCACGGTCATGATGTCACCGCCGCGATCGCCCGTGGTATTTGTTCATCCATCTCGTAAACGTGCCGCACGGCAAAACACCGCCTGCACCGTCGTATATTGTCAGATCCATGGTATCGCCCGGTTCAGGCTTCCAAGACCCTTTCCAGCGGCCATCTTTATCCTGCACGGTCACGTCGATCTCATCGGCTTTGCCGTGCAAATTATCGACATAATTGATCGCGGTGGTCATCGGGTCCATATCGCCGCTTATGTCCGTGCCTTGATAAATCAACCGAAAATAAGGTGCTGGCAAACCGCTTGTCATGATGTAATCGCTGCTGGCGCTTCACGGCGGCAAGTCCGCATCAGTAGCACCATCATCGATAATCGGCAATACGGCCTGTTCATGCCCGATGACAGACCAGCGGCGGTATGACCAGTGGATCGATAAACAGCCCGGTTGGCCTCAATCAAAACCGATCGTTTGCCCGCATCGCCATAATAGATAGGCCAGCAAATCCCAGCGGTCGCCGTCGATGGTTTTGTGCTCAAAATGACCGTTAGAATTTGTCATAGTCTAACGCCTCATTATCGTTTGACATTGGGATTGCGCTGCTGACGCGCGATGGCTGTGCCGCGCTGCGCGCAATTGACGTGATCAATCCAGCAAAGAAACAACCGGCGCTTCGAGCAACCTAACTGATGCCCTCAACGCGCACCACGCCGCCCGACCGGTTGGTTTTTAGCACTTTCGTCAAGCGTTCGATCTGTAGCGCTTGCCCAAATAGACGCCCGACGTAAACATCAGCGGCAAAGGCGTTTTGAGCGCAAACGCGGTTTCCAATTTGCCAAGCTCAAGGGCTGGTGCGCAAAACTCTTCGGAAAAGAAAAAATCAAACACTTGCGTGTCCAGTTCTTCGCCGACCATGTCGGCTTGCCGCGTGCCACATCATAATGCGCAAAAAGGTTGGCAAGGCTGGATCGACTGGCCAGTGGGCCGGTGAGCGCGTTTGACTTAGAGCGGATGCTGCCAAGATAAGCAAAAATCATGGGTTAAAATGCCTTTCGCTTTTCGTGGCGCGCTTCTTCGCTTATCAGCTGGCGATTCTGGCGTTTGTGATCGTCGAGCATTTAAAATAGAGAAGTCTTGACGGTCGCCGTTGATCCATACAATGTGAATGTCGCCAAGGATCGGATAAGCACCGACTTTTTGAGCTGCACTGGCGATTGGCACTACCCGCTTTGCCATCCGGCGTTTTCCGGAAATCGCGCGATGACCGACGCCACTCGTTGATCTTGCATCCTGCCGCAGGCATAATTGATTGCGCGGCATGTGCAGAGGTCGCTTCAACACGTGAAATATGCTGCTGTCAAAGCCATAGCGGTTGTGAAGTGGCGTTTACCATGGCAGGCCAGTTGTCGCAGGCGTTGTAGCCATCATGGTCGCCGCCGCCGCCGCGCGCATCGCCTTGACCATCGTTCAGCGCGGATCGAGCAACGGTCTCACCAATTTCAACCGGTGAATGTCGTTGAGCGGCCGCCTACTTTAGCGGGCGACGAAGGTGGGTGGTTTACCGTTGCATCGTGGCTTTATCGGCTCTGACTACCACGCCCGCGCCCTCGCATGCCGCTGGCCAATGTGTCCATCATCCGCACGCCGTGGTGATAAAACGAAACGCCTGCCAAATAGGACTGCGCGCTGCCAACGCTTTGCTGGACGGCTCCCGCAATCCGCGCAGCTTGAGTCATTAAAGGTTAATCTGCGCCCCCACGCGCTGATATCGACTGCCCGCGCACCGAAGGCGCGCTCGAAGGTTTGTTGCCGCTGCTGTCCGCCCGATTGAAAACCGGATCTGCGCGCTGCAAATGCGTCAATGGCCGTATCGTTTGAAAGTACGCTTGTCAGGCGCGCTCCAAGCCGCGCCTGCCACATTGGCCGCATCGCAGATATAGCCCCGCCAATGGTGCCCGCAATGCCACCGAAAGTGCTGGCGATAATTGCCATCGGCGACCAATTAAACAGGCTTTTAACGCCAGCCCATGCCGCCTCAAGCGTTGCCACATCCAGCGTTGGCAGCTTCCAAATCAGCGCCATCGGCGACCAACCTAGTACAAAGTTTTTGACAACGATCGAATGTTGCTTCAAAGGTTGCCGTCACATCCAGCATTGGCAGCGACCACGCGCCAAAGTCCGGCACCCAACTGAATAGGCTTTTGATCCAGTCCCAAGCGGTATGCTGCGCCCGCCAGATAGCTGGTAAAAAGACTGCTAAAATAAGGGTCTATTGAGGCCCAACTTTGCGTGCAACTGCAACAGGCACCACCAGTGATGAGGGCAAACGCCAAACCACCAACGGGATTGGCAGCGAGCGCCGTGGCAATAAAGGCAATGCCTGACCCAATTTGCATCAGGCCAACCGCCGTTGCCACCAGCGCGGGCGCAAAGGCAAAACCGCCCAAAATCATCGCAAGGTTTTTCCAGCCGCCAACATAGTCCGAGGCCGATGACAGCACGCCGCTCAATTCTTTAAGCGCCGTGTAGGATGCACCAGCAAAATCCCAGAAGGCCCATCAAGGCCGACTGGATCGACTGGCACGATGCCGCGGTTTCGTTCATTCTTGCAGCGTGCTCACGGTCGGCCTCTTGTTGATCGTGTCCAGGACAAGCTGCAACTTGCCCTTCATCCAGTCAAACAGACCCGAACTCATGATCATCATTTGGAAACTTAACCCCAAATGTCCATCATGTTTGCCACCATGTTATCCCAAGTCTTTGGCGAGCTTTTCCATCGCAACGCCGTATTTTTCGTTCATGATTCCAATGGTTTTTTAAGTTGAATTGCCGGGCGTGCGGTCATTGGCTTTGACAACTTGAACGCACTAACTTGACAGTAGAGTTAGTGTATTCGTATTCGATGAATTTACCGGTTTTCGTGGCCGTTATATCAAATTCTCTCATGCGTTCATTTTGGCCCATCACCGCCATCGGCTACGGCTTCAACGGCCTGCAATAATGGTTTTCCCCATCGCCGCTGATGTGTCACCGAGTGATTGCAACATAGGCTGGTTGGGTCCAATCCCCGTATGACCGAAGTTTGACAAAATCTGTCCGTAACAGTTCCAAGGTCAGAAATGCCCAACGGCAAAAGTGCTAACCCAGTCCATAGCCAATTTGGCTTTTTCCGACGATCCCTCTTGTGGTCTCCAAAATCGTTTGAAAGTTTTCAAACTGTGAGGCAACGCCCACTATTGACCCTCGCCGCCAGCGCTGCGCCACCATAGACGGTGGTCATGAGACCGGCGGCAACCGCAACACCGCCGTGCATTTTAGATAGTCCGGCACTGATGATGCCAAAGTCGCGCTTGCCCAGCGCCACGGTCTTTTGGTGAAAATGCTAATGCCGTGACCGGGCCGACTTTGCGCCGCCCGACACCATGCCAAGCGAATGTGGCCTGCGAGGCGCGTTTAGCGCCGTCCATCTGCGCGCGACAATATCGCCTGTCGCTTGTGCCGTCTTAAGAATTTGATCTCGCCGACTGCGTAGCCGGTGACCCGCCTTCAGTGGCACCGTGGCCATCTTTTTTCCGACGACATGATTTTTCCCATTGACTTTGCTGGCGCGGTCGACCGCTGAAAACCACTGAAAACCATCGCATTTTTCCTTTTGCAGAAAACGGCAAACCATCGTTCGACATATCGCCGCTTTGTGTATTCTGGCAGGACGGCGAAGTCAAAGTCAACCAGCCGGGCTGTACAACAAAAAACGATAAATCGCCCGCATCATGGCGTTAGCAGGGCATCGTGGTCAAAACCCTTTTCAACGGTAAAAACACGTGGTCAACCGGATGCGACAATTTCGATTTGGCTAGTCCGCCAATATCGCTTCCGCCGCCAGCGTTTCCGTCTTTTTTTCCTCAACGTCTCCATCGCCATCGCCAAAAACTTCGCCAATCAAAAACAGCATGTCCTTGGCATCCAGCAATCCGGCTTGCACATCGGCCATGGTCAGCTTTTCGCCCTCAAAAGTCACAGCGCTGATGACAAATGCGGCCTGCGCCTTGGCGACATCCCCTTGCGCTTGGCGCTGCGCGGCCATCCAAAGTCCGTGATTGATAAAAGTGGGAATAGCGACGCTAATGCCCGATTGGGGCAGGGTCTTGGTTTTTGGCGCGCTGTGGTCATCCGCATATTTTTTAAGTTTTGCGCGAACGCCGGTGAAATCTTTTTTCGTGTCAGACATGAGTGTTTAAACCTTTGCGAGGCATCGGCACCGGCGCGCCCCAGTGCCTTTGAAAGTGGGTGACAATGGCCCGCTATGCGCGGCGGACAGCCAAACATTACGCGCGCGCAAAACGCAAAAAAGGCGGACAAACGTCCGCCTCTTGGTATGCTTTAGTGATGGAGTTTAGGTCTTTACGCCTTCAGGACGTTGTGCCAGACCGGCACGCCGTTGATATTATAAATGCAGTTGAAAATATCAAGCTCGATAATCGGCGTTGCTTCACCATAAACCTTTTGCACAAACGACACAATGCTGATCGTATGTTCAGTGCTCCATTTGATCGCTGGGCGCTTGGCAGAGTGCCACCGGCGCGTTTCATCACCATAAAACCCACATGGGTAACCAGCGTGTGAGATTGCTGTGGCGGTGACCATCGGCACCAACACATCGACATAAGAATGCAGCTGCACGCGGTGCACTTTTGTTGGTAACATCAAATCGCGCTCAATGGCCTCATCAAGCCACTCAAACGCGATCTTGCCTTCAATGGCTTGCCAGGGCCGACCGGGCACTTTTAAGACACCAATTTGGCCAAGTGTGGCGTGTTCAACTTCGGTCGAACCAATATCGCCCATTTCAAATTCGCTGACACGGCCTTTGATATCGACCCCGTTGAGCATCAGATCAGCATTGGTAATTTGTCCAAGTTTCTGAACCATGACTTTATTTCCTTTCCTTGTGTCCGAGCAATCTCGGACAGATCGCAAGCGGCCAGCGCCAACGCATTGGCGATGAATTTGGTGTCGACATAAGAGTGGTTTGTCAGGCGCTCCATCAACGATGTCGGATGGCACTCAAGCGTGTAGTGGAAGCGGCCATCGGCAATCTGCGCTGCCGTGTTTTTGGCGCGGTCAAAGCGGTAGGTGCCGCCATAAAGAACGCCTGGCCCTAATTTTAAGGCGCAGAAATCCGTTGACCGCTTCTTCCAGCGCTTCGACATTTTGCGCGCGCTTCCAGCCGGCTCGGATGAGTATTGCATAAGCGCGAAATGGGTGATCGCATCATGCATCTGGTCGAGCGGTACGGCGGGCATGGATAAAGTTCTCCACATGGCTTGACGTGGGAAACGCCGCTGATTTGGTTACCAAAAGTTCAAAGCCGATGGCAAATGAGCGCATGGCAGGCTGGGCGACGATGCCCGCCTCATTGAGAAAGTTGGTATCGTTTTGCGTGTCGGACGGGTAAAAGTTGATATCGACTTCGGTGCCAACAGCGCCCGCAATCTCGCGGTTTGATGCCGAATGGTGGTAGCCAAGCTCAAGATCGGTTTTAATCGCCACACCGGCCCAGCGCTGCGACAACGGCTCCAACCGCCTCATCGCCAGTGATTGCATCGGCCACCTTGATATGGGGATAATACAAGTCTTGTGCGCGCACCCTTGAGGTGTTAAAATTGATCAGGCCGCTCACGCCGCGCGTTTCAACCGCTTGCTGTTTTGTCAATCCGGCTGGCAGGCAGGTCGCAGATCGCCATGGCGTTGAGCTTACGGGCAACCGCGTCCATTTCGACGCGAACGCCTGGAACGCTTGACTGCGCCGACAACAGGAATTTTGGGAAATAGCCAAAGCGGTTGTAACATTCATAAGCGCCCGAAAGACCCGTTGCGATGCCGTTTGCATCAATGGCACCGATGATCTGCGCCGTTGTTACCGCCGCTGGCGTTGCGTGAATGTCGGGATCAAACACGTTGTTGACGATAATTGTTCCGCCTGCGCCCTGATCAAAGATGGCATCGAGCGCTTGCGGAATATTATAGCCTTCGACTTGAGGCCCAAAGGCGGCAGCAGCTTCCGCGCGGGTGCGCACAATCACGCGCTTGTTGATATATTTAGCGCGTTTTTTCTGCCGTATCATGAACAAGGCCAATCGGCGCAAGTCCGTTTAAATAGGTGACGGCCGATTTGACATCGCGCACAACAGAAACGCCGTCCTTGTGCTCAATAACTTCAGGGCCGTGGTGGAAGTTGGTTGTCATATTCTTGTTTCCTTGTGACTGTTGATGGTCGTTGCCTTAAAGGCTCTGGGTGCCGATCTTAGCTTTGCTCGCGTCTCTTTTTCGGCAATGCGGCAGGCCTCTTCTTGACTTCGGCTTCGGCCTTGAGTTTGGCTTTGGGTTCGGCTTCAGCTTGAATTGCAGGCGCGGGTTCTGGCGTTGCAACCAAAAGCCCGCGCGCGATCAAATTGGCGATTTGCGGATGCTGTTGTGGCAAATCCGAATAAATATCGTTTGGGTGCAACACGATGATCTGTCGCAAACGCATCTTTTGCGCCTTCGGTAGTGCGCGGTGTCACATCGTGATGGCCGATGTCGGTCCAGTGTATTTGAATTTTGCGGTCATCGTCTTCAATCTCTTGTCTCGTCAAACCAGGCCGTTGCGTGGCCAGCGATTTGTGTTTGCGTTTGCGTTTGCGTTTGAGTTACCGGATGCATCAGCGGTGCCGGGCTGACAGCTGCGCGCAACTGGCTGGCGCATTAAGCCCGATCACAATTTAAAACGCCATTGCCCTTGGCTTTCGGCCACCAGCGCATCGGATATAATTTCCGCCGGACCAGCGCCCGCAAAGGCTTTGCCTTGCAACGCCAGCCGCGCATCTTCCAGCGCGTGATAAGCGCCCGTGTGACCGCGCAGCTGGCGGATTAAAAGCACAAACGGCAAAATTCATCCGCCGATTTTGTGACGGGTTTGCCGGTCCTTCGCGCTTGGTAAAATTTGCGCCTTTATAATGCACCAGCAGCGCACCTTTCAGGTTGGCAAAATCATAGGCCAGAAATATCAGCGGGAAAGCTCAACTTTGATCGACCCGTCAACGCCTTCTTTGAGCGCGGCGACAAGCGCGTTTTCCACTTGCTCAAGATAAGATGGCGGACGCGCATCAATCAGCGTATGCACAGCTGTCGCGGTCATATCAGTAGCCATCCAACACGGCAGCGGCGCGGCCATCAGGAATTATCGCGCGCACGGTTCCCGTTTGATGGGTGTCTGCGCCCGCATTCGTTGCGCCCCCGTCAACATCGTGAAAGTCAAGATTGACAATGCCGCGCGACACATCTTTGAGCCATGCAACGGCATCGCGGTAGCGCGTTTCCACTTCGTCGGTTGTGGTGTTGCGGTTGCCACTGCGCAGCCGCAAGCGATAACGCGCAATGTCGCTGGCATAGCCTTTGAGCATGTCGGGCGTGCTGGCTGGCGTTAACGTGTGAATAATGGGAAAGCGCGCCGCCACATAGCTTTTGATCATATCGTCGGCAAAGTTTGCCGCCGCATTGATTTGCGCTTCGTCGAGCGCACGGCCACCTTCCGTGTTGTGGCTTCCGGTGCCTGCGACTTGTGACAATTCGGTCAAACCGATTAAGGCGATCAGATCATCAATGGCAATCAATTTTGACATATCGCTTTCCTCAATCGGGGTTGGTTTTAAGTGGGCGGGCACCGCCTCGCGCAAATGCCCGCCGCGTTAGCAGATTGATGGCACGCAATCCGCTAAGACGAACTCTCTGTCGTTGCTGTTGTTGTTGTTTCCGCTTTGTGCTTTGGCGCTTGTTGTAGTTTCGGTTCCAGTTCCAGCTTCACTCTCTTCTGCTGCTGATGCCGAAACCACAATACCAAGCTTTTTAAGTTGCAATTTCGTAAGCCTGTCGCAGCCTTCTATCGGCTGGCCAGCGGGAATGATTTTGCCGTTAAAACTCACCGGCATTGAAGCGAATATATCTGCCATCACAAAACCTCTTAAACCGCTGCTTTAAACAGGAAGCCCGCATCGGCACCGGTCAGATAGGCGCGCCGCTCGGTCGTGGTCGGATAAACCCACGACTTGATGTTGCGCTCCGTATAAGGCTGCTCGACTTGCGGATAACCGTTTAGCTCATACTGATAGCCAAAGGACGGCACTTGAAAATTGCCGGTTGTGTCATTGGGCACAAAGGCAAGAATGGCATCATCGCCCCAAACATCATTGGCCAGCGCATCTTCGGGCGCTTCTTCCGGCAAATACACCGCCTTGCCGATAACCACCTTGTCCAGCTCAAAAAATTTGGCCAGCATATCGGTCGTGATGCTTTCCGATGACGTATATTTAAAGTTGTCTTTGATTTTCGGGTGCGTTTTAAGCGCGGTGGCAACATCGGGGCCGAGCGCGAGTGTGTTCGCATAACGCCCCGTCTTGCGGCGGATTTGCTCATTGGCATCTTTGATGGCTTTGGCCGGATCGGAGTTTGGATCAGACCATTTCGACGTGCCCGCCAAAGCAAGCTTATTGTCGCTGCCATAATTGGCCGCATCCCGCGCCAAATTGGCGCTGGCAACTTCATGGCCAAGCTCAACAACATCAAGCACCATTTTGATCGCGTTGGCAGCCAAATCAATGCCAGGCACATTTTCGGCCTCTTGCTGATGCTCATAGGGCACAATTGCCTCAAGACTGTCTTGCACCAACGCAATCGGCCAGATCCGATGCAGTTCCGTATTGGACGCGCTTGGTCGCAGCACCCGGCGCACGGCGCGTATTCAGCAACCGGAAGCTTTCCTTGCCAAATTTAATCAGCCGGATATTGCGCGCGGGAACCGGCGCAATGGGAAACAAAGCCGTGCCGATCATATCGGCATTGCGATAGCCGCGCGCATAGTTTGACAAAATGACATCGACCACGCCAGCCGTGCGATTGTTGCCTAGGTGTTGTTCATAATTTATGACCTTCTTTTAAAACGTGCGCCTAACGCGCGATGAGGATTATCAACAAAAGCGGCCAGTCGGTTGCCGAGTGTAAGCGCAATGGCAAACGCATTGGCAGGTGTCGCGCCGCCCGCCTTGCACGCTGCCTTTTGTTGCCGATGAAACAATCTTGTCACCCGCCGTGATCGCGCCATCGGCTTTGATGCGGATCATGCCAGTAAGCATGACGGGGAAAGCTTCGCCCGCTGCCGCTGGATTGAGCGCAATGCCTTTTACAGGCGCGACGGCAGCGGCAACTGCCACATCGATTAAAGCCAGACAAGATCGGTCGCCGCGATAGCGTCGATGCCGACACCAGTTTAAACCATTTAAAACAGAATTAAACATATTCATCGGTTCGGCCTCCTAGCTGACAGCTTTGACGGCATCGACATAGGTCGTGCCAGGGTTTTCAAGTTGGAATTTTGCAGTGCCTTTTTTGATCGAGCGCGATTTGGCTCACATCAATAACGATCTGTGTCGTCGGCGGCAAAACTGGGCTATGCTTTTTGCCTGATCGGAATTATTTGGGACATCGTAGCGCAAGCAAGATCGGCAGCGCCGAACCTCGATAACTTTCGGCTGGTCACTTAGAATTTTCTTCGCAAGCCCTCAACCACTGAAGTTGCAGCGCCATCAGCAAAGAGAGATCGGAACTTTCAACAGGTAAGCCGTTCAGTAATGCGACAACATCTCGCTTTTTGCGCAGGCAGCAGCTTTTGGATCAGCAACAAGCTTTTCGGCAAAGGCTGCATTAAGAAATCGGCCTCATTGACGCTTTTTCTGCCGCCGCAACGGCTGCTTCGCGGGCAGCAAAGCTTGCCTCTTTTTGCGCTTAGATCGTTTCGCGGCGCGCTATCGCCGCCATTTCTTTCTTGTGTCATGCGATTTTCCTTTGCTGTGCACTTAAAACCTCAACCGGTTGCGTAAATGGATCGGCCCATGCCGTTCATCGGCATATCAGGCTTGGTGATTTCCGCTTCGCTTAACCACTCAAGGCGGTAGGACGGTAAAACCTTGCTCCGGCTTCTTCCAAGCCAAACTTGCTGATCATCCAGTCTCTAATATTGCGCAGAAATGCCGCTGGCGGCGGTTGCAAAGCCCGGCTCGCCAAAAGCTGCGTCAAAAAGTGACGGTCTTGTCTTCTTTTATCGCGGCAAAGGCAACAGGCCGTAAACCGGCACATGCGGGCGCAGCCGCACCAAAAAACTAACATGCTTTGGATACCATTGGCCAGGCACCGGATTGTTTGACGGCATCGGGCGCATAAAACGACATCGAAACGCGCTTATAACGACCTGCCTTGACCGCATCGCTAAACGCCGGTTCAACTTCGCCAATGTCGGCAAAAAGCAAACCTTTGTCCGCATCATATTCAAAACCGCTCACCCACCCGAAAGCGGGCGCGTCGGTCGACGGATGGTCATAACAATCGGAGCTGATGGTGCATTTCCCGGGACTCATAACTTTGACGCAATCCCAGCCAGATCAGCGGCGGAATACGAAATCGGCTTTCCAACCATGGGCGTAAACGTGCCAGGACGGGAAAACTTCAATGCGAATATCGCCGTTGCTATTTTTCATTTCTGGTTCCCACTGCAATTTGTGGGGCCATTATGCTTTTGCCAAAACAGCAAAAAAGGCGGACAATGTCCGCCTTGGTGTATTTTTATGAAAATGTGCTAGAACCCCAATATGATCACAAAATCTACTTTGATCAAGTCAAAATTGAAAAACCCTTCGTCGTAAACCCATCCACATCGACACAGACCCCCGTTAGAGGGCGTTAGAATTGGCAAGGCACCCTTTGCCGCTACATCGGTTCATCTGGACCGCTTCAAACGCGCTCAAAAGCCCTTAAAATCGATTTCGCTTTTTTGCCCCCTTTTGCTGCCCGACAACATGATAATCGCGCGCAAATTTAGAATTTCAAAAAATCTTCTGCGATCAAACCGATTTCCGTTTCATCCTCTGGCCCAATCCCCCAAAATCGGGCGCGCCGGAATAGTGACTCTTTTTGCCGCGTCCGGCCTGACCGCCAAAATGCTGAATGGCCGCATAAATTCGTCGGCGCGCCGATTTCCACTTGGTCTGCGCCCGCCTCATAGGAAAACGATCCGGCCAGCGCGCCCGTATCGCGCAAAATGGTCAGCGGCGCATTGCCGTTTTTGCGCAATCTATTTTCCACTGTGACGGGCGAGTGAAATTGCCACTTTTGCCCGTCTGGGCCTTGTTCATTGTCAAAGTTTTCTTGGATCGACACCAGCATGTGTTCGCCAACTGATTTATTAAACGGCGCTAAATTGCCGATCCTATCGATCAACGCCTGCAAATGCGCTTCAAGCTGGCTGTTGTCGATTTGGATTGTTAAAGATATGCCGCTCATCGTAACTCTTAATCCTCACTTGCTTTTCATGCCGCGCCAGTTTAGGTCGTTTGGTGTTGCGAGGAAGGGCGTTGATGGCCCCTGTGCAGACGCAGCCACGGCGCAAGGGATCAACCCCGTTGCGCCTTTTTTATGTTTCACTCTTTGCGCTTGTAAACCAAAACTCCGGATCGGCGTTTATTGATTTGGTTGACATCGGTTTTAACGCTGTTGGCTTTCATGGGTGCAAACGCCGTCTTGGCCGACCAAGCGCTTTTGATCATTTCAAAAATCACCAGCAATCCGGTTTTTGGGTCAATCCGAATGAATTTCCTGTCGATCAGCTTTTCAAAACTACCGCCTTGTTCGGCAGGTATCGGGCGATCAATCACGCCAACCCAGATTTCGTCGGGATCGGTCAGCGTTTCGGCCAGCTGCAAAGCGTAAATTTCGCGCCCGCGTTTAAACAGCTTTGATCCACCGTCGGCGCGCTTGAAAAGTTCATCGGAAATCGGCACATGCCCGCCCGCCTTGTCGGTAAAAAGCGTTGCGGCACCGCGCGCTGCGCCAAACACGCTCAAAAACTTGTCGATATAAAACGCTGCTTCTTTTCCTGTTGGCAGCGTTTTGGCTTTAAACGGCTTGGCAGATTTGATGAGGTCTTCAATTGGGCCTGCCGCATCAACGCTTAAAGCGGCGCGCGCACCAAGCGTGTCCAGTTGGCTTGGCACAAGACCGCGCTCCCACAAATCACCTGGCATATAATCCCAGCCTTGGTCGATGCCTTGCGGCACTTCAATCAATTTGCCGGTTGCCTTATCGAGCTGCGGTTTCATCAATATTGTCGGCGCAGTGTCCGGCTTGTCTTTGCCACGTTTGATCAAGTCGCGCTGCGACAATGTCACAACCCCGCACGAACACGGCCCCCATCCATTAGGCGGCATGTGCGTGTCCCACCACGGATCGTCATGGCGCAGCACCAACCCGTCCCATGCCAAATGTTGATCGCGCGGAATTTTCGGATTGCGGATCATGCCGTGCTTATACATCCAATAGGGGCGCATTTTAATCACATCGGGATCGCGCATTTGTTTGACGCGCCCGGCCATGTAGGACGACCGGATATTGTGCTCAAAGATTGTTTTCGTGCGCCACCCGCGTTCGCCTTTGTACGTCCAACCATATTTTGCCACGATGTGATCAAAGTCTTTGCGAAAGGTCTCAAGCGTTGTGCCATTGGTCATGGCATCGGCGATGGCGTTTTGAAAGTCCACCAGCATGTCGCGGTCTTTAGCGCCCGAAACGATGAAAGCGCGATCATTGTCGCCGCGCAAAATGTCAGTCCATCGCTTTGTCGGGCGCGGTGACTTTTGTTTGAAAAATTCAATTTGCTCTTTGAACGGCTTGTTGAACGCCTCGACATTGGCAAATTCAGGCACGCCAATGTCGGATTGAGCCTCATTTAAAACCGCGTCGCGGCCCGCATAGGAAGCCGCATTCATCGCCAACGCCAAGATTTCCGCATAAGCATCCGCCGTTAGATCGGCAAACACCTTTAAGGTGGTTTTAGCGGCCTCTTCTAAACTGGCTGCATTGTCGATGATGGTTTTAAATGTTGCAACGCGGTCTTTGTCCCACGCATCGCCCAGCGCTAAAAGCCGATCTGAAATCTGCTTTTGAGACGCTTGCTCGCGTTTTAAAACATCACTAGCATCATCGACATCATCCGTATCATCAGCAAATTGCGCCGTGATCACATTGCCTGAAATGTCATATTGCGGTGCGCCATCACGCTTCAAGCCTTTTTTTTTAAGGCCATCGAGTTCCAATTGAGATTGACCATGTTGTTGGTTCACCGGCTGCGCAAACGAAAACCGCGCTGACACCAGCTGGTCGAGCATTTGATCATCAAGATCATCGGGGCTAAATTGCGCAATATAATCGCGTGCCTGATCGTCTTTTTCAAACATCGCCGCGCGCGCAACCACTTGGGCAAGCGCCTCATCTTTTTCTTTTGCCGCCTTGGCTTTTGCGCTGTCGGTTTCGGCATTCGCCAATTCGTTTGAGGCGCGCACCCGCCAGACCTGCGGCACCTTTGCGCCCGGAAAATTATAATCAACCAGCCATTGCAGCATCGTTTGACGCAGCGTGGTCGACAAAAGGTCGCCGTCCGCATCGACCAGCATGTCCAACATTTGCGCGTGCACATTGCCGAGCGCTTGACTGCCAACGCCTTGCGTGTCCGTGGTCAGCGTTTCACCCAAAACGCAGATCGACATTTGCGCGTCCCAGTAGCGCGCCCATTCTTCATAGGTCACCGAACCGCTGCGCGAAGCTTCCAAAAAACCAACCTTCGTGCCCATCGGCACCGTCATGGCAGCGCTTGATGTCCAGCTGGCCAAGCTCTGCAAAAGCTGGTTTTGCATTTCTGGCAGCAATCCATAAGGCACTTCGGCCAGCAAAGTTGGCGCGGCAAACTTGTCTAAAAACTTCATCCAAAACGCGATGCCCTCGCGCTTGAAAAGCACGGGCCAGAACAACCTTGTGCCTAATCCAAGACCATATGGATTATTGCCTTTGACCCCGTGCCGGTGGGTGATGAATTTGCGATCCGGCAATTCTTGCCCGTCATTCATATTTGCAAGCGTCAAAAGGTCGCGGACGCCAAGTGATGTCAAACACAAAACGGCGTTGATCGTGGCTGATCACGTCATCAATGATAATCCGGTCACTATTACGCTTCCACACCACTTCGCTGATCGCAAATCCTTTTAAAGTGGCGTCCAGCAGGTCTTCGCAAATCCGGTCAAACGGCAGCGCGTCCAGCTGCTCTTCAACAAAATCGCGTGCCAAAAAGATCGATCTTATCTTCGCCGCCCGCTTTGACTTCCCACTCGCGGGCAACCAGAACCTTTTTGCGCTTTTGCAGCACAGACCAAGCCTCGGTGTCGCGCTCGATCTCGTCATAAATCTGCCAGTCCTTTTGCGCCGCCGCGCTTGATCAGCGTTTCATCGACCGGGCGAAGCACGTCGGAAAAATAAGGATCGTGATGTCATTGCGCGCATCGGCGATCACGCGGCCCGCATCGGCTGGCAAATTTCAGCGTCGCCGCGCTGGCGGCTTCTTTGGGTGTTGTTTTCATGACAGTCTAAATCCTTGCAAGCCGGTTGCCGTGGCACCAGCTGATCCATCTTGTGCGTTTGCCGTTTGAACGCCGCCCGCTTGACCGTGACCAAACCAGCACCCAAACCGCCGCCGCCATGGGCACCAGCGCTGTATTGAAGGCCATATTGCCAAAGCATGTCCAAGCAATCTGGCCCGTCATCATGGTCGCCATTTGGAAATTGTTGCAGCTGGTCAATCAACATGGTCTGATTTGGGTTGATGCGAATAAGCCCTGCTTTAATCGGCGGTTGCAGCCGTTCAATGCGCAAAACCTTGTCCGCCGTGGGATTGACGGGCATGCACGGCAGGGCAACGCCCGCCTTGGCCGCGTCTTTCATCATCGTGGTGCGCAAAAACTCTTGGAACTGGATGCTTTCCACAAACCACAAATGACACCGATATTGGCGTTGAAACTCTATCGTGTCGCTGATGATCAAATCGGGTAGGCGCTTGCGGATCGAGGCTTCTAGCAGACGTCCATAATGCCGGTCACCGGATCAAACCCGCCAATTGTATTGAAATCGACTGATCGCGCCCTTTGGCCTTCTTGCTCAAAAAGACGGGTCGAGCGCCCCAAACACGGGATCAGATTGGGAATGCGCTGCACCCAGTAAACGATGTCGCCAAAATGGGTTGTCTTCGGCAATCGGCTGGTTTTGATATTCGGGTTAAGCAAAGGCGCTGTGGCTTTTAGCCCGCTTAGGTTATCAAAAACAAAAGCGACTGCATCGACGGCCAATTGGTCACCGCGCCTTCATCGAGCGCCTTTTTATTGGTGCCATAAAACGCCTTGGCCGCTTCAACACCTTCATTGTGATAAATTTCTTCAAACCGCTCCCACAGCGGCATATTGAGCGGCCACTGCATGATCGCTTGAAACTTTGTGACCTTCCAGTCCGGTGACTTTGCCTTGCGCGCCAGCACTGCGTCAAAGTGAATGATCGTCCCGATATAAAACACTTTGAGCGATCCGTCAGGGCGGGACTAACTTCCATCAACGGCCTTATCAAGCCAGTCTTCCAGCTTTTTGCGCTGTTCGGGCGATTTGACATTGTCGTCGTTTTCAAGATCATCGAGAAAAATCAGCCCCGGACGAAACGGCCCGTGCCGCCGTCCACGAATTTTCATGCCAGCGCCAACGCCTTCAATGCGGATGTTGTTTCTGGTGACGATTTCACCTTCACGCCAAATCCGCCCTTGACCTGCCACATCGGGAAAGTCAAACGACAGGCGCGGGTTCGATGTCAGTTCCGATTTGATCGCCTCAATTAAAAGCGCGGCCTGCGTGGCAGACATCGCAAATCTCCAAAATATAATCTTCGAGCTTCATGACGATGGCATAAAGACACGCGCCAAGGGAAAAGTGCGTCGACTTAGAAGAACCGCGCGGCGCGATGATAGCCTCCCCGCGCCTCTTACGGCCATCTGGTTCAACCGCAAAAAACACTTCCGGCACGCGCTCAAATGCGTCGAGATGAAACAGGGCTCGGCACGCCTTTGACATAATGTGGCAGATAAGTTTCCACAAAAAAGCGATACCCGGTGCTTGCGGTCTTTGACCTTTTTGATGCGTTCGCTTTTTGCCAACGGATCGGACGGAAACGCATCAACCGACAGCTCGACCCAGCGGTCAAGTTCAGCCGCATGGGCGGAAATTGCCTTGCGAAAATCGACCGCTGACACATTGGGTTGCAGCTTTAGCTTTGGGCTTTGGCTTGACGGGTGAAACGCTCATCCAAATGCCTCAACAAGCGTCTCACCAAAAGGCTCAATGATTTCCAGCATAATGTTGGCATGATCAGGATAATCTTCGCGCACAAACTCCATCATGCGCCGGATAACGTCTTGCGCAACACCAAGCTCGGATATTTTTGGCGCAAGTCTTCCCGCCGAATTGGTCATTTTGACCATGGCATCGGAAAGCGAAGCCATCATCTTGATCCGGTCGCCAATTGCCATCCGCTCGCCGGGCTCTTTGAGCGCGTCGGCTTTCAGTTCTTCAATGGCGTGCTGCGCCATCAACATAAATTCTTCGACTACGGTGGTGATCACACCGTCCAGCCCTTGACCAGCAATCATGTGCGCGGCGCGCGCGATATCCCAGTCATCGCCCCTTTTGCGTGCATCCGCCTTCCAGCGGCCAATTGTGGCCGAAGACACGCCAACTGTCATCGCCAACATCTTTTGTGTTTTGCGCTTGTAAATATATTCATTGCGCGCTTGGCGCTTGAGATCGATTTCGCTGGTCATCATTCAACCCACAAATCAGGAAATCTATATCGCGTTAGCCAAAACGGATTGCATTGATAATAAAGTGTCCGGCGCAGCCAACCCGAAGATGTTTGCGCCGATGGCAAAATATAACCCGCGATAATACCGTCAAACCGCCATTCGAGCGATTGAAATTTGGATTGGTCTGTACCGCAACCGCATATCCATCAATCGTTTTAAAATCAAAAACGGCAAGCTCCACGCGGCAAGACCGCGCTTTGGTGACGGTTGAAAATACGGTGATACTTTTATTGTTGCGGGCAACGTCTTCTTTGAGATCGCCAAGCACTGGATAGATTTTTTCTTCGATCAAAGGTGCAACCGTCCCAAGCAAAGGAACGCCCGCAAGAATGAGTAAAAGCATCATAACAAAATTTAATTTTGAAAAGTGAGGCATTTACCCACCGCCAACGGTCAAGCCGCCTTCCATGATAAATTTCGCAAAGGTGGCGACCACCGCAAGGCCAAGCACCCAAAGCACTTTGCCAATGCCACCCTTTAAATCTTTCAAATTGGCATTGATATAATCATACTGCACATCGCGCGTTGCCATAGCGGTTTCCAATTTTCCGACACTGCCCTTAACGTCCCTAAGGTCTAATTTTATCTCATTAAACTGTGTGTCGCGTGTTTCTTGACCGCTTTTAAAATGCGCAATATCGGTCTCAAGTTTGCTAACCTTTGTGCCAATCGCATCAATTTTCTTAATCAGCTCCGTGCTCATTTTGCGCCCTCATTTGGCCTTTCTAAGATCGCGGATAATTCGCGCGCTGTATGACCCGCTTGAAGGTCTTTGTAAAAATTGACCACGCGGCCATGGCGGCGGCGGCATTCGCCGAGCGCAAGGCGGTTTTCAGCCAGTTGGTTCAATGCTGGTTGACCGGCGGTCACGCCGGGGTCACGGCACGCCAATGCGTCGAGCGCTGGGATGTCCGGCAGCGCTTGCGGCGAAATTGCAGGTGCCACCGCCTGTGCCTCGGCACGCGCTCTCGCGTTAAAATCAGCGCCCGATATCGCGCAGCCGCCGAGCATCATCAGGACTGATAACCCAAAGATCAGGTCGCTTAAGAATTTCCGCTTTAAAATCATCAATTTCAACTTCCTTTAACGCAGCTTTTCCGCCTCGGCAATCTGTCTTTGTGCAGCCCTTTTTTGTGCTTTTTGCGCCACGCTGATTTGCACATTTAGCCTGGCAATAGCTTCTTGCTGGACTTTGATCGTGGTTTCTAATTCGGCTTTTATCGCCTTTTCCCGCTCCACGGATTTGCCTTTGACATAGGCCGTTGTCACCGCTGCCACCCCTGCAACCGATGCCATCAGCACGGCTCCGACAACGATGGGAATGGCGCTGCCGCATAACCGTGCTTTTAAAAGCCGTTGCCAAAAATTTGAACATCATAAGGTTTTGCCCGACCTGTAATCATCGCGCCGTGCGCCAGCCCCGCCTTGACCGCCTGATAGACAACAAACACGCCAACGGCGGCAATCGCGCCGCCAAGCCATGGCCCCATCGCATCAAAGATCGATTTGTAAGCGCCAAGGCTGGCTGACAATACCCGCTGGTATGGCCGTCTCGCTCTTCAATCAGCGTAACACCGCCGCCAAGCGTCAGTCCGGTGCCCATAAACCCCTGCGCCATGCTGGCTTGCGCGATGCGCGAACCGCTCGGCAGTGTGTCCGGCAACCGTTTGATTGGCGCGCGCGTCGCCGATGCTGCGCGGACTTGCATCGTCAAGCGCCTCATAGGTTGACGGCCCAACCACCCCATCTTCAATCAAATGATTGTCCGCTTGGAACGCCAGCACCGCCGCACGCGTCATCTGGCCAAAATGGCCATCAATTTTGCCTGAGTGATAGTTCAGCACTTTAAGGCGCTGTTGCAGCAGCCGAACAGTGTCGCCGCTTGCGCCGATTTTGATCGTTGGCAACAGGCTCACATCGGCCCTCTGGCGCTTCCAGCATCGACATATCGCCAAGCCGATCATCGGCAAGCTGATCGTTGCAGGCTCAAACAACCCCAACTTGCCATTGTCACGCAGCTTTAAAATTGACTTATAATCGATCACCGGACACAGCTTTGCCGCCACTTCCCTGTGCCCATGAAACGTGATCTTGCCGCCATAACTTGCGTTGATCTGCACACAAAGTGCCTTCAGGCTGGTCAGCTGCTTTTCTGTGAATTTTTCCTCACTCAAACCATGCAGACAAATGGCAATTGTGCGCGCATTATTACCGCCTTGCGCCGCTGGCGTATTCTCAGGTGACCTTCCAGCTCTAAGCATACCTTTGTGCGGATAAATATGTGGTAGCCGACACCGCTCCATCCGCGCTGCTTGTGCCAAGCGTCCATGGTCGCCACATTATCGTGTTTGGGGGTTATCACTAGCAGAACAATGGATGAAAACCCGCGTCACGAGGCCGCATTTTCTTTGAAATTGGGAAAACTCATGGGAACGGCCTCGCGCGATGAAAATATCTGCCGCGAAAGATGTTGTGTTTATAACTGCATAAAAAAGGCGGACATTGTCCGCCTATTATCCAAACATATCAATTTGATTGGTGGGCTTTGGTATTCGCCGCAGCTTGGTCAGCCGCCGCACATCGTCGCGCTGGCGAAATTCCTTAGGCTCCGCGTCGATCTGCCATCGCTTGTTGCCGCGCTGTTCAAGTTTGACAACCTGTTCAGCCAATCTCTTGCGGTCAAGGGAGACCGGAACAAAGATCGTAGTCAGCAGGGCAAAAGTCGCACAACGCTTGCGCATCTTCAAGCCCCAAAATCATCAATTTTGCTTTTCTCGTGAATTTTATGCGGAATGCGCAATTCCACGCCGCCAAAATGCTCGACCAGCTTGAACACAAGACCGATCCCAAGCGCTTCCGCGATGTCTTGCACCGAAGATGGCAGCACGTCAAAATCTTTGAAATCTGAATTGTTACCCATTGTCATCAGCGTTTGCCTTGCGCTTTGGGTTCGGATTTAAGTTTGGTCTTTAAACAATTCAGCGTCAACTCGCAGCGCATGATTTGCGAGGCTTGTCAATTCATTGGCCCTCACTTCCAGCCACGATGCGTTTGTGCGAATAGCGCGGCAAATTGTGAATGCGCTTTAAAAGCGTGACGCGCCGATCACGCAGCGCCGCCAACTCTTGTGTCTCTCTCCAATCAAAAAGACTTAACGCAAAATGCACCGGCTGCGCAGCCGGGCTGCCATCATCATGCGATACATTTTGCGGGAGCACGGTCACTGGTCTACCCTCTCCCGCGCTTTTCCATGGCTTTAAGTGCCTCTATGATCGGCGATGCCTCATCATAACTTAAAAATTCGGGATCATCGCGCCTGTGCCCCGCAAGCTGCGTACGCGCGGCGACAAATGCCCGAAGCGCCTTTTTAGAACCATCGGAAATCTGGCCCGATTGATGACACTTCGACCACAGCACATAAATCAGCCGCACATAGGCTTTCTTTGACGCGGGCAAATGCGTCTTTGATTGCGCGCCTTTTCCATGTGCAACAAACCCATTGGCCTGCAAATGCTTGAGCACTTTGTTGAGTTCGGCAGGTTTCATCTCTTTGCAGCTGCTTTTGCCGGTCACCAATTGCAGCATGGCGCGGTAGGTCTCATCGTCAAACCCCAGCTGTTTTTTGGCGATATGAATTTTTGCGATCTGGTTCATACCAGCCCCTTATCGATGGCCAGCCATTCGGGAATGGTCACCGTGGCGCGCCTTGCTTGCGCCCGTTCGTGATATCGGACTTCCACTTGCGCCAGCGGTAACCAAACATGATTGTCGCCATCATCAATTTGCACAGCGCGCTCGCTCACTTGCGAAACGATTGCTTCGATCTCAACGCTCTCACTATTATAAATTTCACGATTTCTCTTGCTCATAATTCACCGCAACCACGGCCTATGCGCGTTCCGTCGCCTGTTTCATGAAAGCTGGTAAAATCCTTCCAGTGCCGCCAACCGCTGGCACAATAAAACCCCCATTCGCGAATGCGCGGCCCGGTTATAAACAGCGTCCGGCACGTGCTTTTTTCTCGCAACTTCAAGGCGATGCGCCGCCTTTGCACCGTGCAAAACTAGATGGGCCTTTTTTACCGTCACCAGCTTGATAAAAACCCGAACCCATGACCGATATCTGTTTTTGAGATCGGCAGCACTTCAAGCATTTGCCCGTCAAGCACCAACGACAAACTCCACCACGGATGGTCATGCAGCGCACGGTCATCATCCGAGCGCACGATTTCGTGCAAGTAAATATTGAACCAACGGTTGCGCGGGATGATGAACCAGCGCCGCATGTAAGGATCCTCTGCACCGCCGATAATCAGATCGGGTGTGCTCAAAACCTTGCGGTCGGTCATGCGCTTTAAGATGTGGCCAAGCCATTGAATACGGATCATTTAAAAATCCTCACGCGTTGGCTGCATCGGGCGGAATGCGTCGATATTCGTCGCTTTCGCCAATGTGACCATAAACATTGAAATATCGCTTTGATCCAGTGATCTGGATGCTGTCGGCGATGGCATTCATCGCCTTGTCCCAGCGCTCATCTTCGATCTTCAATCGGCGCAATCCCAAAATCCGCTCAATCGACACTTGACCTTGCTTGTCCACTTGAAACGCATGGTCAATCAGCGATTGGATGTTTTTATTGGCACCTTTGGCCCAATCGTGGATGCAATTGTCGATCAGCTTTTTTGCCACTTGCAGGCGCTCGTCAAAAGACTTGGTTTCCCCGCGTGAAATCTGCACTTTCAGCGATCCATCAAAGCTGAACAGCGCCACATTGCCCATCTTGCCACCAATGGGCGCATTGTATTTTTCCGATGACAAGGCGACAAAATCCGCAACCATATCGAAGACATCGGCGCGAAACGCCGCCAAGGTGCCGGAAACGTCTTTGGCTTGTTTCGCTATTTTTCTGACCAGCTTGTCGCGCTCATTGTCGATGTCTTTGATCTTCTCCTTGCGCACCAGATTGCCTTTGCGGTCTTCGACAAAGCCCGCTGGGATTTCAGGTTTTTGATTGTTTGGTTCAATGCTCATGATCTTTCCTTTATTTTTAAATGAGGATGGTTGTTGATGGCCTTGCAAAGGGCTTTCGTTGCTTTTTCCAGCTTTTCGCGCGCGTGCCGCTCACCCACTGAAAACTGCGCATCTTCCAATTGCACGGCGGCTTGCGCCACCCTCTGTGCCGCCTGCAAAATATCTATCGGCACGGGCCGTGGTGCCAGTTTGGACTGCTCCATGCGCGCAACGCGCGCTTCATAAAGCGCAAGTTCGGCTGTCCTTGCATTTAGCTCTTGGTCAACGTGTTTTTGTGCCGCCGCGCGCATTTTATCTTTCAAATTGTCGAGCACATTTTCAAAAGCGCGGTCGACCATGTGATCGAGCGGCGAAAAATTTTGATCTGGCGCGTGCATCATCGCTCTCCTTTGGTATTATCAACAACGCACTCAAGCCGCTTGAAGCCGTGATGTTTGTTGCCAAAATGAGGGCTGCGATTGCGGTCTTGATCCTGTGAATGACCTTGAAATTGCGCTTGCGCTTGTGCCTGCTCGGCCAAAAACACGGCCACCGAGCGCTTATTTTGCGGCTTGCGCACGCTGTTATGACCTTGCGTGCGGCGCACGCTGTTATCATTCGACACTTGACTTGGTGCCAGATCGGCAAGCGTTATCTCCAACTCCTCAACGCGGTCCTCAAGGCCCATCGCCATCGTGTGCCACATTGATAAAATCTCGATCAGGCTTTCCTGCATTTTGATGCCGTGGGTGCGCCCATTGGCGTATTCAGCTTCCATGCTGGTTCTTACATTGTAGATCGCTCGACTAAGCATAGCGGGCTTCCTTTTGATTTTTGACGTTGCGAGGGCATGACTGGCAGGCGCGCCAATGGCGAAGCGCGCTGGCGTTGGATTGCGGCAAAGCCCGTGTGCGGTACCCGTCACAATCATCTTTCAAAATAGGTTGCTGCAAATGCGGACAATCGATCATTCCGCCATCGCCAAAGACATCAAGCACAGCCCGTGCCAGCGTATCGGTCGAACCGACATAATTGCCACTAAGCGCCAACGACACCGCTGTGCGCGAATAATTAAGGCGCTGCGCCACTTTCGTAATTGAGCTGCGCGCCGCTTCTGCCTTTAAAAGATCAAGCCATGTGATTGTTTGTGCTGGCGTTGGTTCTTGAGTTGCCGTTTGCGTTTGATTTTGGGTTTCCATCACCATGAAAACACCTCGCGGGTGTTGCGATCAAACAGTTGCTTTTGACGCACCCGAACCACAGGCGCTTTCTCGCCCGTATTGCGCACCAGATTATAAAGCGCAAAACCGTTTGAGCCGGGGCGAGTGCCCTTTTGACGGCGCGTTAAGGTTAACAGATATCCCGTTTTTTTTTAATTGCAGCACGTATTGACCCGCATTGTTGTAGGTCGACGGTGTTTCTTCTGATGCTTTAAGCGCAATCGTCAACAAGTCAGGCAAGCTGAATGCATGACGTTGTCCGCCTGCACTGAACTGCCGCATTGCATTCCACATCCGCTGGCGCAGACCGTCCGACTTGATCCGGCGAACACCGGTGCGCGGGCCTTGCCGTCCACTTTTGATCGGCTTTCCGCTGGCCAGTTGGCGCAGACCGTCATGGCTGATCGTATAAACACCGGTCTCATTGCGCATCACCAACCCGCTACAGGCAAGCCGCCCAAAGCTGTTGACGATAAATCGGCGATCAATATCAAGCGCCTTGTCCGCGCTCATCAATCGTCATCGCACGGCCTGCCGCCATGATTTCAAGAATGGCCATTTGTGTTGTTGCAACGCCGCTCATCACACAAACTCCGGCACTTTGATTTCGCAGCCCGACTGACGGTCGTTCATCAAAAACTGTCCGGCCATATCGCCAAGCATAAACGCATCGCCATTGCCGTCGCGCGGTCGATTGCGCAAACCATACCGTTCTATCGAGGCGATGGCCTCTTTGACTTCGCGATTAAATCCCTTTGACACCTTGTGCACAAAGTCGATCAAATCATCGCCCACTTTGACTTCGCAAAGTCCGTCCACCAGCGCGCGCACATCATCGCGGCTGGCCGGTCTGAATTCGACATATTGCGATACGCGGCTCATGACTTGTGGAAACCGCTTTAGATTATCGCGGATGCGGCCCATGCCGACAAAGATCACAGGCACTTCAAGACCGTCCGACAAATCGCGCATGGTTTCCATGCACTCGACATTACGGCTGATAAAATCCGCCTCATCAATAACGATGGCAAAATCTTGGCCATCGCGGTGCGCGCGGTCAAGCCGCTGGCCCACTTGGTTGAGTGCCAGCTTGTATTTGTCTTCAAAGCGATGGGGCGGTGTTACGCGGATTTCTTCCAGCAGCTCGTTGACCATCCAGCTTGCGCGCCATTGTTTTTTTGCCCGCAAATAGATGCACTGATTTTTCGCAGTCCAATGTTGAAGCGTGCTGGTCTTTCCAAGTCCCGGCACGCCTTCGATCACCATGATGCAGGCTTCACCCGCACCGCGCCGATTTGTAACTTGCAGCGCCGCGTGAAAATTTCTCACATTGCTGGTCTCGACAAAATTGTTTTTCATATCTATAACTTCCTTGTTGGTGTTCAGGCCGCTGACCGGAAAAGCTTTGTGAGGGCTTCCAGATCAACGCCGTGGATACGCAAATACTCTCGGTCGCTTTTGCTTTGCAGTAACGAGCGCAAAAGCGACCGATCTTTCTCATCAAGTTTTGTCGGGTTATCACAGCACCACGCTGCAAACTTCGCATCGTCATCAAAAACGGGGCGATCACCTTCCAAACGCGATTTTACGCGAGGCAGATTGGGGGTTGAGGTTGAGGTTTGGGTTTGAGTTGCCGTAGCCGGTGCCTGTGTGGGAGGGACACGTGGTTCCATAGCTACGGCATCAATCAACACGGGCGGGTTCTGGGAGGAGAAACCCATGTCGATTGAAACTGGTTCTTGTGATCGCCTTTGATCGGCGACCTGCGCCAAAAAGCGGTTTCGGATCGGCTTCATCTTGTATTTCCTGCGCATGGGCCGCATTACGGCGCAGACGTGAGGCAAGGCGCTTTTCCGTTGCATGGCGTTCGGCGGTTAGCGGCACATACCGCTCTTTATTGCCTTCAAATTGCGCCACCGCGATCAACCGCCCCGGTCTTTCTTCGCCGTTAACGATTTCTATTTCGCGGCACCACACCTTGGATGCATCGTGGCAGTCATATCCGACCAGAATTTCAAGGCCGTCAAACGGCTCAAGATCAAGATGGAAATACGAATTGGTAATAAAGCTGACCATCGCACGGCGCGTTTTACGCCGCACATAGGGGCGAAACAAATCATCGGCCTCTTGCGGCAACACGCCAATCGGCTCAAACCCCTGATCGACCGCCTGCTGCCAAAGTCCATTGGGCGAAAATTCATGTTTGCGCCCTGCCGCATCGCGGTATGTCAGGCCTGCATGAATGGTCTCATTGTACTGCGCCACATGCTGCGTCAGCGCGCCCACAAATTCCTGCCATGTCGGCATCTGCGACGATGTGCCAAATTCGGCCAGTTCTTTGCGCGTTTGCTTGAACGATTTCTGCCGCGCTTGGCGGTCCATATCCGCGCCAATATAGGTCGAGAACCGCTTTGCCAGTGGATTGAGCGCCGAACCATTATAGCGCTCGATAATGCCCCGCGCTTGGCTGTTATATGGCAGCGAGTGCATCTTGGTGATCCCAAGCCGTGCGCAAAATCCGGTCAGATCATTATCCAGTTGATCGTTTTTAAAGCCCGGACCACGGTCCACATAAAAGATCGCCGGAATGCCGTTCCACATGCAAGCAACGCGAAGCGCATCGCGCACATCATCGGCATTTTCCGCCAGACCAACTGACCACCCAACGCATTTGCGCGTATAAACATCTAGGGCTTGTTCAAGTTGGCTGAATTGCGATTGCGAATGAAGGTGTGTGCGAACGGCGTAGTGTGATACGCCAGTCCTTGTTTGCAAACAGTTTAATTTTGTGGCGGCTTTTGTAGAGCGCCTTGAAACGGGATTGTTGTTTCGGTTGGATTTTGGTGGAATACAGGGTTCGATGCCCCGTGCTTTGAGACTGGATCGGAACCATCTGCATCGTATCCCTTGTCGCCAAGCAGGTCTTTTGCATCCGGAATAGCGTCAAACATCAGGGCTGCACCCTTGTAATCGCTCATTTGGCCCTCGGTGAGCAGCAAAACCAACGGACGGCCCGCACCATCGCAAACAGCATGCAGCTTTGAGTTCAAGCCTCCTTTGGTGCGTCCGATACGCCTGGGAATAGTCCCTTTTTTAAAAGGCTTGCGGCCGTGCGGTGGGCTTTGAGATGCGTGGCATCAATCATCACCTGATCGGGCTTGCCCGCCATGGCGGCCAATTCGGCCAATATCTTGTTGAACACGCCAAGTCTGCTCCAGCGGAGGAACCGATTGTAGATCGTTTTGTGCGGACCATAGTTTGATGGAGCATCACGCCAACGCAAACCGTTGCGGATCACAAAAATAATCCCGCTTAGCACACGTCGGTCATCAACCCGTGCAACGCCGTGAGAAAGCGGAAAATAGGGCGAAATCCGCGCCATTTGAACGTCAGTAAGCCAAATCAAATCCACATGCAAGTATCCTCCTCGCATGTGTGAATCAGTCCTTCAGTGTAAAAGCAAGAAATTAATAGGTCCTGAGCCTAGATCGACGTGATTTCAGGACGAAACGGCCTGCCATGGTTTGGGTGCTGCACTTCGGCGTCAAATATCTTGCCGTCCGCCGTATAAACCGATGTCGGCATCAATCCCGATGTGTCACGCACCACATAGGCATGGCGCGCTTTAAGCTGCAAAGACCCTTCGCGGCCACGGTGGCGCGCCTGTGTGCCTCTGGTCTTGTCGAGTTTTTTCAAACTCCGCCGCACTTGATCATAGGACGGCAGATCGTCACTATTGATCCGGCTTTTATACCGCAAATGATCGAGCGCATCGGTGATCGACGGCGCTTGCGGCTTGGCATAAACCGCCATGAATGGCGAAAACCATGCGGGAAACGAATGCGTGTCTTTCGTGGCCTTGGGTGCGAGCGCGCCGATGCCTTGCTCTTTATGCAGCTTGATCCATTGATAAAGCTGCGATTTGCTGATGCACCGATTTTGACCGGCGCGGTCATTGGCAGCACGCGCAAGACTGTTGAGGGCGCGCTCATTGACGCACTTTTCCAAAATCGCCGTCACCGCTTGACCGCCGCTTGCACCGTGCTCGATCTGATACTGTGACACCGCATTGACGATGGCCGCACGCGCTTCCATGACGCTGCGTTGGCGCGCGGTGAGTTCGGTGGTGCCAAGCTTGACCAGCGCATTTTGCTGCGCGGCCATGGCGCGCTTTTGCTCAAGCAAAGCCTGCTCTTTTTGGCTTTCCGCCAGCATGGCATTGACCATGTGTTCGGGAAACAATGTCCAGTGATATTCGCGGCCACCACCGCGCCCTTGGCGGTCACGGCACAGCGGTGAGCGATCCCAGCCGTTAATTTCAATATATTTTTGCACGCCTCGCTTTGTTGATGGCACATTGCCAATCCGCAATCGTTGCGCCAGTTCGGCGATTTCCAGCGCGGTAAAGTATTTCTGGTCAACCATCACGCATCGCCCCCTTGCCTATTCGGGTTTGGGTTGGCGTTCGCGTTTTCGTTAAAGCTTGGGTTGCGGCGCGCAGCCCATGCCAACACGCGCTGCGCTTGCAAATCCATCAGCAAATCAAATGTGCTATCGTCCAGCTTTTCAAACGTGGATCGAAGCGATCCGATCTTGCGCTCTGATGCCGATGCCAGCCGCCCTTGCTCTGCAAAAAGGATCGCATCGCCCACCGATTTTATGCCACTGGTCGCATCAAACAAGATGTCCAAAATTTTACCCTGTTGCTTGGGTTGAAGACCCGCCAAAGCCATCAATCCCGCTTGATGATCCGCCAACCAATGGCCATCCAGCCGCGCGCGGGTTTCCTGAAAGCGATTTCCAAAGCTTCACTGCCTCTTGTATGCGGCGCGGTGAAAGCCCGACCTGCGTGGCCACATCCAATCGAAGCGCGAAAACCGCGTCTTGATTTTGTTGCACTTCATCGCTCTTGCGGTCGCCCCCATGGCGAAGCGCCGGATGCAGCTCTTTCATCACGCGGTCAAACTCATAAAGATGCTGCGCGCGGTCCAATATTGTCAGCTCGCGCCGCCCTATATTCTCCATCACTTCGTGCAGCTTAAATTCTGCCGCCGCCGTTTCGCTTTTTGCAGCAATCACTTTGACTGTGAGCGTGTCCCATCCCGCAATCTTTGCCGCTTCAAGACGGTGCAAGCCCGACACCAGCACATAGCTTTCCGCATCAGCGCCCGCATCAACTATGGAACTATTATGACCATGAGAAACATCACTCAAAGTCACTGCTTTGCGCACTTCAATTGCGGTCTTATTGCCATGGTCGATAAACATCGCCGCCAGCGCTTGCGCCCAATTTTGATCGAGCGTCCGCGCCCGATTTTCAGGAACCAAAATGTCTGATATTTTAACGGAAACATACGTGTGATTGGTCATAAAAAACTCTGATATTTGAAAAGGAAAATTAAGCGGTGGGTGTGGCAGCTGCGCTGTCCAAATCGTCAAGATTGGCAAGATTGAACGTAATCACGCCGCCATTTTTCGTTTCTTGACTTCTTCTTTTTGCATGCATACGGGAAGTTGTGGCGGTGCTGCTTCTTCATGCCGTGCTGCGAGAAACATGCCCACAAACGCAGCCGCGCGGCATCCGATTATAGGTGCGCCAGTCATCACGCCGCCTTCATCGCGCTGACACGCTCACCAATCTCATTGTGAACGTCATAACCACTCTTCATCGGTCATGCGCCTAAGCCTTTCAACAACGCCGAACTTCTCCGAAAAGAGTCACCTATTGTTGTTGCGACTTTGCATTCTTCAAAAACAGCATCCCAGCCAATCTTATTGCAGCCTGCGCACGTTGCTATTTTGTAATCAAAATGCATGCTGTCACATTGCTAGGCTCGTCAGGGTAGCTTAGTACCAATCAACACCGCCCTCGGCTCGAAAGCTACTTCGATCAACCCCAAACAGGCCGCCGCCGCTTGGTTCCACTGATCAAAAAAGCGCGTGTCATCAACACCCATATCTGCTTGCAGAAATTTGACCATCGAAGCCTCATCGCCGGGCTTTTAACCATTCCTAAATTCCAACAAGCGCGCCAATATTTGAGCAATACTGCCGCATTTTCGCGGGGCGTGTTTTCACGAACGAACCTTTCGAGTATAAATACCCGCACTCATCGCCCGATCCTCCAAAGTTGAATATCCACCGCAATCACGCTGGCCCATTGCGTCAGCGCAAAAATAAAAACCGCCACTGCCACCAGCGCGCACAAATCTTGCACCAGCGCTCTCATGCCCCTTGCTCGCAGGTGGTGAAGCCGCGCTGCGCAAAGCGCGCGTCGATCTGCCGGTCGGGCCGCAATATGCCTTCCGGCCATGAAAGGTCGTCTGGCCAGTTTTCACCAAACCACCGCGCCGCCCGTTCAATCGTGGAATAGAAACAATTGTGCCCATCCATCAGCCGCGAGAACACATCACCGCGCCCAAAGATGCGCTGTGAGATCGCCCAATGGGTAACACCCTGATGGGCAGCTAAAACTTCGGCCAATTGGATTATTGAATTTGCGTTCATGTGATTAACCATTCCAATATTTTTGTCTGTATTTTTATATTAGCTGCCTGTAGCTCATTGTCAAGCGATGTGTAGCGTATTTATTTAAATTTGTTGCTGATATAGCTATCTGTAGCTAAGTGAACCCATGAACCTGATTGATGTGATTAAAGAGGGCTTGAAAAGAAAAGGGATGTCGGAGCGACAAGCTTCGATAAAAGCCACGGGCTATGAAGGGACGATCAAAAATTTAAAGGCTGGTCATCCGCCTTCGTTTGATAAGGTCGAAAAACTGTTTGAAGTTCTGGGCATCAATCTCACTTATTCTTTGGAAGATGATTTGCCATCCGCATCGGACAAAGTGCCTTTGCTTGGTCACATCGCCGCTGGCGGCGACGATTATCCCCAAGACACATCCATCAGCTTTTTTCCCGACAACAGCTCAACCGATGAGGTAGCCCACCCTGCCACCCCA